>SECN01000145.1 GCA_004173515.1 Myxococcaceae bacterium | reverse complement strand
TCGGTGACGACGTTGAGCATCTTCTGCGGCTTCACCTGGCCGCGCTGGCCCGTGAAGATGCGGAAGGACTTGTTGTCCGCGCCGATGCCGCGCTCCACCAGGTAGTACGTGCCCTTGTCGTCCCGCAGCAGCGCGTACGGCTGGAACTTCATGGGGCTGGGCGTGAAGGTGGACTTGCGCAGCAGCTCCTTCGCCTTGTCCGCCTCCAGGGGCTGCTGGGGCAGGGCGCGGTCGCCGCAGCTCAGCGTGCACGTCTTGGAGTCCTCGCTGAGCGCGAGCCGCGAAATCACGCGGTAGTCCACGCCGCGGAAGTTGTCGTTGGCCTTGGGGTTGAAGAAGCGAGGCTCGAAGAAGTCCGCCTGCGTCTCGCTGTTGCTGCTGACGTTGGGGACCTGGACGAAGGACTTGCCGTCTCCGTAGTAGAGCTGGCCGTCCGCCTCCGGCGTGGTGGGGACGAGGACCGTGTAGTGGCCCTTGCCGTCCGTGCACACGCGGGTGGACTCCAGCACCATGCGGTCGCGCAGCCGCTTCTCCTGTCCCCAGGGCGGATCCATTGCGAGCGCGGCTTGCGGGGCGATGACGAACCCCAGGGCGATGACCATGTGTCGAAGTGACATGTTGTTCGAAGCTCCGGCCTAGAGGTTGTCGGTGAAGAAGGTGGTGGTCGCGTCGGGCTGGATCAGATCGCCGTCCGTGATGGACCAGATGACCTTCTGCGATTCCAGCTTCACCGCCGCCTTGGCGTCGATGCGGCACTCGACCGACTGGACCTTCTGCTGGATGGTACGCTTCGCCTCTTCGGAGCGGCTGCACAGCTTCTGCATCGACTCCAGCGGGCCCACGCAGTAGCTGGGGATGGACAGCTTGTTGAGCAGCGGATCCGGGATGGTGTCCCAGGCGACGGTGACGGCCACCTTCGAACCGCACGCCTTGTTCGCCTCGGCCAGGTTCTCCCCCAGCTCCTTCTCCGCCTGGTCCGTCCAGAACTTGCGATCGAAGGGGAGGAACGCGTTGTACTTCTTGTCGTCCTCCAGGTCCTGGTAGCGCTCGAAGACCTTCTCCACCTTGAGCGCCGCGGTCTTGCCCGTGTCCGGCTTCAGGTGCGTGTAGCCGGAGGCGCCCGCGGGGCTGAGGATGAGGTCCTCGTAGCCGCCCCGGTCATGCAGGGTGACGAAGCGCTGGGTGCGGCCGCGCCACTTCGACCAGTAGCCGACGCCGCGATCGCGGTCCACGGACGCGATGAGGACCTTGCCGTCCAGTTCGCTCTTGGTGCCGTTGAACTCCACGAGCGCCTTCTTCGCGTCGGCGGGCTCCAGCGGAACGATGGTGACCTGCTCGCCGGCCTCGTTGGAATACACCTTGCCCGTCGCGGGCTTCGTGCCCGCGACCGCGCTGTCAGGCCGGGCGCCCCGGGAACACCCCAGGGACAAGGCGACGACGCTCACTGCCAGTAGAACTCTCACAGGAACTCCTTGAATGGGGGCGCGCTCGCTCGTCCAGCTCCGCGCGCCAGGGATGACCTCAGAGGTCGATTTCGTACTTCTGACAGAATTGTCGGACCTTGGGACGCTCCGTTGCCGGCACCCGGGTCCAATTGGCCTTCGCATTCGCCAGATCGTGCTGCTGGCAGGACACGCGGGTGAGCAGCGAGAACGACATGCCGGTGATCTTCGTGCGCTGGCTGCGGCGGATGTGACGCAGCGCTTCCGCTGGATTGCCCGCGTCCAGCGCCCGCTGCGCCGAAGCCAGGTCCTCCCGGACGCTGTCGGGCATCTTCTCCGCGGCCTGGGACGGCGCAGGCGCAGGATTTCGCGACGGCCTGGGCTTCTCGGGCGTGTCGAGCCCACCAATCCCCAGGTGGGACGGATCCGCGTCCGGCACTGGCGTGGTCGAATTCTCGGGGCCCGTCGGCTTCTTCTGATCCGGGGCGGGGGGCACCGTGTCGGCGGGCGGAGGCTTCACGTCGGCGGGCGGCGTGATGGCCACCGGGGTCGGCTGCACGGGGGCCGGCACCGTGACGGGCGCGGTCGTGCCCGCGCCGCGCCAGAAGAAGGCGGTGGTGAAGGCCGCGATGACGACGACACCCACGGCCACGCCCACCAGCCACTTCGGGCGGGCGCGCTCCAACGGCTGCGCGGCCAGCGACTCCGTGCGTGGACCCGACTCCGTGCGGGGACCCGGCGCCTGCGGGGACGCGTCCTGTCCGGCGTGGGGGCGCATGCCCACGGTGGGCACGTGCTCCTGCGGCGGGGGCCTGGACATGGGCGCCGGCGCGGCGGACACGGGGGAGGCCGTCCTGGGGCGCGCGGGCTTCGACTCGGGCAGCGACTGGAGCGGGCTGCCGGTCAGGTCCTGGATGAACGCGCCCACGTCCGGGTAGCGGTCCGCGGGACGCTTGGCCATCGCGCGGTGGATGGCGGTCACCACGTGCGGCGGCGTGTTCGGCGCCAGCGTCAGCAGGGGCGCGGGCTCCAGGTGGACGATTTGGTAGATCAGCTCCGCGATGTTGTCGCCGGAGTAGGGCGGCTGGCCGGCGATCATCTCGTAGACCATGCAGCCGAACGAGAAGAGGTCGGTCCGCGAGTCCACGTCGCTGTTGTGCCCCATGGCCTGCTCGGGGGCCATGTACTGCGGCGTACCCATCAGCACCGAGTCCAGCGTCTGCACCGTGCGCGAGTCGATGAGCTTGGAGATGCCGAAGTCGAGCAGCTTCACGCGCTCGCTCACCACGCCGCCCGCCTCGGTGGGGACCAGGAACACGTTGCCCGGCTTCAGGTCGCGGTGCACCACGCCCGCGCGGTGCGCCGCCTGGAGCGCCGCGCCCATCTGCCGGGAGATGGAGAAGACCTCCGCCAGCGGCAGCTGCTTCTGCTTGCGCAGGCGGCGCGACAGGCCCTCGCCGCGCAGGTACTCCATCACCATGAAGGGCGTGCCGTCCTCCAGGGTGTCGAAGTCCAGCACCTCCACGATGTTGGGGTGGCCCAGCCGGGAGGCGATCTCCGCTTCGCGCCGGAAGCGCACCGCCACCTCCGGCGACAGCTCCTCGGCGCCGTGCAGCACCTTGATGGCCACCTGCTTGCCCGGCAGGCGCAGGTGGCGCGCCAGGAAGACCGCGCCCATCCCGCCCTTGCCCAGGACGGTGCCGATTTCATAGGTGGCGTTCAAAATCCGCCCCGTGGTGAGGGGCTCGGACTGGGCGGAGGTGGGTTCGGTCGGCTTTTGCATCGGCGGTTCTTTTTCCTACTAAACCGGGCCGACATGATTGGAAAGCACCTGGGTCGAATCCTCCCCATCAGGTCATGCTCGCCTGACTGAATTCTCAGATTCCGAGATGACCTTCTCGCGGGGTAAACCTTCACCGGCTCATGCGGCGTGTGCGAACTCCCGCTCTTGCAGGTTGGGCGTGGTGACCGAGGTGAATGACGGCGTGGCGAGAGTTCTGCTCACCGAAGTTGTTCAGTCGGACGGCTGACGCCAGTCCGCCGCCGCGTCCGGCAGGGGCGCTGGCAGTCGGACCAGGGCGGGAACGTGCAGGTAGTCAGAGCGCGTGAGCAGGCCCTTTCGCTCCGCGAGTGCCACCAGGGCCAGACCCTCGATGCTGATGTAGCCCTCCGTGGAGGACTCCCAGAGGGGAATGGCGTCCTTGGCGGCCAACCGTTGGTATCGCCGGGCCCGCTCGGACAGCAACTGCTCCAGCCCCTGCTCGAAGCGCTCCGCGTCGCCCTCGTGGAAGGCGCGCAGCACGCTCAAGCGCGCGTCCTTTGCAGGGCCGACGAGCTCGGCATAGCGGTCCAGCCAGCCGGCATCCCTCGCCGGGTCCGGCGCCCCGAAGAAGTGTGACCCCAGGAACCGCGCATAGAGGAAGTCCTCCTCGTATTCGGTGCTTGGGTCCCAGGTGTCGCCCACCTGCTGGAAGATGGTGGCGGCCGCCTCGGAGTCGCCACATGCCAGCGCATCCATCGCCGGGGCCAACGCCCGGACCAGGGTGAAGGCGGGGACCTTGCGGGCGCTGTAGAAGACGAAGGCCCCCGCGCTCTTGCGCAGGAAGTGGTGGAAGTCCTTCGCCGCGGCGGCCAGGAGCAGCGAGCAGATGGCCGCGACGCGGTAGTTCCTGCAGAAGTCCTGCGCCTCCGTCGCACCCGCCTCGCCTTCGAGGATGCGCGGCAGCAAGCGCGTGTTGGCGGCAAGCGCGTTCTTCCGGAAGGCAGGCAGGAAGATGGAGCCAAGGCTCATGAGTCGGACGTCTCCATCTCCTGGAGGACGACGTTGGTGAAGCCTCCCTCGCGCAGGGCCTGGGCGAGCGGATCGGTCACCACATAGACGCTCGGGTCCTCGAGGATGCGAAACAGGGGCGGCGCATCCTTGAGCCGCTGGGACGACAGCACGATGCGCTCGACGCTCAGCACCTCTTCGTCCAGCCGCTCCACCTCGCTGGCGTCCGGATCCAGGCAGTCGAGCGCCCCGAGCGGGTTGATGATGGAGTAGTCGCTGGCGTGCAGACGGTCCCGGTGGTTGTAGATGCGCACCGGCAGGTATTCGATCTCCATGCCCTTGCACCACTGCTCAAGGAGCGCGCGCAGCGGACCGGAAACCACGAGGATGTTCTTGACGTTGCCGATGAAGGACTCCAGGCGCAGCCCGGGGTACTCCTCGCTCAGGTTGATGCGTGGATCCGCCGGGTAGATACCCTGGGTGGGAAGGCCACGTGACAGGTTGACGCTCCGGGAGCCGAGCGCATGAGGCGCCGCGTCGAGGAAACAGCGCTCCCGGTCAAAGTCTCCCACGGTGTTCCAACTGTAGAACTTCATCCCACGCCTCCAGAACTCTGCGTCCCGCTACCGTGTGCCATCTATTCGAGTTCCTTCATCCACTTGGGAGCCTGGTTCTCCAGGTTCCGGCCTCCTTGATACGGGGCTCCTGACGGCTTGCCTCGCAGGCATTCGCTTGTCATCAGCTTGTAGAGGCGCTGAGACAACAGCTCCAGCCGCTTCTTCTGTGCCTGCTTCTGTTTGTCTGTCAGGTGTTCCTTGTCCGGCAGATCATTCAAGTAGGTGCGATAGAAATCCATGACCTTGTCCAGATGGCTCTTGGCGAGGGCGTCATACTGGCCATGGAAGTTGGAGTCGGCCCCTCCGTGCTTCGGCAACCGGAGGATGTCCGATACGCTGTCATCCATGGGCAGGATGAGCATGTTCAGCTTGTGGTTGATGTTGTAACTCTTCTCCAACAGGGACATCTCGAGGATCTTGCAGATGTCACCGTCGACCGTCAGCAGTTGCTTGTTCTCGTCTCGTCGCGTCTTCGCCATCTCCGAAGAGACCTTGATCAGGCTCTCCTTGAACATGCCGACAGGCAGGAGGTGATGGGCGTTGTTCCAGTAGGGCTTGAGCGGTCCCCTGAAGTTCTTGCCCTTCAGGTCCCACTCGGACTCCTTGGGCGCATCGAGCTCGAGCTTGTAGTACTTCAGGTACCAGACGTTGCCCGCGGGCTCCCCGGCGTCGTTGGTCTTGAGGCGGGTCTTGATCTTCTCCCCGCGTGCGGACGCGTCCTTGTAGGCGGGCCAGTTGTAGACCGCGTCGTCCTCGCCAGCGCGCTGCACCGCCTGGTAGCGGTAGCTGCAGGAGTGGATCTTGTGCTTGTGGAGGCCGCGCCAGATGCACTTGCCGTTCTCCGTGCCCTTCGTGAATTCATGGAGGTACCCGCCGGTGTCCTCGAGGTGCTTCGCATCGGCGGACTTCCTCTTCTTCTTGTCCGTGTTCTGGTCGTGGGACATGTCAGCTCCGGGGTTGCTCCAGCACCATGGCTCCGCAGTGGCCCCGGTCGGAGAGTGAGACGACCAGGGAGTGAGGCCCGCCCGCGTAGCCGCGCCGCCAGGCACGGACCGCGGCACATACCGATACCGCGCCACTGGCTGCTCCCACGTCCCCCAGGGAGGTGCACGCGGTGAGGAGCCGAACTCGAGGCGACAGGCGGGAGTCGAGGCGAAGGCGCAAGTAGGACACCTGCCGCGCGCGCCAGTTCTCACCATTCAGGTCCGTGTGCAGGTCCCCTTCGAACAGCCCCTCCAGGCCCGAGCCCTCCAGCGCCTGCGCGGTGGACCGGCTGAGCGCATCGCCATCATGTGCGCCGTGGAGGTCGAAGGGCTCGCAGCGAGCCATGCCCACCGAGCGGATCCGCGCCTCGATCCGGGCTCCGCGTCGCTGGGCGTCGGTCTCGGGCTCCAGCAGGAAACACGCGGCGGCCTCTCCGGGAGCCATGCCGCAGGGCACGTCCCCCGACTTCAGCCGGCGCTGTTCGAGCAACCCGTCCAGCGTGGCCTCGTCCAGATAGGAGTCCGCGGCGAGCACCACCACCCGGTCCATGCGCCGCTGAGATAATTGTGTCCGGGCCCACCCCACCGCCTGGATGGTGCCGGCATGCCCTGCCCAGACGCCCAGGGTGTGCTCGAGGGGAATGGGAAGCCGGCTGGCGACAAGGAGTGGCTCCAGGTACGCCTGCCGCGCGAGCACGTCGCCTCCACCCGCCAGTTCCAGCCAATCCTCATCAGGCCATGGGAGTGCCGCCACCAGGCCGGTACGCTTCCAGAAGCCAGCCTGTCGTGGGTCCGGCAGGCCCCCATATGTCCTCAGGTCCACGAGGCTGCCCAGGGCGAGCCGCAGCCAGCGCCCCTGTCGGCCATAGCCTTCCGTGTAGCCCTCGACGGGGTGCCCCATCAGCGCCGCCTCGTTGATGGGGTCGCCCTCGGTCACCCGGAAGGACTCCAGCTCCCGAGGCCTGACAATGCCAGCCCGAATCGCAGCACACGAGGCCGCAGCGCCGTGTCCGACCGAGCAGATCATCCCCAGGCTGGTGATGGCGAGGTTCATGGTTGCTCACATTTTCACTGAAGGTGAAGGGAGACACAACCCAGGGAAGCTTCTGGAGGCAGGGCTCCCCGGGGAGGGGCCAGCCCATGGCGTGACGTGGTGAATGTCCACCCGGCCCCCAAAGACAGACGCCAACCTCCCGTGTGCTGCTGTGCCTGGGGCTCCTTGGGCTCGCGGCTCCCGCCTGGGCGGACGTGCTTCCCGCGACCTTCTCGGGAGCCCTCCACCGGGAAGGGGTTGGTCGCGGTTGAAGGAGGGAGCCCCGAGCCCACGCTGCGTGGGTTGAATGCCTGCCCTGGGACGGATTGGGAGCAGCATTCACCGCCCCCTGCGGGAACATGCCCGGAGGCCACCCGTGCGCGGCGCCCCAGTGTCGTGAGGGCACGGAAGCGCCGCACCAGGACTCCAGGGAGTTGTCACGTCCGAACAACTTGGGTCCGCCGACACGCGATTTTCCGAGGCGGCCCCCGCGCCAACCCCTAAAGTCACCTGCGATGAGTGCCCCCGACGACTCCCGCGCCCCGCTCGCCGCCCTGTTGCCGAAGCCCGGCGAGCCCCCTCTCGACGCCGACGAGATCCTCAACCGCTTCGTGGGCTACGTGGCCACCAACGGGTTGAGCCTGTACTCCGCCCAGGAGGAGGCCATCCTGGAGCTCCTGAGCGACAAGCACCTGTTCCTCAAGACGCCCACGGGCTCCGGCAAGTCGCTGGTGGCGATGGCGCTGCACTTCAAGGCCATGGCCGAGGGCAAGGTGTCGTTCTACACGTGCCCCATCAAGGCGCTGGTGAACGAGAAGTTCTTCCAGCTCTCCAAGGCCTTCGGCCCCCAGAACGTGGGCATGCTCACGGGCGACGCGAGCATCAACCGCGAAGCGCCCATCCTCTGCTGCACGGCGGAGATCCTGGCGAACCTCGCGCTGCGCGACGCCTCCGCGCGCGTGGACGCGGTGGTGATGGACGAGTTCCACTACTACTCCGACAAGGAGCGCGGCACGGCCTGGCAGATTCCGCTGCTGGCCCTGCCCAAGACGCAGTTCCTGCTGATGTCCGCCACGCTGGGCGACACGCACATCATCGAGCAGAGCCTGGAGCAGCTCACCGGCCGCGAGGTCGCCACGGTGCGAAGCTCCGAGCGCCCCGTGCCGCTGGACTTCGACTACCGGGAATCGGCGCTGCACGAGACCATCCAGGACCTCATCGCGCGCGGGAAGTACCCCGTGTACCTGGTGAACTTCACGCAGCGCGCCGCCGCCGAGCAGGCGCAAAACCTCATGTCGGTGGACTTCAACACCAAGGAGGAGAAGGAGGAGCTGCGGCAGGCGTTGATGGACGCGCCCTTCGACACGCCCTACGGCAAGGACTTCCAGCGCTTCCTGCGCCACGGCATCGGGATGCACCACGCGGGCCTGCTGCCCAAGTACCGGCTGCTGGTGGAGAAGCTGGCGCAGCAGGGCCTGCTCAAGGTCATCAGCGGCACGGACACGCTGGGCGTGGGCGTGAACATCCCCATCCGCACCGTGCTCTTCACGCAGCTGTTCAAGTTCAACGGCGAGAAGCTGACGACGCTGAGCGTGCGCGACTTCAAGCAGATCTCCGGCCGCGCGGGCCGCAAGGGCTTCGACACCCAGGGCAGCGTGGTGGCGCAGGCGCCCGAGTACATGGTGGAGAACATCAAGCAGGCGGCCAAGGAGGCCGCGGGCAAGAAGAAGACGCCCAAGGCGAAGCCGCCGCAGAAGGGCTTCGTGCAGTACGACAAGAGCACCTTCGAGCGGCTCCAGAACGGCATGCCGGAGCCGCTGGAGTCCCGCTTCGAGGTCAGCCACGGCCTCTTGCTCAACCTGCTCCAGAGCGACAAGACGGAGGGCAGCGGCGGCTACAAGCGGCTGGTGCAGCTGGTGCGCCGCTCGCACAGCTCCGAGTACACGAAGAAGAAGCTCCTGAAGGACGCGGCGATGTACTTCCGCACGCTGCGCGAGGCGGGCATCGTGCAGGTGGTGCAGTGGGAAGGGCGCTCCTCCACGGTGGAGGTGGCGGGCGAGCTGCAACGCGACTTCAGCCTCAACCACACGCTGTCGCTGTACCTGCATGAGACCCTGGAGCTGTTGGATCCCGCGTTGGAGACGTACGCGCTGGACGTCGTCACGCTGGTGGAGTCCATCCTGGAGAACCCGGATGTGGTGCTCTACGCGCAGTTGCACCAGCTCAAGGGCGAGAAGATCCAGGAGATGAAGGCGCAGGGCATGGAGTACGACGACCGGATGGAGGAGCTGGAGAAGCTGGAGTGGCCCAAGCCCAACCGCGACTTCGTCTACGGCACCTTCAACGCCTTCGCGCGCAAGCACCCGTGGGTGGGCGAGGAGAACATCCGCCCCAAGTCCATCGTGCGCGACATGTTCGAGCGCTTCATGTCCTTCCACGACTACGTGCGCGAGTACGGCCTCCAGCGCAGCGAGGGCGTGCTGCTGCGCTACGTGGGAGACGTCTACAAGTCGCTGACGCAGACGGTGCCGGAGCGCTTCCGCAACGAGGAGGTGGACGACATCATCGACCATCTGCGCGCGACGCTGCGTCAGGTGGACTCCAGCCTCCTGGACGAGTGGGAGCGGATGAAGAACCCGGGCGCGCCCGTCGAGGCGAAGCCGGTGGTGGACCTGAAGCCCAAGGAGCTCACCGAGGACCCCAAGGCCTTCGCCGCGCGCGTGCGCGAGGAGCTGCACCGGCTGCTGCGCGCGCTGGGCCAGCGCCGCTACCTGGACGCGCTGGGCATGCTGGACAACGCCCTGGGCGAGTGGACCGCGCCGAAGCTGGAGCTGGCGATGGCGCCGTACTTCGAGGAGCACAAGCTGGTGGTGCTCACGCCCCAGGCGCGCAAGCCGGCGAACACCCAGCTCAAGGAGACCGGCACCCGTCAGTGGGAGGCCCAGCAGCGCATCATGGACCCGGAAGGCCACGGGGACTGGGTCATCGACGCGGAGATCGACCTGCGCGGCCGCCGCATGGACGACGGCCCCATCCTGATGCTGCGCCGCATTGGCGGCGTGAGCGCGTGGACCTGATGCCCTGACGGGCGCTCAGCGCGTGGGCGGCCTGGAGTCCCGGGCCGTCGCGCGCACCGTGTCCGCCGCCGCGTCCACCTCCGCGAGGATGCGGCGCGCGTGGTGGAGCAGGGCCTCGCCGGTGGGCAGCAGGCGCATGCCCCGGGGGATGCGCTCGAACAGGGGCGTGCCCAGCTCGTCCTCCAGCGCGAGGATGTGACGGCTGAGCGGCGGCTGGGTGATGTGGAGCCGGAGCGCGGCCCGACCCACGTGGCCCTCTTCCGCCACCGCGACGAAGGACTGGAGGTGCGTGATGCTCACGGGTCCCAGACTAGCGCGGGCCGTGCGCGCCGTGCACGCGGCCGGACGATGCCAGAACAGCATTGGACGTCGCGAAGCAGCGGGTGCCACCTTGCCCGCCATGGGCATTCCACTCTTCAAGGGCACCGAGGTTGAACGGCTGCGCCTCGCGGGGCTCGCGGCGGCGGGCACGCTGGCGCATGTCGCCGGGAAGCTTCAGCCGGGCGTGACGACGGCGGACATCGACGCGTGGGTTCGCGAGGACACGGCGCGCCGGGGCGGCACCCCCAGCCAACTGGGCTACAAGGGGTTTCCCGCCACGGTGTGCACCAGCCGCAACCACGTGGTGTGCCACGGCATCCCGCGCCCGGATGAGCACCTGAAGCCCGGGGACATCGTCAACGTGGACGTGACGACGTGCCTGGAGGGCTTCCATGGGGACACGTCCGCCACGTTCCTCATCGGGGAGGTGTCCTCCGACGCGAAGCACGTGGTGGACGTGGCGCGGCGGTGCCGGGACGCGGGCGTGGCGGTGGTGCGGCATGGCGCCCGGCTGGGCGACATCGGCGCGGCGGTGATGGCGCTGGCGAAGGCGGAGGGGTGCAGCATCGTGGAGGAGTTTGGCGGCCACGGCATCGGTCGGCAGATGCATGGCCCGCCGCACGTGTCCCACGTGGGGAAGGCCGGGACGGGTATCACCCTGCGCTCGGGGATGGTGATCACCATCGAGCCCATGGTGAACCTGGGCCGCCCGGACATCCGGATGATGCCGGACGGGTGGACGGTGGTGACGGCGGACGGCAGCCTGTCCGCCCAGTTCGAGCACACCGTGCTCGTCACCCGCGACGGCTGCGAGGTGCTGACCCCGAGCGAGTTGTCACTCCACATCTCCGCCGGGTGTTGAGAAAGGGGCGCTTGCGTCCGCCTGTCCGGTCGCGTGCCGGGCGGTTCTCATTGGCAGCGTCAGGGCGGGTGATAATTTGCCGGCCATGAAGAAGATCCTGGTCGCGCTCCTGGTGCTCATCGTCCTGGCGGTCGCGGGCGTGGCGGGGGTGTATTCGTACGCGCAGAAGGCCGTCACGACGCCGCACGCCTCCGGGGATGCCACCCCGAAGGAGTTCATCGTGAAGAAGGGCGCATCGGCGCGCTCCCTGGGCCAGCAGCTCCAGGCCCAGGGCTTCCTGGACGACGCCCGCATCTGGCGCTTCCACCTGTGGCGCCGGGGCAACCTCAACGTGAAGGCGGGCCGCTTCATGCTGAACCCGACCTCCTCCGTGGAGCAGCTGGCCTCCGCGCTGGAAGGCCCGCCACTGCCGGAGGACGTGCCCTTCGCGATGATCGAAGGCTGGCGCCTGCGCGACACCGACCAGGTGCTCGCCGCGCAGGGGCTGATCAAACCGGGCGAGTACATCGCCGCGGCCAGCCACCCGGAGCGCTTCACCGCGCCGTTCCCCCTGCCCACGCGCGGGCTGGAGGGCTACCTGTACCCGGAGACGTACGGCATCGTGGTGGAGGGCTTCAGGGTGGAGTCGTTCATCCAGCGGCAGCTGGACACCTTCCGCGCCCGCTTCTACGACGCGCATCAGGCGGAGATCGCCAAGAGCGGCCGGACGCTGCACGACATCGTCGTGATGGCTTCCATGCTGGAGCGCGAGGAGCCCATGCCCTCGCAGCGCGCGCTCGTCGCGGGCATCCTCTGGAAGCGCGTGGACAAGGGCTTCGCGCTGGGCGTGGACGCGACCAGCCGCTACGAGCTGGCGGAGTGGAATGACCGCAAGGCGTTCCTCAAGAAGCTGCGCGACAACTCGGATCCGTACAACTCGCGCACCCGCGTCGGCCTGCCGCCCGGTCCCATTGGCGCGCCGACGGTGGACTCGCTGGTCGCCGCGCTGCGGCCGGTGAAGAGCGACTTCTGGTACTACCTGCACGACGCCCAGAAGATCCTCCGCCCCTCGCGCAACGCGCAGGAGCACGAAGCGCTTCGCGCCAAGTACAACGTGTACTGAGCGCGCGATGACGCCTCCCTCCGCGGATCCGCGCCGTCCCGCCTCACTGTCACCCGCTGACACGGAGGCCGCGCTGCGGCAGGAACTGGCCGCGCTGCGCGAGGAGTCCGCACGGCTGCGCCGGATGCTCGACATGGCGGCGCAGATCACCTGGACGCAGGATGTCCACGCGGGCGGGGATCCGGTGGCGCCCTCCTGGCTGGCCTTCACCGGACAGACCCGGGAGGCGTTCGCGGACCAGGGCTGGCTCACGGCGCTGCATCCGGACGACCGCGCGGGGACGCTGGCGGCCTGGGCGGAGGCCTCCGCCCGGAAGAAACCCTTCGCGACGCGCTATCGCGTGCGCCGCGCGGATGGCGTCTACGTGTGGATGCTCGCCAGGGGCACGCCGGTGCTGGGGCCCGACGGCGAGGTGCGCGAGTGGGTGGGCACCTGCTCGGACATCCATTCCCAGTGCCTGCGGGAGGAGCGGGCGGCGTTCCTCGCCAGGGCCGGAGAGCTGTTCTCGCTGTCGCTGGATGCGTCCGCCACGCTGGTGTCGCTCGCGAACCTGTCGGTGTCGGCGCTCGCGGACTGGTGCATCGTGGACCTGCTGCACGGGGACGCCCGCTTCGAGCGGGCCCTGGTGGTGACGGCGGACCCCGCGCAGGTTCCCCTCGCGAACGCCGTGCGGCTCCTGGCGCCCATGCCTCGCGAGCGGCCCGTCTATCCCCCCGCGTTGGCGCTGGCGACCGGCCAGTCCACCGTGGTGCCGGAGGTGACGTCCGCGCTGATGGAGGCCGTGGCGCAGGACGCGCACCACCTGGACCTGATGCGCCAGGTGGGCATCCGCTCGCTGCTCACCGTGCCGCTCGTGGCCCGGGGCCACATCCTGGGCGCGCTGTCGTTCCTCACCACCACGTCCGGCCGTCGCTATGGTGACGAGGACCTCCGGTTCGCGCAGGAGCTGGCGAACCTGGCGGCACTGGCGGTGGACAACACGCGGCTGCTCCAGGGCGCGCGAGACGCCATCCGCCTGCGCGACGAATTCCTCTCCGTCGCGAGCCACGAGCTGAAGACGCCCCTGACGCCGCTCAGCCTGAAGCTCCAGGCGCTCTCGCGCGCGGTGAAGGCGCATCCGGATTCGCCGCTCGTGCCGGTGATTGAGGCCCACGTGGAGCAGGGCCACCGGCAGGTCCGACGGCTCACGGAGCTGATGAACGACCTGCTGGACGTGTCGCGCATCAGCGCCGGCACCTTCCGCCTGCAGCGCGAAGCCGTGGACGTGGCGGCCCTGGTGCGCGAGGTGTCCGCGCGGTTCGCGCCGCGCTTCGACCTGGAGCACTGCCCCTTCACGGTGGAGGCCCCGGAGTCGGTGCGCGGCTGCTTCGACCGCTCGCGGCTGGCGCAGGTGTTGGATCACCTGCTGGACAACGCACTCAAGTACGGCGCCGGCACGCCGGTGTCCCTGCGGCTCACGGTGGACGGAGCGGTGGCGCGCATCCGGGTGCGCGACGGGGGCATCGGCATCGCGCCGGAGCAGCGCCCCCGCCTCTTCGAGCGCTACGGCCGCGCGGTGTCCGAACGCCACTACGGCGGCCTGGGCCTGGGCCTCTACCTCACCCGCACCATCGTGGAGGCCGAGGGCGGGCGCGTGTCGCTGGAGAGCAGCCTGGGCGAGGGCGCGATGTTCGAGGTGGAGCTGCCACTCCAGCAGGCCTGATGGGCCAGGGGGCCGGCTAGGGCTTCGGCGCCTTCTGGAACATCTCCGCGAGGATGTGCTCGGCCGCGTCCGCGAGCAGGTCTCTCGCCATGCGCGTCTCCTCCCCGAAGATGCCCGTGGAGGTGCGCGCGTCCAGCACGTGCGTCGCGAGCAGGGAGAAGGCCGCCGCCTCGTCGAAGGTGGCCTCGGAGGACAGGACGCGCTTGCCGGGGTGGGGGTCCTCCTCGTGGAAGCGGCCCTCCCAGTTCTCTCCCAGAGTGACGGCGAAGTACTGCGTCGCCACGTTGCCGGGCCGCGACATGTGCGAGGCGGCGACCACCGCCCGGAGCTGCGCTCGCTCCTCGGGCGTCATCTGCTGTTTCCACCCTTCGACCGCGGCGTGCATGGTTTCGAGCTGATCCCTCGCCGCGTCCTCGGCGTTCTTCATCAGGTCCGGCACCTGGGCGTGGATGAACGCGGAGAGGTCCTCCCGTGCCACGCGGTTCGCGGCCAGCACGCTGTCCACGAGCGCGAGCGACGCGTCCAGCACGCGGTGCTGTCGGGTGAGCGCCTCGGGGGGAAGGCCCCGGGCCGCGAAGCTGTCGCGCACCTGGGTGATGAGCCTCCGCAGGGTGGCGAGCCGGACGCGGGTGTCCTCGTCGAGCGAACTCGTGAGCGGCGCCAGGAGTACGTGGAGCGCGAGCGGGACGTGGGTGACGACCTTGTACGCGTGGTAGCGGCGCGTGCGCGCGGGGGCCTCGAAGCGCTGGCCGCCCTTGCGCAGGATGAGCACGTCGTCGATCTGCGCGATGACCGGCCCCATGCGCGAGAGCACCGCCTCCCGGCGCGCGGCGTACGCGTCCCGGAACGCCTGGTTGAGCACGGAGAGCGGATCCGTGGGCTCCAGCGCCACGGCGCGCGCCACGTCGGAGGGCGGCTCGGGGGG
>SECN01000619.1 GCA_004173515.1 Myxococcaceae bacterium | reverse complement strand
GTTTCGACGATGGGCTCTGGAAGCCAGGTCCCCACGTACTGCTCGCGCTGGACGCGGGCGGACTTCAGCACGTCGAGGCACAGGCGCGTCACCGTGCGGACGAGCACGGCCTCGGCGTCGCGCACGGCGGTGCGGTCCGTCTGGTGCCAGCGCAGATACGCCTCCTGCACCACGTCCTCCGCCTCCGCGACGATGCCCAGCATCCGGTACGCGATGCGCAGCAGGCGGGGGCGGAGCGGGTCGAAGAGCTCCGCGGGGTTCAGGTCAGGCGGCTTCACTGCGCGAGGTCACCGGGTGGATGGACTGGAAACCAATGGAGATGCGGTTCCAGGTGTTGATCACCCCGATCATCAGGGTCAGCTTCACGATCTCCTCCTCGGTGAAGTGCGGCTTGAGCGCAGCGTAGTCCGCATCCGGCGCGTGCGTCTGGGAGACGAGCGTCAGGGCCTCGGTCCAGCCCAGGGCCGCCCGCTCGCGGTCGGTGTACAGCGGGGACTCGCGCCAGCCGTTCAGCAGGTAGATGCGCTCCTCGGTCTCTCCATGGGCGCGGGCGTCGCGGGTGTGCATGTGGATGCAGAAGGCGCAGCCGTTGATCTGCGAGGCCCGGATCTTCACCAGCTCCAGCAGCGTCTTCTCCAGCCCGCTCTCCTGGACCTTGCCCGAGAAGTCGAGCATCTCCTTCATGATTCCCGGCGCGGTGGTGAACGGATTCAGTCTGGCCTTCATGTGCGGCTCCATTTCCGGACAGGAAAAGTGCCTGTCCTCCCCCAGGACGAATCACCGGGGACGCCTGTGACATGGCCATTCCAAACGTGATTGTGTCCCCCTTCAGGAGGCGCACCCGGATGAAGACGGTGACGGATGTCGAGGCGCTCGAACGGCTGTACGGGTTCCCCACGAAGCCTTCGGTCATCAAGGTGGTGGACCACATTCATCCGGCTTATCGGCCCTTCATCGAAACCTCACCGTTCGCGATGCTCGCCACCGCCGGGCCGGAGGGGCTGGATGTGTCGCCCCGGGGTGACCCCGCGGGCTTCATCGTCATCGAGGACGCGCACACGCTGCTGCTGCCCGACCGTCGCGGCAACAACCGCGCCGACTCGCTGCGGAACATCCTGGCAGACCCCCGGGTCGCGCTGATCTTCCTGGTCCCCGGCGTCAACGAGACCCTGCGCGTCAACGGCCGGGCGAGCATCGTGATTGAACCGGCGATGCTGGAGCGGTTCACCTTCGAAGGAAAGCAGCCGCGCTCGGTGCTCCAGATCACCGTGGAGTCGGTCTTCTTCCAGTGCAGCCGGGCACTGCTCCGCTCCGAGCTGTGGAACCCGGCAAGGCACGTCCCCCGCTCCGAGCTTCCAAGCAATGGAGCGATGCTCGCCGCCATCAGCGAGGACCCCTTCGATGGAAACGAATACGACCGGGAGCTGCCGGCGCGGCTGAAGGCGACGCTGTACTGAGCCTCAAGCGACGCCGTCGAACACCGTGGCCTTGCGCAGGCGCACGTTGAGCGCCTGCCCGGCCCGCACGCCCTCCAGGGCCGGGCCAATAACGCGCAGGAACGCATCGCCCACGGGGAAGCGGTATTCCGCCGCGTGGCCCAGGAACAGGCGGGCGGAGAGCACCAGCGGCGTCCCCACCGGCCCCAGCTCCAGGTCCTCCGGGCGCACCACCAGCGTCCCAGGCCCCGAGCGTCCGCGCACCTCGGTCGGCAGCTCGAACGCGGTCTGCGTTCCCGCGCAGTAGAACGTGCCTGCGCGGGACTCGCCCCGCAGCACGTTCGCGCCACCGACGAAGCCCGCGACGAACGGGGTCGCCGGTTCCCGGTACAGCCGCTCCGGGGTGTCCACCTGTTCGATGACGCCCCGGTTCATCACGGCGATGCGGTCCGACAATGCCAGCGCTTCGCCTTGATCATGCGTGACGAAGACCAGCGTCGTGCCCAGTCGGATGCGCAGCGCGGCGATCTCCGCGCGCAACTCCTCGCGCAGGGCGGCGTCCAGGTTCGACAGCGGCTCGTCCAACAGCAGCACCCGGGGGTCCGCGACCAACGCCCGCGCGAGCGCCACACGCTGCAACTGTCCCCCTGACAGTTCGTGCGGCATCCGGGCCGCGAAGGCCTCCAGTCGCACCCAGCGCAGGGCCTCGCGCACGCGTGAAGCCACTTCGTGCCGGGGCACCTTCCGGAGCATCAGCGGATACGCGACGTTGGCCTCCACGCTGCGATGCGGCCAGACGGCGTAGCTCTGGAACACCATGCCCAGGCCACGCCGCTCCGGGGGCACGCGCACGCCAGGGCCCGCGACCACGTCATCGCCCAGACGAATGGTGCCCGAGTCCGGATGCTCCAGCCCCGCGAGCATCCGCAGCGTCGTCGTCTTCCCACAACCGGAAGGCCCCAGCAGGGACACCAGCTCGCCCTGCCCCACCTCCAGGCTCAAGCCCCGCACCACGGGCGTGCCGCCATAAGCCTTGACCAGTCCCTCCAGGACGATGGCCGCCATCACCGCACCTCCAGCATGCGAAGGCTTGCCGGGATCGCCGCTCGCGTCACCAGCCCTGCGACAGCCGGCCCCCTCTCGCTCGGAGTCGTGAACATCACCGCACCTCCGGCACGCGTCGCCGTGCCCATGCCAGCACGGCCTGTCCCGCCACCACCAGCGCCACGAACGCGCACGCCAGCACCGCCGCGGACGCGGGGTCCGCGTAGCTCTGCAACTCGAACAACAGCGTCCCCAGCACTTCGGACCCCGCGGGCACCAGCAACACCGACAAGGTGATCTCCGTGGCACATGCGAGGAACGCCAGCACGAACGCCACCGTGAGCGCGGGCCGGAGCAGCGGCAGCGTCGCGTCCACGAACGCCCGCGTCGGCCCGGCGCCGCCCACCCGGGCCGCCTCCGCCAGCGAAGGGTCCACCTGCGCCAGCGCCTCGGAGCTGTTGCGCTCGCCCAGCGCCAGGTACTTGCCCACGTAGGCCACCAGCAGCAGCCACGGCGTGTGCGCGAGCGCCAGCACGAAGGCCACCCGCTCCAGCACCACCAGCCGCCAGTCCCGCGAGAACGCCACCAGCAACGCGAGCGCCAGCACCGTGCCCGGCACCGCGTAGGGCCACACCGCCATCGCCTCCACGCCCGCGCCGCCGCGCCGGAACGTCCGTCGCAGCAGCGCCCCCGCGAGCCCCAGCCCCACCACCAGCACGCCCGCGCCCACCGCGAGCAACACGCTGCGTCCCGTGGCCCGCAGCGTGCGCGCGTCCCACAACACCCCGGACCAGTGCGACAGCGTCAGCGCATCCCACGTGAGCGCCGCGCCGAAGCTGCGTTGCAGCGACGTCAGCAGGATCGCCGCCAGCGGCAACACCACCAGCACGCCCCCCACCGCGCCCACGCCGATCAACGCCCACCGACGCCACGCCCCCAGGGAG
>SECN01000144.1 GCA_004173515.1 Myxococcaceae bacterium | reverse complement strand
GGGCCGGGCGGTGTATCCGAGCAGCGTGTTGATGGGCGTGGTCCCCGCGAAGGTGGCGGGCGTGGGGGAGATCCTCGTCTGTTCTCCACCGGGGCCGGACGGTCTGCCGAG
This sequence comes from Myxococcaceae bacterium, assembly GCA_004173515.1. Classification (GTDB taxonomy): domain Bacteria; phylum Myxococcota; class Myxococcia; order Myxococcales; family Myxococcaceae; genus Corallococcus. The sequence goes on along the minus strand of SECN01000144.1, from coordinate 20,697 downwards.
CGCGGGCGTGCTCGCGGCGGCGGCGTTGGCGGGCGCGGATCGCGTCTTCGCGTTGGGCGGCGCGGGCGCGGTGGCGGCGATGGCGTACGGGACTCGGAGCGTGCCCCGGGTGGACCGCATCGTCGGACCGGGCAATGCGTACGTCGCGGCGGCGAAGCTCCAGGTGGTGGACGCGGTGGCCATCGACGCGCCCGCGGGGCCCAGTGAAATCCTGGTGGTGGCCGATAGCAGCGCCCGTCCGGAGGCGGTGGCGCGTGAGCTGCTGGCCCAGGCGGAGCATGATCCGGAGGCGTGCTGCGTGGCGCTGGTGGTGGGTGCTTCGCTGGCCCAGGAGGTGCGCGACGCGGTGACGCGTCAGGCCCGTGCCGCACGCCGGGGGGAGATCGTGCTGGCGGCGCTCGCGAGTCGGGGGGCGGTGTTGCGCATCGACTCGTTGGAGGAGGCGTGGCCCTTCGTCGCGGAGTTCGCGCCGGAGCACCTGCTGCTCGCGACGTCGACCGCTTCGGCGGACCTGGCGAAGGTGCGCAACGCGGGCACGGTGTTCGTGGGCCAGCGCGCGTCGGTGGCCTTCGGGGACTACCTGACGGGCGCCAACCACGTGCTGCCCACGGCGGGGCTGGCCCGGGCGTACTCGGGGCTGAGCGTGCTGGACTTCTACCGGTGGACGACGTGGCAGCGCGTGACGCCGGAAGCGGCGGCGGCGATGGCGGACGACGTGGGGACGCTGGCGGACAGCGAAGGGCTCTTCGCCCACGCGGACGCGGCGCGGGCCTGGAGGTTGCCGTGATTCCGTTCCGCGAAACGTACCGGGACATCCCGCTGTATTCGCCCGCGAAGAAGCGCTGTCGGGTGGACCTGAGCGACAACACGAACCTCTTCGGGGCCCCACCGTCAGCGGAGCGTGTGCTTCGCGAGGAGGGACTCCAGCACCTGTCCCGCTATCCGGTGGGCTATGCGCCGGACCTGAAGCGCGCCGTGGCCGCGTACGCAGACGTCGCGGTGGAGAACGTGACGACAGGCTGTGGTTCGGACGACGTCATCGACTGCGCGCTGCGTGCGTTCCTGGAGCCGGGGGACGCGGTGGCGTTCCCGGATCCGACCTTCGTGATGGTGCCGCTGTTCGCCCGATTGAGCGCGCTGCGGCCGGTGCCGGTGCCCCTGCGGGAGGACCTGTCGCTGGATGTGGACGGTCTGGTCGCGACGGGCGCGAAGCTGATCTACGTCTGCACGCCCAACAACCCCACCGGCACGGTGGCTTCTCGCGCGGCGTTGGAGAGGCTGGTGGACCGGGCGCCGGGCGTGGTGCTCATCGATCAGGCCTATGTGGAGTTCTCGCGGGGCGGGGACTTCATGGACCTGGCGCGGTCGCGGCCCAACGTACTGGTGACGCGCACGATGTCCAAGGCGTTCGGCCTCGCCGGCCTGCGGGTGGGCTGGGCGGTGGGGGCGCCCTCGCTGGTGGCCGAGGTGGAGAAGGCCCGCGGTCCGTACAAGCACACGGCGCTGGGCGAGGCCGTGGCGGTGTCCGCGCTCGCGGAGGATGTGGCGTGGATGGAGGCCTGCGCGGCGGAGGCGGTGGAGAACCGCGAGCGGCTGCGGGGTGGGTTGAAGGTGCTGGGGCTGGAGCCCCTGCCGTCGGAAGCGAACTTCCTCCTCGTTCCCGTGCCGGAAGCGCGGCGGGTGGGCGAGGGGATGCGGGAGCGCAATGTGAATGTGCGGGTGTTCGAAGGACTCGCCGGGGTGGGGGATGCGCTGCGCATCGGCTGCGGCCCCTGGCCCTTGATGGCGACGGCGCTCAAGGCGCTCAAGGAGGCGCTGTGAAGCGGGTGACCCTGTTCGACTACGGCGCTGGCAACCTGCACTCGCTGGCGAAGGCGCTGGCCACCGCGCCGGACGTGGAGGTGCGGGTGCAGGAGGATCCGCTGCGTTCGCTCGACACCGATGTGCTGGTGCTGCCCGGCGTGGGCGCGTTCGGCGCGGCGGCGGCGCGGCTGGCCCCGGGACGCGAGGCGATGCGCAAGGCCCTGGACGCGGGCCTGCCGTGCCTGGGCATCTGCCTGGGCATGCAGTTGCTCTTCGACGCAAGCGACGAGGGCGTGGGTCAGGGGCTGGGCTACTTCCAGGGCCGGGTCACCCGGCTGACAGCGCGGCAGGTGCCGCAGATCGGCTGGAACGACGTGGAGGAGGACCGGGCGCTGGAGTCCGCGAAGCTGGCCTCCGTGTACTTCGCGCACAGCTTTGCCTGCCGCGCGACGGATCCGAAGGATGTCGTGGGCTGGACGACCCACGAGGAGGATCGGTTCCCCGCGTCCGTGCGGCGCGGGAAGGTGCTGGGCGTGCAGTTCCACCCGGAGAAGTCCTCCCGCGCGGGCGTGCGCTTCGTGCAGGCGTTCCTGAAGGAGGTGTTCCCGTGATCGCGATTCCTGCCATCGACTTGCGAGAAGGCGCGTGCGTGCAACTGGTAGGCGGCTCCTATGAGGAGGAGCGCGTTCGCGTGAATGATCCGCTGGAGGCCTTGAAGCAGTGGCTGTCCCTGGGCTTTCGCACGTTCCACGTCGTGGATCTGGATGCGGCCCTGGGCAGGGGCTCCAACGCGGAGGTCGTGACGCGGCTGGTGTCCCATGCTCCCGGGCTCACGTTCACCGTGGGCGGCGGCGTGCGGGATGGCGCCCGGGTGGAGGCGGTGCTCGCGGGCGGTGCCTCCTCGGTCGTCGTGGGCACCCGCGCCATCGAGGACCTGGCGTGGCTCACCGAAATCACGGAGCGCTTCCCGGGGCGCGTGGTGGTGGCCGCGGACGTGAAGGGCCGTGAGGTGGTGACGCGCGGCTGGACGTCGGGCAGTGCCCGGGACATCCGCGCGGTGCTGGCCGCGCTGGAGCCGCTGCCGCTGGGCGGGCTGCTCGTCACGGCGGTGCACAAGGAGGGGCAGTTGGGGGGCGTGGACCTGCCCCTGATGGAGGAGGTGGTTCGCACGAGCCGGCACCGGCTCCATGCGTCCGGAGGCGTGACGACCCTGGAGGACCTGCGGGCGCTCGCGAAGGTGGGCGCGCACGGGGCGGTGGTGGGCATGGCGCTGTACACAGGACGGCTGGATGCGCGCGCGGTCGCGCAGGAGTTCGCGCAATGAGCACGGGAATGAGCACCCGGGTCGTCCGGGAGACGAAGGAAACGAAGGTCACGGTGGAACTGGCGCGAGGCTCGGGCGCGGCCCGGGTGGACACGGGGCTGAAGTTCTTCGACCACATGCTCGCCACCTTCGCGCGCTACGCGGGGTTGGAGCTGACGCTGCACGCGCGGGGCGACCTGCGCCACCACCTGATGGAGGACGTGGCCATCACCCTGGGCACCGCCGTGCAACGCGTGGTGCCGGCCACGGCGGCGCGCTACGGCGAGCGCACCGTGCCCATGGACGACGCGCTGGTGCAGGCGTGCCTGGACGCGGGCGGGCGCTTCTACTACCGGGGCCCGCTGAAGAACCGGCTGTATGAGCACTGGATGCGCTCGTTCTGCGAGCACTCGCGCATCACGCTGCACCTGCGCGTCCTGCGCGGCCGGGACAGCCACCACCTCACGGAAGCGGCCTTCAAGGCGCTGGGGCTCGCGCTGCGCGACGCGATGGTGGACTCCGGCGTCGTCTTCAGCATGAAGGGCAGCGTCTCCCTGGAGGTGACGTGATGCTCACCCGACGGCTCATCGTCTGCCTGGATGTGAAGGGCGGACGCGTGGTGAAGGGCGTCCAGTTCGAGGGCCTGCGCGACGTGGGAGACCCCGTGGCCCTGGCGCTGCGCTACGAGGAGGAGGGCGCGGACGAGGTGACGTTCCTGGACATCTCCGCGAGCGCCGAGGAGCGCGAGACGCTGTGGGACCTGGTCCAGCGCACCGCCGAGCGTCTGTTCATCCCGCTCACGGTGGGCGGAGGCGTGCGCACGGTGGACGACGTGGGAAGGGCACTCCGGGCCGGCGCGGACAAGGTGAGCATCAACTCCGCGGCGGTGGCCACACCGGAACTGCTCACCGGCTGCGCCGAGCGCTTCGGCGCCCAGTGCGTGGTGGCGAGCATCGACGCGAAGCGGGACGGGGCGGGCTACCGCGTCTACACGCACGGCGGCCGGCGTCCCACCGACCTGGACGCGGTGGCTTGGGCAAAGGAGTGCGTCCGACGCGGCGCGGGCGAGGTGCTGCTCACCAGCATCGACCGTGACGGCGCGCGCACGGGCTACGACCTGGGCATGACGCGCGAGGTGGCGGACGCCGTGGACGTGCCCGTCATCGCGTCGGGCGGCGCGGGTTGCGCGGAGCACGTGCGCGAAGCCTTGACGCTGGGCGGAGCGGACGCCGCGCTGGTGGCGGGCATCCTCCACGACGGCGTCACCACCGTCGGCGCCCTCAAATCCCTGCTGCGAGACAGCGGCCTTCCCATCCGGAGCACGACATGAGTGTGGATTCCAGGGACCTGATGGAGGCCGCCGCCGACGTGGCGCGCAAGGCCGGTGATGTGGCGCTGGGCTTCTTCCGGGGCGGCATCGCCGTGGACACCAAGAGCGACGGAACCCCCGTGACGGTGGCGGACCGCACCGCCGAATGGACCGCGCGCCAGTGGCTGGAGGAGCGCTTCCCCGACGACGGCATCCTGGGCGAGGAGTTCGGGGAGACGCGGCCGGGCGCGAAGCGCCGGTGGATCCTCGACCCCATCGATGGGACGAAGACCTTCATCCGGGGGGTCCCCCTGTGGGGCACGCTGGTGGCGGTCGCGGAAGGGGAGCGCATCCTCGCGGGCGCGGCCTACTTCCCGGCCGTGAACGAGATGCTCGTCGCGTCGCCGGGCCTCGGCTGCTTCTGGAACGACACCGCCGCGCGCGTGTCCTCGCAGGCCGAGCTGTCCCAGGCCGTGGCGCTGATCACCGACGAGCGCTTCCTCCAGAACCCCACGAAGGGCGCGGGCTGGCGGGAGCTGTCGCGGCAGGCGTCCCTCTCCCGCACCTGGGGCGACTGCTACGGCTACCTGCTCGTGGCCACCGGTCGCGCGGAGGTCATGGTGGACGAGGCCCTGTCGCCCTGGGACGCGGCGGCGCTGCAACCCATCATCGAGGAGGCAGGCGGCGTGTTCACCGACTGGAAGGGCCAGCGCACGGCGTTCGGCGGCGACGGCATCGCCACCAACGCGGTGCTCGCCTCACGCGTGCGCGAAGTGCTGGGAACAGGAGGCAGGCCGTGAAGCTGGATGTGTCCGCGTTGAACTTCGACAAGGGGCAGGGCCTGATCACCGTGGTGACGCAGGACGCGCGCACCGGCGACGTGCTGATGGTGGCGCACGCGGATCGCGAGGCCCTGGAGCTCACGCTCTCCACCGGGGAGATGCACTACCGCTCCCGCACGCGCGGCCTCTGGCACAAGGGCACCACCAGCGGGAACACCCAGAAGGTCGTGTCCCTGAGCGCGGACTGCGACGGCGACGCGGTGCTCGCGCGCGTGGAGAAGGCCGGCCCCGCGTGTCACACCGGCGACGAGACCTGCTTCGGTGAGGGCCGCTGGGACGCGCTCGCGCACCTGGACGCGACGCTCGCCCAGCGAGCGGGCACGCCCACCCCGGAAGGGGAGAAGCCCGGCTACACGCGACGGCTGTTGGGAGACCGCAACCTGCGCCTCAAGAAGCTGGGCGAGGAGGCCGCGGAGCTCGTCACCGCCTGCGCGGACGCGGATCCGCACCGGGCAGCCGAGGAGGCAGCCGACGTGCTCTACCACGTGCTCGTCGCCGTCCGTCCGCTGGGCCTCGGCCTGGAAGACGTGAAGGCCGTGCTGGCGGCGCGCGCGCGTCCCACCCAGCCCTGATCCACACGAGGCGCCCCAGTTCTCAGCGTTCGCTTCACCGGAGGATTCGTGACTTCCACGTACCAATCCGAACTCATCGACCGCGTGTTCTTCTCTCGTTGGCACAACCCGCCGACGAAGGACGACGTCGCGGCCATCATGGCGCAGATGGAGGAGGCGACCCAGCGGCTGGGAACGAACGTTCTGTACATCGCCTCCATCAGCCCCAAGGCCAAGGTTCCGGACGCGACCGAGCGCGCGCACCTGAACCAGATGGTGGCCGAGGGCCGGCGGTTCTGTGAGCAGTCCTGGCTGGTGTACGAAGGCACGGACCTGCAGCACAACCTCCAGCGAGTCATCATCTCGGGCGTGCTCATCCTCACGCGCACGTTCGACAACTACCTGTCGGTCGCCAAGTCGGCGGACGCCATCGTCAAGGACGTCTCCACCGCGTTGAAGCGCGACGCGTCCGGCATCTTCAAGACGGCGCGCGAGCGCGGCCTCATCGCCTGAGTCCCACGCGAGCGACGTCGGACCCCCGCTCCGACGCCGCGTGATTGCTGGCGCCCGCGTTACCGGGCGCCGATGATTTCCAGCTCCTTGAGTTCCACGCCCGGCCGCTCCGGTAGGACGCTCACCGCGTCCACGTCGAGCAGCGGAACGGCGGGCTTGCAGATCTCCCAGCCGCCCGTCCCGCGAAAGCGGCAGACGGTGGGATCGACGTGGAAGGCCGCGCCCTGGCTGTCCCTGCGTCCCACGCCCTCTGGCGCGCGGATGATGGCGCGCAGCGTGCCCGGCCCCGTGGCGCGCACCTGGAACGACGCCACGTACTTCAGTGACGGCGCGTACCCCAGGCGCAGCACGCCCTCCGTCGCGCTGTCTCCCGTGCCCACCGGCAGCTTCACCCCGGACAGCTCGTCCTGATCGAACGCCCGGAACGCGTCCCCCGGACCGGTCTGCTGATCCGGTTCGATGGGCGCCGTCTCCACCGCGCCTCCGGTGGACAGCGACGTGAGCCGGGGCGCTCGCGCGCCCTGCTGCACCGCCGCCGCGTTCAAGAGCGGCAGGGGCAACTGCCCCGTCTTCACGCACGTGGGCGCCAGCTCCTCCGTCAGCGCCAACAGCGGCGGCTCCAGATCTGGACCGGACAGGGCGGCTGGGCCCACGGCCAGGCGGACGAGGTCCTGGCAGGCGGTGCCCATCGCCGCCCCCGAGTGCTCCAGGCTCCAGCGGATCAGCTCCAGATCCTGACCGCCGCGGCGGGCTGCCTCCTGCAACGCGCGCGTCACGGCCTGACCGCACGGGTTGTCCTGGGGCGCGCAGCGCTCGCACAGCGTGCCGAGCATCTTCCGGGGGGGCGTCTCCCCCTCGTGCCGCAGCGTGGCGTAGGGGAACAGGCCGGCGCTCCGCGCGCAGGCCGCGGCGGGCGGGGCGCGACAGTCGTCGACCTGACGGAGCACCCCGGACCAGCCCTGGCTTGCCTCGCCATTCGTGGGAGGAGGGGCGGCGAGGATGGCCGCCAGCTCCGCGTCCAGGCTCCGGCACGCGGCGGGGCCCAGGTCGGGCGGCGTGGGCGCGGCGGCCGGTCCCTTCCGGGGGGCCGGAGCGGGCGTGTCGCGGTGGGTCACGTAATACAGGCGTCCGAAGGCCAGCAGCGCTACTACCATCAACAGGAGCCGATGAAGTGGGAAGCGGCGCACGAGCAAACTCCTTGATTCCAACCGGGACCGGGGGTTATCAGCGCCCGCGAGTTCCATCCGAAATTAATGACGGAGGCGTGCGTGGCTGAGACTTTCGACGTGGTGATCATCGGCTCGGGTCCTGGCGGCTATGTGGGCGCCATCCGCGCGGCCCAGCTCGGGCTGAAGACGGCCATCATCGAGAAGGACAAGCGCCTCGGTGGCACCTGTCTGCATCGCGGCTGCATCCCGACCAAGTCGCTCTTGTGGACGGCGTCGCTCTTCCACCACATCAAGGAAGCGGCGGACTTCGGCATCGACACGGCCAACCCCACCGTCAACTGGGCCAACGCCCAGAAGCACAAGGACAAGGTCGTCACCAAGGGTGCCAACGGCATCGACTTCCTGATGAAGAAGAACAAGATCACGGTCGTGAAGGGCCATGGTCGCATCAGCGGGAAGGGCAAGGTGGAGGTGACGGCGGAGGACGGCTCCAAGCAGACCCTGGAGACCAAGAACATCATCGTCGCCACGGGCTCCGTGCCCAAGTCCCTGCCCAACGTGCAGGTGGACCACAAGCGGGTGATGAACAGTGACTCCATCCTGACCATCGACCGCATCCCCAAGAGCATCATCGTCCTGGGTGCGGGCGCGGTGGGCTGTGAGTTCGCCTCCGTGTTCAACCACGTGGGCAGCAAGACGGCCATCGTGGAGTACATGCCGGCGCTGCTGCCCATCGAGGACGCGGACGTCTCCAAGGAGCTGGACAAGATCTTCCGCCGTCGCGGCATCGACGTGCACACCGGCGCCAAGGTGGAGAAGGTGGAGCACACGGCGGACGGCGTGAAGGTCACCATGACCGTGGGCACGGAGACCAAGACGCTGGAGGCCGAAATCCTCCTGTCGGCGGTGGGCCGCTCGCCCGTCACCGAGGATGTGGGCCTGAACAAGACGGCCGTGCAGACCGACCGTGGCTTCATCAAGGTCGACGCGCAGTGCCGCACCAGCGAGCCCAACGTCTACGCCATTGGCGACGTCATCCCCACGCCGATGCTGGCGCACATGGCCAGCGCCGAGTGCGTGATGGTGGTGGAGCACATCGCCGGGAAGAACCCCGCGCCCATCAACTACGACCTCACCCCGTCTGCCACCTACTGCTACCCGGAGGTCGCGTCGGTGGGCCTCACGGAGAAGAAGGCCAAGGAGCGCGGCTACGACGTGAAGGTGGGCATCGCCCCGTTCGGCGCCGTCACCAAGTCGGCCATCTCCAACGAGTCGATCGGCATGATCAAGATCGTCTCGGACCGCAAGTACGACGAGGTGCTGGGCATCCACATCATCGGGCCGCACGCCACGGAGCTGCTCGCCGAGGCCTGCGTCGCCATGAAGCTGGAGATCACCACCGAGGAGCTGGCGCACACCATCCACGCCCACCCGACGCTCTCGGAGATCATGCACGAGGGCGCCGAGGCCACGCTGGGCCACCCGCTGCACTTCTAGCGGGTGCGGCGCGCACGGCGGCCCGGGGGGAATCCGGGGCCGCCGTAGAGCGCCTGGAGTGAGGCCGCCAGCGCGGCCAGTCGTTGTCGCAGCGACTCCGGGGCGAGCACCTCCACGCCGCCCCCGAGTTCGCACAGCTGGGAGACCGCGATGGACTCCCGTTCGAAGTCCACCGTCGCCTTGCGCTTCCCACCGCGTGCCGCGGGCGCCGCGTCCAGGCGCTCACCGTCGGCCGGGGGACGCACCCTGCGCAGCGCCGCTTCGCCTTCCGCCGTGAAGCGCAGCGTGACTTCGTAGCGGGGACGCTCCACGGCGAACTTCGCGCACCAGTCCTTCCAGAACGCGGGCAGGTCGAACCTCGTCGGGCGGATGAAGCCCTGGGGATGCAGCCGCACGCTGGCGATGCGCGCCCCCCGGAAGACGCGCGGGCCCTTGTCCGTCCCGGCGACCAGATACCAGCGGTCCGCCTTGATGACGAGCCCGTACGGATCCACCACGCGGCGCGAGCTGGCCCCGTCGAAGTCCTGGTAGCGCAGGGACACGCGGCGGTCCTGCCAGGCGGCGTCGCGCAGCGTGCCCAGGTGGGGCACGGGCTCGCGGCCGGTGAACCACCCGGAAGCGTCCACGTGGAGGCGCTGGCGCGCGTGCTCCAGCGCGGGTTGCTGGAGGGCGGGGAGCGCGGCCGCCAGCTTCACCATCCCCGTGCGCAGGGGCGCGGACAGGCCCAGGTCGTCCAGGGCGCCGGGTGCTCCCACCGTGGCCAGGGCCTGGAGCTCCGGGCGGGTGAGGCCGGTGAGCTGCGTGCGCCAGCCCTCCATCAACGCCACGCCGCCCGCGGCGCCGCGCGTGGCGTACACGGGGACGCCCGCGGTGGACAGGGCATCCAGGTCGCGGTGCACGGTCCGGCCGGAGACCTGGAGTTCGCGGGCCAGCTCGCCCACGGTGCTCCGGGGGCGGGTTTGCAGGCGCATCAGCAGGTGCACGAGTCGGTCGGCGCGCAGGGGGTGTCCTCCATCAACGGGGCTTCGCAGCTTCGGCCGGCAATCATGACAGGGGATGTCAGGATTGGGCGTGCAGGGTGGAGGCTCGAAAGGGGAGGACCACCATGAAGCCACTCGAAGGACGCATTGCGCTGGTCGCGGGAGCGACGCGGGGCGCGGGGCGGGGAATCGCGACGATGCTGGGGGAGGCGGGCGCGACGGTGTACTGCACCGGGCGCAGCGTGCGCGGCAGGCCCGCGAGCGGGGACTCCCGCCCGGAGACGATTGAAGAGACGGCGGAGCTCGTCACCGCTCGGGGCGGCAAGGGCATCGCGGTGCGCGTGGACCACTCGGTGGAGGCGGAGGTGGAGGCGCTCTGCCAGCGGATCCGCGCGGAGGCGGGACGACTGGACGTGCTCGTCAATGACATCTGGGGCGGGGAGTCGTTGCACGAACTGGGGCTGCCGTTCTGGAAGCAGTCGGCGCAGAACGCGCGGCTCATGTTCGACCGCGCCATCGTCACGCACGTCATCACCAGCCGTCACGCGGTGCCGCTGATGCTGGAGCGCGACCAGGGGCTCATCGTGGAGGTGACGGATGGGGACCACTTCGGCTACCGGGGCGGCGTGGCGTACGACGTGACGAAGATGGCCGTCATCCGACTGGCGTTCGCGATGGCGCGGGACCTGCGCCGCACGAACATCACCGCGCTCGCCGTGACGCCGGGATTCCTGCGCTCGGAGGAGATGTTGGACAACTTCAAGGTGACGGAGGCGAACTGGCGCGACGGGGCGAAGGTGCAGCCGGACTTCATCGCGTCGGAGACCCCCAGCTACGTGGGCCGGGCGGTGGCGGCGCTGGCGGCGGACCCTGACGTGCACCGGCGTGCGGGGCGCGTCGTCGCGTCGTGGACGCTTGCTCGGGAGTACGGCTTCACCGACCTGGATGGCTCCCAGCCGCACTGGGCGGATCACTTCGAGAAAGCCTACGGGAAGCGGTATCCCGTCGCGGACGACGCGGCCTATGCGTCGTGGTTCGGAGGGCCCATCGAGACCGCGGTCCCGGAGTGGCCCATCTACTGAGGGCGGGCCGCCGCCTGCCCTGAGGACGTCGCCAGACGTTTATTGACGAATCCGGTGGGGAGGGGGCTTGAGCGGGGAAGGCTCGGATTGGAAGCCCTCTCCGCGGACGAAGCGCCGCAAACCTGTCCGACTGTCGGACAGGTTTCCCAAGGCGGTGCACCACCAGTCCCCGTTCCGCGCCGCTGCGGCCCGAGACCCGAGCGCAGGCGTTTGACATGGATTGGAGGGCTCACCGTCCTTGTCGGATTGGCGGTCCGGCGTGGCCCGTGACTGCAAGTGGCGCAAACTGGTCCGACAGTCGGACCGGTTTGGCGGAAGTGGGCCCGGCGGATGCCTTCGCCCATGGATCCACCTGGGTGTCCGCTCCAACGGGACGTCGCGGCCCACGGCTGCACTCCGCGAGGCGCGCGTCCTCGCGGAGGACTCCGGGTCGCGGGACTGGAAACGACTTGCTGGCGACCTGCTTGGGGGGATGGGCCATCCCCGGGACCCGGCCAACGCGGTATGGTCTGACGCGAGAGGTCGCGCATATGGCGAAGGGGCAGAACAGGAACCGCGAGCCGGAGCCCGTCGACGAGACCCGCGTCGCGCCGCTCGACGATCTGGATGAGACGGAGGAGGTCCGCACCGAGCAGACGAAGGTGCCTCCTCCGGCGCCTCGGGCTTCCTCTGCGGGAGAGCCCGGTCGCAAGTCCTGGGGCAACCAGACCCGCGTCGCGCCCACCACGGGAGCGGACATCCGCGCGTCCGAGCTCGCCGGGTACGAGACCCGGATGACGCCGCCTCCGGTGCCCGACGAGGATCTGCCGCAGGAGACCCGCGTGTCGGAACCGCTCGCCCCTCCGCCTCCGCCCCCTGCCCGTGCGAGGGAAGGGCGCGATGCCCCTCGGGGGGGACGCGGCGGTGAAGCGCGCGGGGGGCGTGGCGGTGCCGAGTCGGGTCGGGCTGGCGCTGAGTCCAGTCGAGGTGCGGAGTCCGGTCGTGGCGGTGCGGAGTCCGCACGGGGTAGCGCCGAGTCCGGTCGCGGTGCCGAAGGTGCTCGCGGCGGTGCCGACTCCGCCCGCGCGGCTCACAGGGAGGAAGGGTTCGGTCTGCCGGAGATCATCCGCGCGGGCCGTGGCGCGGAGCTGGACGGTGCGCCCGAACTCCCCCGTATCGCGGAGCCTCCCCGCCTGGGCCGTGGCCCCGACGCTCGTGGTGGCGGAGACGCTCGGGGAGGGCGGCAGGAGGATTTGATCCTCGCGCCGCTGCCGTCCGCGCAGGCCGCCAACCGGGCGGGAGAGCCGGAGACGGCCGAACTGCGCACGATGTTCGCCACCCACTCCGCGCTGCTCGCGGAGCGCCTCAAGTCCGAACTCCAGCACAAGATCTACGGCCGCACCCCGCACCGCATCCTGCGCGTGGACGAACCCGAAGGCCCCAGCACCGCGGGCGGCAAGCAGGCCCGGCAGGCCATCTCGCTGGTGGACCGCAAGGGGGCCGCGCCCGCGCTCGTCGCCGGCTGGGTGGACGTGGCCAAGGGCCAGGCCTCGCTGCGCAACCACGACGCCGTGGCGAAGCGCTACGAGTTCCAGCACGGCAGCCCCCTGGAGCTGCTCCCCGAGGAATACGACAAGTTCCTCACCGACGTGGAAGAGGTGCTGCGCACGTCGGCCATCCAGGTTCGCCTGCTCGTGCCTGACGAATCCGCGCCCACGCGCGCCATGGTGGGGCAGCCGGTGCCGCGCGCCGCCTCCGTTCCCGTGCGCTGGGTGGTGCTGCTCGTCACCGTCGCCTTCCTGATGGGACTCGCGGGCGGCGCGCTCTACGGCCCGGGCTGACCGCCGCCCCGCTTCCAGCCGGGGCGACGGCGTCGCGCGTCACTGTCCGCATCCGGAAGAGGGCCTGCTCACCGGGGCGATGGCCGCCGCGCGCGCCCCTTCACATGGTTGGTGCCTTCCTCGGACCTGGAAAGCCCGGAGGCTCCCATGGCGTCGTCCCGTCACCGACCGAAGTCCCGGTTGCGCAAGCTGCTGGGCGGTTTCGTCGTCGCGGTCGCGGAGTCCTTCGCGCCCGACTCCGTGCTCGCGGACGGTGCGCCGAAGCGGGACGTCCACCCGCGTCATGGCCGCACTCCGAGCCAGGGCAATGGCTCTCGGACACTTGGAATCCGAGGAGTGGATCCGCACCCCCAGGAGTGAAGTCGGGGTGGGGGGCCCCGTGGTACGGTGCTCGCGTCAAATTTTCGGGGTGGAGCCCACGTGTGCTCGCCCTGGAACTTCGTGAGCCCCACCATGCGCAGACTTTCATTGCTCGCCCTCGCCTGCCTCGTCGTGACCGCGTGTTCGCGCGGGGACAAGGACGCGAAGGATGGCGCCCCGCCCGCCGGCCCCGCGTCGGCGTCGTCCTCGAAGAACGGCGGCGTCGCCGTTGAACCCCTGCCGGAGCCTCCCGCGCTCCAGATCGACCCCTCCGAGCTTGAGAACCAGGGCCCGTTGAGCGTCGCGGCCGCCCGGCCCCAGGGCAAGGCGAACGGCAACATCCGGCCGACCATTACCTTCACCAAGCCGATGATCGCGCTGGGCACGGTGGCCCAGGAGCGCGGGCTGGCGTCACCCGCGAAGATCGACCCCGCGTTGCAGGGCGAGTGGCGTTGGGTGGGCTCCGCGAGCGTGGAGTTCGTGCCCCAGACGGGCGTGAAGCTGGCGACGAAGTACACGGTGACGGTGCCCGCGGGCCTCAAGGCCATGGACGGCACCGCGCTGGCGCAGCCCTTCATCTTCGAGTTCGAGACGACGCGCCCCTCGCTCCAGTCCGTACAGCCGGAAGCGGAGTTCCACTGGGTGCAGCCCGAACAGGTCTTCACGCTGGTGTTCAACCAGAAGGTGAAGGACCTGCCCCAGCACGCGCGCCTGGAGCTGGCGGCCGGCGCCCCGGTGCCGCTCACGCTGGTGAAGGAGACGGCGTTCGCGGACATCAAGGAAGAGCAGGTGGGCAGCGGCCCGGAGCGCAAGTCACAGGACCGGCGCGTGAAGTACGAACTGAAGCCCGCGCAGAAGCTGACTCCCGGCACGAAGTTCACCCTGGTGGTGGACTCCACGCTGACGGGCGTGGAAGGCCCGCTGCCGATGGAGGAGTCCGTGCGCTACGGCTACTCCACCTACGGCGAGCTCAAGGTGGTGTCCGCGGGCGCGTGCGTGTTCACCTGGGGCGAGGAGACGTGCTCCTACGGCCCGCTGACGCTGCACACGTCCAACGAACTGGACGTGGCCTCCCTCAAGGGCAAGGTGATGCTTGAGCCGAAGGCGGAGATCGACTGGGACCGCGTCCAGACGCAGATGCCGTGGCCGGGCTCCGAGATGACCAGCCCCTACGTGGCGCTGCCCGGCCGCTACCGCCCCGGCACCACGTACAAGATCAAGGTCGCCGCGGGCTACAAGGACCTCTTCGGCCAGACGGGCCCCGCCTTCCAGGGCGAGGCGAAGCTGTCCGACGTGGAGCCCTCGTTCGACTCCGGCTCCGACGAAGCGCTGGTGGAGGCCGCCGGTGACGGTTCACTGCCGCTGGTGGTGACCAACGTCCCGACGGTGGAAGCGGAGGTGTGGTCGCTGTCGCCCTCGCAGCTCGCGCAGGTGCTGGCGTCCGGCAACCAGTGGCCGCCCACGGAGCCCTTGAAGGTGACCGTCGACACGAAGGCCGCGCGCAACGTGCAGCGCACGGTGCCCTTCGACCTGCGGCAGGCGTTCAATGGCGCGAAGACGGGCCTGTTCGTCACGCGGATGAACGCGCCAGCGCTCAAGCAGCGCTACCCGCGCCGCATCGTGGGACAGGTGACGGACCTGGCGGTGCACGCGAAGCTGGGCGCCACCTCCGGCGTGGTGTGGGTGACGTCGCTCCAGACGGGCGCCCCGGTGCAGGACGCGCAGCTCACCCTGTGGGACAAGGCGGGCACGGAGCACTGGGCGGGCACGACGGACAAGGACGGGCTCGCGAAGGTGCCGGGCCTGTCCGGGCTCATCCCCGTCAAGCACGAGTCGTCGTGGGAGACGCCGTGGGCCATGGTGTCCGCGCAGAAGGACACGGACATCGGCGTGACGCTGTCCACGTGGCAGGGTGGCATGTCGCCCGGCGCGTTCTCGCTGATGAGCGCGTGGGACGGCCTCACCCCGGAGAGCCTGGGCTTCGTGTTCGCCGACCGCGGCATCTACCGCCCGGGCGACGAGGTGATGCTCAAGGGCGTGGCGCGCTACCGCCGGCTGGGCGTGCTCAAGTCGCCGCCCGCGAACTCCAAGGCACAGGTGACGGTGTCCAACTCGCGCGGCGAGAAGGTCTTCCAGGGCGCCGCGGAGATCACGAAGTACGGCACCTTCCGCTCGGACCTGAAGCTGGGCGCGGACGCGCCGCTGGGCTTCTACGACGTGTCCGCGACGCTGAAGATCGCCGGTGAGACGGTGAGCTACGGCGGCAGCTTCCGCGTGGAGGAGTACCGCGCGCCGCAGTTCCGGGTGGACGTGGCGGTGCCCCAGCAGAACGCGGTGGCGGGCGAAGCGCTCACCGCGCGCGTGGACGCGCGCTACCTGTTCGGCGGCGCCATGGGCAACTCGCAGGTGCGCTGGAGCGTGGGCCGGGCCAGCAGCTTCTTCACGCCGCCGGGCAACGAGGCGTTCACCTTCGGCGTGAACACCTGGTGGTGGGACGACGAGCAGCCGGAGCACAGCAGCGAGACCTTCGCCACGGGTGATGGCCGCACGGACGCGACCGGGCAGATGGCGCTGGCGCTGGGCACCGCGGAGACGCCGGGCGGCAAGACGTGGGAGTACACGCTGGAGGCGGAGGTGGAGGACGTCAACCGCCAGCGCATCGCCAACCGCAACCTCATCACCGTCCACCCGGCGGACGTTTACGCGGGCCTGCGGATGCTCTCCACGGGCTTCGCGGAAGCCGGCAAGGAAGTGGGCCTGGAGCTGGTGGCGGTGACGCCCACGGGACAGCGCCAGGACGGCATCGCGGTGGACGTGAACATCAAGCGCCGCGAGTGGAAGTCCATCCGCAAGAAGGGCGACGGCGGCCAGTACTTCACCGTGACGGAGCCGGTGGAGACGGACGTGTCGAAGTGCTCGGTGAAGAGCGCGGCCACGCCGCAGGCCTGCAAGTTCACCCCCGGCGAGCCCGGCCTGTACGTGCTGGAAGCGGTGGCGACGGACGCGAAGGGCCGCAAGGCGACGACGCGGGATTCGCTCTACGTCACCGGCTCCGGCTGGGTGTCGTGGCAGCGCAACGACACGGACCGCATCGACCTGGTGGCGGACAAGCAGCTCTACGACGTGGGCGACACCGCGAAGATTTTGGTGAAGAGCCCGTACCCGGAGGCGGACGCGCTGGTGACCGTGGAGCGCGAGGGCATCCTCAGCGTGCGCCGCGTGAAGTTGAAGGGCAGCGCCACCGCGCTGTCCATCCCGCTGGGCGACGGGGCCATCCCCAACGTCTTCGTGGGCGTGGTGCTGGTGCGCGGCCGCGTGGAAGCGGCCAAGGGCATCGAGTCCGGGGACGACCCGGGTCGTCCCGCGGTGCGCGTGGGCTACACCGAGCTGAAGGTGGAGAAGAAGCAGAAGCGCCTGTCGGTGGCGCTGACGCCGGACACGGGGGACAAGCGTCCTCGCGACAAGGTGACGGTGAACGTCGCGGTGAAGGACGCGGCGGGCAAGGGCGCGAAGTCGGAGGTGACGCTGTGGGCCGTGGACGAGGGCGTGCTGCGCCTGACGGGCTACAAGGCGCCGGATCCGGTGGAGGAGCTGTTCCCGCAGCGCGGCCTGTCGGTGCGCATCGGCGAGCCGCTCATCCATCTGGTGCTGCGCAAGCTGTATGGCGAGAAGGGCTCGCGGCCGGGCGGCTCCGGGGGTTCGGACACGTCGGGCTCCGGCTTCCGGTCCAACTTCAAGACGACGGCGTCGTTCCAGTCGGTGGAAACGGACGATCAGGGCATGGCGAAGGTGGAGTTCACGCTGCCCGACAACCTGACCACCTTCCGCATCATGGCGATCGCGGTGACCGAAGGGGACCGCTTCGGCGTGGGGGAGAGCAAGGTGCAGGTGGCCAAGCCGCTGCTGGCGCTGCCGGCGCTGCCCCGCATGGTGCGCGTGGGGGACAAGGCGGAAGCGGGCGTGGTCATCCACACCACCAACCCGGCCATCAAGGAGGCGAAGGTCACCGCGCAGCTCACGGGTGTGCGCGTGGAGGGACCGTCGGAAAAGACGGTGACGCTGGTGGACGGCAAGGCCCGGGAGGTGCGCTTCACCTTCGTGGCCGAACAGCCGGGCACCGCGGTGCTGAGGTTCTCCGTGGCGGGCGGCGGGGAGACGGATGGGGTGGAGCAGAAGATCCCCGTGCAGCTCCCGGTGGGCCTGGAGGCGGTGGCCACGTACGGCGACACCACGAGCGAGCGCGTGGAAGGCCTCAAGCCGCCGGGCGGAGTGCGGCCCGGCGTGGGCGGCCTCACGGTGACGATGTCGTCCACGGTGATGGGCGGCTTCGAGGAGTCGATGAACCAGTTGGTGGACTATCCCTACGGCTGCCTGGAGCAGATGTCGTCGCGGCTGGTGCCGTTCGTCGCGCTGCGCGAGCTGTCCGGCAAGTTCGGGGTGGCCTGGACGGGCGGCTCGGATGACCAGAAGAAGGAGTTCGTGCGCGGCTTCCTCAGCGACGACGCGATGAAGGCGCAGGGCACATTGGATCCGGACACGGTGGTGACGGCGACGGTGCGGAAGATCGAAGCGCTCCAGTCGCACGACGGCGGCTTCCGGTTCTGGGCGTCCAGCGACTGCTCCTCGCCGTACGCCTCCGCGTACGCGACGCTGGCGCTGGCCCGGGCGAAGGAAGTGGGCTTCGCGGTGGACGCGAACGTGCTCACCAAGGCGAAGAAGTTCCTGTCGGACACGGTGGCGCCGGGCGTGTGCACCCGGTGTGGTTCGGGCTGCGAGGTGCCGGGCCTGGAGACGCGGGCCTTCGCGCTCTACACGCTTTCGCGCATGGGTTCGCCCCGGCCGTCGTACTACAACGAGCTGTTCGAGAAGCGGCAGACCCTGCCGCTCTTCGCGCAGGCGATGCTGACGGACGCCATCTTCGTGGGGAAGGGCAACCGCGCGCAGGGACAGCAGCTGCTGCAGGAGCTGCTCAACAAGGCGCAGGAGACGCCCGCGGGCGTGCACTTCCAGGAGACGGACGCGAAGACGTACGCGCCGCTCTGGTCGTCGGACACGCGCACCACGGCGCTGGTGCTCCAGACGCTGGTGGGCGTCACGCCGGACCACCCCTACGTGTCGAAGATGGGCCGCTACCTGGCGTCCTCGCGCGAGGGCGACGGCCGGTTCCGCAACACCCAGGAGGCGGCCTTCTCGCTGATGGCGCTCTCGGAGGTGGTGCGCCGCAAGGAGAAGGACGTGCCGGCGTACGAGGCGGTGGTGAAGCTGGGCGGACAGGTGATCGCGTCCGCCGACTTCCGGGGCCGCGACCTGGGCGTGAAGACGGTGCAGGTACCGGTGGAGAAGCTGGGCCCGGCGGACAAGGCGCAGCCCCTGACCTTTGGCGTCAACGGCACGGGCAACCTCTACTACGGGGCGCTCCTGCGCTACGCGCCGGCCGAGATGCCGTTGGATCCGATGGACCGGGGCCTCATCGTCCAGCGCTGGTTCGAGCCGTACAACGGCGGTGGTCAGGCGAAGGCGGCGCGCGCGGGTGAGCTGGTGCGCGTGCGCGTGCGCGTGGCGACGCCCATGCGGCGCAACTTCGTGGTGGTGGACGTACCGCTGCCCGCGGGCCTGGAGGCCGTGGACACGTCGCTGGCCAGCACCGCGAAGCTGCCCGGCCCGGTGGGCTCCGGCGAGGAGGAGGGCCCCGGCGAGGGCTACGAGTACGAGAGCGAGGAGGACCTGTCGGAGACGGACGAGGGCAGCAGCCCCTGGGCGACGCGCTTCTGGTCTCCGTTCAACCACACGGAGATGCGCGATGACCGGGTCCTCTTCTTCGCGGACGACCTGCCGCCGGGCGTGCACGTGACGAGCTTCGTCGCTCGGGCCACGACGCCGGGTGACTTCGTGCTCAAGCCGGCGAAGGCGGAGGAGATGTACGCTCCGGAGGTCTTCGGCCGCTCCGAGGGTGGGCGCTTCCCGGTGCTGATGCCGGACGAGGTCGCTTCGAAGTGATGAAGCGCTTCACGCTTCGTGGGATGGCGCGCGCCGTGGCGGTGGCCGTGGCGCTCGTCGGGGCGGGGTGCCTCGGCTTCATCGCGATGCCCCTGCCGGGGACGTTGCTGTCCCGCGAGGCGCTGTCCTCGCTGGTGATCACCGACCGCACGGGACAGGCCCTGCGCGAGGTGCTCTCCCGCGAGGACGGACGCAGTGTGGGGCTCGTGGGGGGACGCATTCCTCCGCGGGTCCGCGCGGCCTTCATCGCCGCGGAGGATCAACGGTTCACGTCGCATCCGGGCGTGGACGTGATGGCGGTGGCGCGCGCGGCACGCGACAACGTGAAGTCGGGGCGCATCGTGTCGGGTGCGTCCACGATTCCGCAGCAACTGGCGCGCCGTCTGGTGCCACGCGAGCGCTCGTGGTGGGGCAAGGCGGGCGAGGCGCTGTGGGCGCTGCGGCTCACGGCGCACCTGTCCAAGGATCGGGTGCTGTTGGAGTACCTGGACCGCGTGCCGCTGGGAAACTCCACCTTCGGGGTGGAGGCGGCGGCGCGGCGCTATTTCGGACGTCCGGCGGAGCGGCTGTCGGCGGGACAGGCGGCGCTGCTGGCGGGGATGGCCCGGTCGCCCGCGCGGAGGGATCCGTACCGTCGGCAGGACGCGGCGCTGGCGGGGATGCGCGGTGTGCTGGCGCGCATGGTGGAGGAGGGTTTCCTGACGGCGGCGCAGGCGCGGCTGGCGGCGGAGACGCCGTTGGACCTGGTGCCGGTGGAGCGGGTCTTCGAGGTGCCGCACCTGACGACGGCGCTGCTCCAGCATCTGCCGGAGCTGGGCCTGGATCACGCGACGCGCATCGAGACGAGCATCGACCCGGCGCTCCAGGCCGCCGTGGAGAAGGCGATGGTGGAGGAGCTCCGGGGACTCGCGGAGCGCAGGGTGGGGGAGGCGGCGGCCATCGTCCTGGACAACGCGACGGGCGAGGTGCTCGCGTACGTGGGGTCCTCGGACTTCCTGGACGAGGAGAAGGGCGGGCAGAACGACGGCGTGCGTTCGCTCCGGCAGCCGGGGTCCGCGCTGAAGCCGTTCGCGTACGGGCTGGCGCTGAGCAAGGGCTTCACGCCGTCCAGCGTGCTGGCGGACGTGGAGGTGCACCTGGCGACACCGGGCGGCGCGTACGTGCCCAAGAACTACGACCGGCGCGTGCACGGCCCGGTGCGGCTGCGCGCGGCGCTGGCGTCCAGCTACAACATCCCAGCGGTGCGGGTGACGGACGCGTTGGGGCCGGAGCAGGTGCTGCGCGTGCTGCGCGAGGCGGGCTTCCAGAGCCTCAAGGAGACCGCCTCGCACTACGGCGTGGGCATCGTGCTGGGCAACGGCGATGTGACGCTGCGCGAGCTGGCGCGGGCGTACCGGGCCATCCCCGCCAGCAGCGCCGCCTGTCCCGCCGACAGCCGCTCCGCCGGACGTCCGAAATAGCGCCGCGCCGC
>SECN01000618.1 GCA_004173515.1 Myxococcaceae bacterium | reverse complement strand
ACGACACGGAGGCGCGGGACGAAGCGGATCCGGTCCCGGGCACCGAGGCGAAGTCGACGGGGCTGCCGCCGTTGCCGCTGGGCTCGCCGTCGGAGAAGCGGATGGCGCGGCGGCTGTCCGGGCTGTTCAAGCAGCTGCGGGCGCGGGCGAAGGACGTGGACGCGGAAGGAGAGCTTCGGGGCAGGCTGGTGCAGCAGTACCGCGCGGCCGTGGACGCGTCGGAGCCGGAGCGTGCGCGCATCCACCTGGCGCTCGATGCCTGGGAGAAGGAGCTGACCGAGCGCATTGCCCGGCACGACGCGCCGCCCCCCACCGTCGTCATGCCGGCGCTCCCCAAGCACCCGCCGCTCGTGCTGCCGCCGTTGCCCGCGTTGCCCCAGGGAACGACCGCGCAGCAGCGGCTGGCCCAGCGGCTGGACCGGCTCGTCGCGGAGCTGCGGCGGCGCACCCAGGGACAGGACGTCGCGCCGGATCTCACGCGCCAGTTGGTGAAGCTCTACGGCTTCGCCGCGGAGGCACAGACGGCCACCCAACGCATGGAGGTGAACCGGGCGCTGGACGCGTGGCAGGATCGGTTGAAGGCGCGCTTCTCCAAGTAGCTGGAAGCCGGCATTCCCCGACGGGCCCCGGGGAGGCTCGTCCAGTGTCAGGAGAATCAGGGGGGGAGGGTGGACGCAGGAGCACGGCCGTGACATGGGAATAAGGGTCCCCGTGGAGCAAGGCAAGCAGCCGAGCGGGGCCAGCGCGTACCGGGATGTTTCGAAGAGCCACGGTGCGCGCGGTACCCTCCCCCGATGGCCGGCGAATCCATGAGCACTCCAGGCGTTCCCGACCCGGTGCGGTCTTCCGAGCATTCCTCGCCGGAGGGCTCCCCCACACCCTCCGTGGATCCGCTGCTGACGATGCGGCTGGGCGAGTTCATCATCGAGGAGCGCATCGGCGCGGGCGGCATGGGCGTCGTCTACCGCGCGGTGCATCCGCTGATTGGCAAGCACGCGGCCATCAAGGTGCTGCGGCCGGAGCGGATGGCGCGGCGCGGGGAGGCGCAGCTGTTGCTGGAGGCGAAGGCGGTGAACGCCATCCGGCACCCGGGCATCCTGGACGTCTTCAACTGCGGCACGCTGCCGGATGGGCGGCCGTACATCGTGATGGAGCTGCTGCAGGGGCGGACGCTGTCGGAGGTCCTGCTCGAAAAGGGCAAGCTGGACGTCGAGCTGACGGTCTGGGTGTTGGATCAGCTGTTGTCGGCGCTGGGGGCGGTGCACCGGGCGGGCGTGGTGCATCGCGACGTGAACCCCGAGAACGTGTTCCTGAGGGAGTTCCTGGACACGAAGCCCACGCTCAAGCTGGTGGACTTCGGCATCGCGCAGGTGCCTCGGGAGGAGTCACCGGGAGCGAACGGAGCGATGACGGGGACGCCCGAGTGCATGTCCCCGGAGCAGATCCGCGGCGGCACGGTGGGTCCGGCGGCGGACCTGTACTCGGTGGGCATCCTCGCGTTCCAGATGCTGACGGGCGCGCGTCCGTTCCAGGGCGAGCACATGCAGGTGATGTTCGCGCAGGTGGAATCCGTGCCGCCCGCGCCGTCCACCAGGGCCGAGGGCATTCCTCCGGCGCTCGACGCGCTGGTGCTCCAGTTACTGGAGAAGAAGCCCGCGCGACGTCCGGCCAGCGCGGAGGCGGCGCGCCAGCAATTGAGCGCCATCGAAGCCGCGCTGCGGACCCCTGGGACTCCTCCGGTTCAGGTGGAGCCGGTCGCGGCTCCGGCGGTCCTTCCTCTGGCGGCACCGGTGCAGCGCCGTCACAAGGTCGTCGTGGGCGCGGCGGTGCTCATGGCCTTCGGTGCCGGCATCGTGGGGGGACGGGTTCAGCACAAGGCCGTTCCGGAGCAGAGGCCCACGGTTCCGGCTGTGAAGCGACCGATCGCGGTGGAACCTGCCGTCGCTCCTGCGCCGACACCGGCTGCTCCACCTGAGCGTGAGACGCCCGAACAGGAGGAAGACAGGCTCCAGGAGTAGGATCTCCGTCACGTGCCGGGCATCGCTGGCGCCACGCAAGCCATTGGAGGCGGGGCCGCACCTTGAACGCTTCGGTCTGATCCGTCATCGCGCGCGAAAGCAAGACGGACCTGGGAAGTCAGTTACGACCCAATCTGGGTCAACCTTGAGAGTTGGAAGCGATGGGAACGCGCGGCTATGGTCTGCGGGCCCCCTCATGAAAACCAACCGGACGTCCGTTCCCGATGATGCGGGTTCTACCCCGATGCGACCTCTGTCCTCCGCGAGGACTTCGTCTTCCAGCACCGTCCCCATCGCGGATCCTCTGCTCTCGTCGCAGGTGGGGGAGTTCATCATCAATGAGCGCATTGGTTCTGGAGGCATGGGCGTCGTCTATCGGGCCACCCATTCCCTGATCGGCAAGCAGGCCGCCATCAAGGTGCTGCGGGCGGACCTCGTGTCACCGAAAGTTCATGAACGGCTGCTGGTGGAGGCCCGCGCGGTCAACGCCATCCAGCACCCCGGCATCATCGACATCTTCGGTTTCGGCACGCTCCCGGATGGGCGTCCCTACATCGTGATGGAGTTGCTGAAGGGACGTTCGCTCGCGGACTTCGCGCCCACCCCCCAACCGTTGGACGTGGCCACCACCGTCTGGGTGTTGGATCAGGTCCTGGCAGCGCTGGGGGCGGCGCATGAAGCGGGCGTCGTGCATCGAGACCTCAAGCCAGCGAATGTGTTCGTGGTGGAGGGTCCCAATTCAGCGCCCACGATCAAGCTGGTCGATTTCGGCATCGCCAAGCTGCTGGAGTCCCGCGACAGTCCGACGACCCTCGATGGCTCCATCCTGGGCACGCCCGAGTTCATGGCCCCCGAACAGATCCGGGGAGGAGAGGTGGGCCCGGCGACGGACCTCTACGCCGTGGGCATCATGGCGTTCCAGATGCTGACCGGCACGCGCCCGTTCCAGGGAGACCCCCTGCAGGTGATGTTCGCCCACGTCGATCGCATTCCGCCGATGCCGTCCTCCCGCGCGGAGGGCATCCCGCCGGAATTCGACACGCTGGTGCGCCACCTGTTGGCAAAGGACCCTGCAATGCGTCCGGCCCTGGCGGAAACCGTTCGTCTCCAGCTCCAGCGCATCCCGACTGGAGCAAAATCGGGCGTCCCGAAGATGGCGGCGCGAAGCAAGCCTCGCGCGACAACCTCGGGAGTCGCCACCTCCAATCCGCCTTCGCAGCAGAACACGATGCCCTTCGCCACCCCGCGACTCGCAAGAGAACGTCTCTGGGGATGGGGCGCCGCGCTCCTGCTCGCGGGACTGGGAGGAGCGATCTGGTTCGGCCTTCCGGCTTCGTCCGGGGTGTCTGCATCCTCAGAGCGAGTGCCCACGCCAGGTGTCCAACCACCCGTGGCCCCACCCGCCCCAAGTG
>SECN01000617.1 GCA_004173515.1 Myxococcaceae bacterium | reverse complement strand
GCCCGGCCCCCGCCCTCCGCCACCACGTCTGACAAGAGCCCGTTGAAGTCCGACGCCAGCCGCAGCCGCTCCTCTCCGGAGGCCCGCCGGGCCTGCTGCGCCAAAAGGAGCATGGGCAGCGGCGAGTCCGACGGAGGCGTGGGCGTGCCGGCCTGAGCCGGGGGCTCCCAGGCCGCCAGGTCCGACGGGGCACCGTCCTCGCCCTCGAAGGGGGCGTCGGATGTGCGCGGACGTGGGCGGGAAGCATCGGTCACGGTGGCGAAACTGTAACCGGGGCGGCCCTCGGGGTTCAAAGTGGGAGCTGCCCGCAACTTCCACCGGGCAACGGGGTTGATGCCTCACGGATGGATTCGGACCCGGACACGCAGGCGATGCTGAAGGTGGCGGCGGGCGACAAACAGGCCTTCGCCTGGCTCTTCGACCGGCACCACGCGAGCGTGGCGCGCTTCGCGTTCCGCTTCGTGGGGGACCCGGCGAGGGCGGAGGAGCTCACGCAGGACATCTTCGTGAAGCTCTACCGCCACGCGCGCTCCTACAAGCCGACGGCGAAGTTCAAGACGTTCCTCTTCCGGGTGGCCACCAACCACTGCCTCAACGAGATGCGGCGCGGGGAGTACCGGGTGGCGCGCCTCGCCTCGGAGGCCCCGGACGCGGACGACGCGGGAGCGGTGGAGATGCCAGGGCCCGAAGGGGACCGGCCCGACCAGGCGTTGAGCGGCCGGGAGTTGGAAGCAGCGGTGGGCGTGGCCCTGGGCGACTTGAGCGACCGCGAGCGCGCGGCCTTCACCATGTGCCGATTCGAGGGCATGGCGTACCGGGACATCGCCGAGGCGCTGGAGGCCAGCGAGGCGGCCGTGAAGAGTCTCATCCACCGGGCCACCCTGGCGGTGGCGCGCAGGATTGAAGCGTTGCAGGCGGGCACCGTGCCCGCGAGGAGTCGGGCATGAGCTGCACCTACGAAGAAGACCTGACGGCCTACGTCGACGGGGAGCTGCCGCCCCCGCGGCGCGCGCGGATGGAGGCCCACCTGGGCACCTGCGCGGACTGCCAGAAGACGGAGCAGCTCCTGCGCGTCACCGTGGCGCGGATGGCGGAGCTGCCCGCCTTCACCCCGTCCCCGTCCGCGCGCCGTGAGGTGCTGGCGCGGCTGGATGCGCTGCCGCCCACGTGGCGGGAGCGGATGGCGTCGCTCTTGCGGCCCGGCGTGCTGGTGCCCTCGGCGGGCGTGGCCGCGACGGCGGTGCTGGCGCTGCTCGTCGCGGGACGCGGCGGCGTGGACGGCGCGGCGCTGGAGGAGCTGGACGCGGGCGCGCTGGAAGTGGCGACGAACCTGGAGCTGGTCGAGGACTACGAAGTGCTGGGACTCGACAGCTCCGACGACCTGGAGGTCGTCGAGAACCTCCACGAACTGGGGATGCCGTGATGATGGGAAGAACGACCCTGGCGGCCCTTGCCGTGGCGCTGACGCTGGCCCTGCTGATGCCCGTGTCCGCCCGCGCGGCGAACGCCCCCACGCCCACCGCCGCGGAGCGCTTCGAGAAGCTCCCCCCGGAACAGAAGGAGGCGCTGCGAGCGAAGCTGCGTGAGTTCAAGGCGATGCCGCCCCAGGAGCAGGCGCGCGTGAGAGAGAACCTCCAGCGCTGGCGGCAGCTCCCACCCGAGGAGCGCGAGCGGCTGCGCGGCAATTTGCGCGACTTCCAGCGCCTGACGCCCCAGGAGCGCAAGGCGGTGCGCGAGCAGGTGCGGGAGCTCAAGGGCCTGTCCACGGAGCGCCGCGCGGAGCTGCGCCAGCGGATGCGCGCCTACCTGAAGGAACACCCCGAGCGCCGCGAGCAGATGATGGAGAACATGCGCCGCTGGCGGCAGATGTCCGCCGAGCAGCGGCAGGAGGCACGCGAGCGGCTGCGCGAAAGGCGGCGCAAGTGAGCCCCGCCCCGTCATGGCTGCTGCTCTTCGCGCTCGCGGGTGCACTGCCCGCCGCGGCCCAGCAGGCCCCATCCCCCCAGGAAGCCTCCGAGCACCCCGCCCCCGTCGCGCCGGTGCAGCCGCAAGCGCGCCCCGTTCCCGCCGACGTCCGCCGCCCGGAGCCCGCGCTCACCGACGAGGACCGCGAGGTGGTGGAGAACCTGGAGCTGCTGGAGTCGCTGGACGCGGCGGCGGACCTGGAAGTGCTGCTGGAGCTTTCCGAAGACGGGCCCTGAGCCACGCCCTACCGTGAAGCCCCACGAAGAAGCCCGGGTCCCTGTTGGAAGGGAACCCGGGCTCTTGCGTGTCAGGCGTTGAAGCGCGCCTTCGCTACTCGACCGTCACGCTCTTGGCCAGGTTGCGGGGCTGGTCCACGTCGTTCCCGCGCATCTCCGCCACATGGTAGGCGAGCAGCTGAAGCGGGATGGTGGCCACCACCGGCGCGAGCAGCGCGGAGGCGGCGGGGATGCGGATGACGTGGTCGGCCAGGGTGTCCGTCTGCGTGTCGTCCTCGTCGATGACGGCGATGACCTTGCCACCGCGCGCGCGGACCTCCTCGATGTTGCCGATGATCTTCTCGTACGCGACGTGCGGGTGCTTCGGCGCGAGGACCACGACGGGCATCTTCTCGTCGATGAGCGCGATGGGGCCGTGCTTCATCTCACCGCCCGCGTAGCCCTCCGCGTGGATGTACGAGATCTCCTTCAGCTTGAGCGCGCCCTCCAGCGCCACCGGGTGCATGGGGCCGCGGCCAAGGAACAGGAAGTCCTGCGCGTTCATGAACTCGCGCGCGACGCGCTTCACCTGCGGCTCGCACTTGAGCACGTCCTCGATCATCTTCGGCACCTGCGCCAGCTGCGTCAGGTGCTCCTGCGCGCCCTCCACCGACAGCGTGCCGCGCATGCGGCCCAGCTTCACCGCCAGCAGGTACAGCGTCACCAGCTGCGTGGTGAACGCCTTGGTGGACGCGACGCCGATCTCCGGACCCGCGTTGGTGAGGATGTGCAGGTCCGACTCGCGCGTCATCGCGCTGCCAATGACGTTGCAGATGGCCAGCGAGTGGGCGCCCAGCCGCTTGGCCTCCTTGAAGGCCCCCAGCGTGTCCGCCGTCTCACCCGACTGGCTGATGGCGATGACCAGGTGCGACTTCTCCACGATGGGGTCGCGGTAGCGGAACTCGCTGGCCAGCTCCACCTCCACCGGCAGCCGCGCCAGCGATTCAATCATGTGCTTGCCGGCCACGCCGGAGTGCCAGGACGTGCCGCAGGCCAGGATGGTGATCTTCGTGAAGCTCTTCACCTGCTCGGCGGTGAGGTTCCACGTGTCGAAGTGGACGTCGCCTTCGGACAGGAGCATCCGGCCGCGCAGCGTGTCCGCGATGGCGCGGGGCTGCTCGTGGATCTCCTTGTGCATGAAGTGCTTGTAGCCGCCCTTCTCCGCCATCATCGGCGTCCAGTCGATGCGGCG
>SECN01000616.1 GCA_004173515.1 Myxococcaceae bacterium | reverse complement strand
ACTCTACCCTCCTCCCGGCCCACGCCCAGCGTCCTGCGGGCCGCTGGCTTCGCGGCACGCAGGACGCTGGGCGTGGGCCGGGAGGAGGGTAGAGTGTCGCGCGTGTCTCGCACCCCCTGGATCCTCCTCGCCGCGTGCCTCGTGTCGCTGGCCACGTCCGCCCTCGCTCAGGGCGGGACGGCTCCAGCTTCCGTGACCGCTCCTTCATCGGTCGGGACGCCGGTGGAGTCCACTCCTGCTTCCGTGGCCCCGGTGGATGCATCCCCGCCTGTGGGGACGGGGTCGGTGGAAATCTCTCCGCCTCCCGTCGCTGGCACGAGCACCCTGCGGTCGCCCCCATTGGCGGACACTGCGAAGACTCCGTCCGCCGAGGCGAAGCCCGCGGTGTCCATCGTGGCGGTGCTGCCGCTGGAGTCCAACGCGGCGGGGAAGGAGGCCGCGCCGGGCATCACGTTGCTCATCGCGAGCCGCCTCGCGGAGTCTCCGCTGCTGCGCGTGCTGTCCCAGCGTGACATCCAGACGATGCTCGACCCTGAGCGCCAGCGGCAGTTCCTGGGTGACTCCGGATGCGAGGAGGACGACTGCCTCCGGGAATTGTCCTCCGTCACCGGAGCCCGTTACATCCTCACGGGGAGGTTGGATCGCTTCGGGGGGCAGTACCTGCTCACCGCGAGCCTCATGGACACGCGCGAGGGCCGCACCCTCGCCCGTCCGCGAGCGGAGGCCTCCGACGATGACGAGCTGCTTCGCACCGCCGTCGCCGTGTCCGACGAGCTGCTGGCGGTGCTGTCGTCGTCCGGGGACCCGGTCAAGGCGCGCCCGTTGCTGGGCGGCGCGGTCGCGTCCTCGCCGGGCGGTGGGCTCACGCTGGGGCTGCGCTTCAACAACAGCTTCATCGACAAGCTGTCCTCATTGAACCCGGGCCTGGACCTGGAGGTGGGCTACTGGTTCCACCCGGAGTGGCAGGGCTTCCTCCAGGTGGGCTTCACGCTGGTGCGCACGGACGGCGACAGCGGCGAGGGCAAGCTCAACGTGCTGCCCAGCATCCTGGGCGCGCGGCACTACCACCGCCTGGACAAGTCCCTGCGGCCCTACTGGGGCTTCGGCCTGGGCGTGCAGTTGTCGTTCGGCGACTTCGGCATCTTCCAGAGCACGGGCCCGCTGCCGTCGGTCGTGGGCTTCGCCGGATTGGAGTACCTGCTGGCGGGCCATGTCGGCTTCCAGTTGGAGCTGGGGACGAACATCGCGCAGGCCGTGCTGGGGCTCGCGCAGGATGGCGAGGGCGACGGTCTCAACCTCGACGTCAACGCTGGCATCGCGTACCACTTCTGAGTCTTCCGGAGCCTTCCATGTCGTCGCGCCTGCGTGCCCTGCCTCTTCTTGCCCTGCTGGCCTCCGGGGCCTGCACTGAAACGCCGAAGCTCGATCCGAAGGATCAAGCGGAGGGGCTCTACATCCGGGGCAACTCCGAGTACCTCCAGGGCAACTTCGACGCCGCGCTCAAGTCCTTCGACGAGATGAAGGGCCTGATGCCCGCGGATCCGCGTCTGCCCGCCGCGAGGGGCGAGGTGTTGTTGTCGATGAGCCGCCTGGAGGAGGCGTCGAAGGAGTTCGAGGCCGCGCTGCGGCTGGAGCCGAAGCGCTCCACCAACTGGAGCCGGCTGGGCTTCATCCAGGCGCAGCTGGGCAAGGTGGACGAGGCGCGCAAGTCGCTGCAGAAGGCGCTGGAGCTGCATCCGCGCGACTTCAACGCGCTGGAGCAGTTGGGAGAACTGGCGGAGGAGCGCGGCGAACACGACGAGGCGGTGGCCCGTCTCACGCAGGCGGCGGAGGCCGCGCCGGATGCGTCGAAGGCGGACCTGACGTTGCGCGCGGTGGAGATCCTGACGGCGCAGGGGCGACAGGAGGACGCGCTCGTGTTGCTGCGCAAGTCGACGGCGCAGGGGCTGAGTTCACCGGAGCTGCTGACGGCGCTGGGCGACGCCGAGGTGCGCGCGGGCCGGCTGCCGGAAGCGGCCACGGCGTTCCAGGAGGCCGCGAAGAAGTCGCCCAAGGATCCGACGCTGTGGGAGCTGGTGGGGGAGATCCAGCTCAAGCTCGGCAAGCGCGACGAGGCGCTGGCGGCCTACCGCGAGTCCCTGAAGGTGAAGGACCGCGCCGTCGTCCACGTGGCGCTCGCGCGGGCGCACCTGGTGGCGGAGGACAAGGCGGCGGCGGAGGGGGAACTGCAGAAGGCGCTGGAGACGGTGTCGGGTTCGGACGTGCGGGAGATGCAGGAGGTCGCGGGCCTGCTGACGACGCTGGGGCGCAAGCCCGACGCCCTGCGCATCCTGACGAGCCTGGGCTCGGAGCCGGAGCATGCGAAGGACGTGGAGCTGCAGCTCGCCACGGCGCGGCTCGCGAAGGAGTTGAAGGACACCGCCACGGTGCAGTCCGCGTGTGCCCGGGTGGCGCTGGCTTCTCCGGACGGTGGCGTGGCGAAGTGCCCGTAGGCGCGGTGGGGGCGGCATGACGCGTGGGTGGCTTCTTTTGCTACTGTCGTTGCGCACCCGGGGCGGCTGAAAGCCCAGGACCGCGATGCCTCTTCGCTATTTCAGGCTGTCCGAGGACGTCCGGGCGGGAAGCTGGTACCTGGGCGATCCCACGGACGAACAGGGGCAGGAGGTCGAGGACCCCTGGCAGTTCCGCGCGGGTCGGTCGCTGCCGGCCTCAAGTCGGCTGACGATTCCGGTGGATGAGCCTGGAGTGGCGCTTGAGTTCTCGGCAGCGGACGTGGGGCTGAGCCCTGTCGTTCACGTGCGGGTGGCGTCTGTTTTCGTGGAACTCGCCCCTGCTGATGTCCAGGTCATTCCCGTCACCATCGCGGGCAAGCCCGAGCAATACGTCATCCTCGTCGCAACGAAGCTCATCCGCTGCATCGATGAGCAGATGTCGACGATCCAGTTCTGGCGTGAGGAGGACGGCCTGCCAGAGAAGGTGAGGCGGTACTACGCAGTGGATCATCTCCGCATCGACCCGACGAAGGTCGGAGCCGCGAAGGTGTTCCGGAGCGAAGGCTGGGACCTGGCCCTCATCGTCTCCGAAGACCTGAAGCACGCGCTC
Source organism: Myxococcaceae bacterium (assembly GCA_004173515.1). GTDB lineage: Bacteria > Myxococcota > Myxococcia > Myxococcales > Myxococcaceae > Corallococcus. The sequence continues at coordinate 2,153 of SECN01000616.1, read as the reverse complement.
GAACGCATCCATGCCACGGGCGTGCGCTTCACCGAGGTCTGACGCCGCGCCCGGGCCTGCTCCGCCCGGGCGGCACAACAAGACGCTTTAGGTCCGGCGGTCCACCTCCGGGTAGTAGCGCTTCACCGTGGCCTCGTCCTCGATGAGCGCCACGACGATCTCCCCGGGCTGCGCCGACGGCGTCTTCTTCACGAACAGGTAGTCCCCGTCGTGGATGCCGTCGTCGATCATCGACTGGCCCTTCACCCGGAGCGCGAACACCTCACGCCCGTTCACCCCGCCCAGGAGGAAGCTGTCGATCTTGACCGAGTCCTCCATGTTCTCCTGCGCGAGCGCTGGCAGACCCGCCGCCACCTTGCCCAGCAGCGGAATCTCCACCATCCCGGAGTCCCGGCTCTTCATCCCCAGGCCCAGCAGCAGCCTCGCCCGCTTGGTGGGCACCAGCGAACGGCTCTGCTGCTCGCCCCGGGTCAGGTAGCCCTTGCGCTCCAGGGCCTTCAGGTGGTCGTTCACCCCGTTGGTCGAGCGGATGTCCATGTGCTCCCCAATCTCCCGGATGGTGGGGGGGAAGCCTCGGTTCTCCGTCTCCTTCACGATGAAGGTCAGGATCTCGCGCTGGCGCTCCGTGAGTTCTTCCATGGCCGCACTCCTTCGCTCGCTTGCCCGCCTGCTTGCGCCGACCGGGCAACAGAATTTCAGTACCCCATGGTCCCTGAACATACGTGTAGAGTCAATCCGTTCAGTGCCCCCACCCATACCGTGTGTGCTGTCGGAGGCCCGTCTTTCTCGCAACTTGAGGAGGCGCGTTGATCTCAGCGTACACTTGGCGCTGCCGTGTCCGACCTCCGCCACACGCTGCTCTTCGTCGACGACGAGGCTGACGTCCTCGACATCCTCAGCCGGATGTTCCAGCGGCGTTACCGCGTCCTCACGGCGCCTACCGGCCGGGCAGCCCTGGAGCTGCTGCGCACCGAGTCCGTGGACGTCCTGGTCACCGACCAGCGCATGCCGGAGATGACGGGCATCGAGCTCGTCACGGCCGCCCGCGCGGATGGTCTGGATGTCACCACGCTGCTGCTCACCGCCTACACCGACCCGCAGGACATCATCGCGGCCATCAACCAGGGGCAGGTGTACCGCTACGTCACCAAGCCCTGGGACGTGAACGACCTGCTCATCACCGTGAAGAACGCGGTGGAGTACTCGCAGCTCAAGAAGGACAAGGAGCGGCTCATCCGCCAGCTCCACCAGCGGGTGGAGGCCCTCTTCGTCCTCTACGAGGTCAGCCGCGCCAGCGCCAACGACCCCGCGAGCTACGACGCCATCATCGACCGCGTGCTCACCGCCGTGGCCCGCGTGCTGCCCTACGACTGCGGCGCCGCGCTCATCGCGCCGGAGGGCTCGCGCGGCGCCACGCTGCGGCTGCGCTGCGTGGGCAACGTGGGCGAGCAGGCCCTGCTGGGCGTCAAGGAGTCCATGCTCGGCGCGTACCGCAAGAGCAGCGGCCTGGCGCTGCCCGAGGACCGGGTCATCACCCGCGTCACCGGCACCACCACCCAGGACGCGGCCTCGCCCGTCGTCTACCCCAACCAGCTCACGGTGAACCTCACCGCCGCGGGCAAGCCCGTGGGCATGCTGTCGCTGTTCTCCCACCGCGCGGACGCGTTCACCGAGGACGACGGGCTCTTGCTGGACGTGCTCGCCAACCAGACGGCGGACGCCATCCAGTCGCTGCGCTCGGCGGAGGAGGAGGCCCGCCACCGCATGGAGCGCATGGTCGCGTCCATGGCGGACGGCGTGGTGCTCACCGACGAGAAGAACGACATCGTGGTGATGAACCCCGCCGCGCGCCGGCTCCTGCGCGCGGGCGAGGAAGGGCAGGGCAACTCCAGCCGCCTGCTGGAGGACCGCCTGGGCTTCCAGCCGTTCCAACTGGTGCGCAACCTGGAGTACAGCGGCCACCAGATTCTACGCGAGGACGTGAAGCTCTTCGACCGCACGGTGCAGACCACCGTGACGCCCGTCAACGACGCTCGCGGCACGCTGCGCGGCGTGTGCGTGGTGCTGCGCGACATCACCGACCAGAAGCGGCTGGAGGAGCGCAAGGACGCGTTCGTCTCCATGGTGAGCCACGAGCTGCGCACGCCGCTCAC
>SECN01000143.1 GCA_004173515.1 Myxococcaceae bacterium | reverse complement strand
GATGAGCAGTCCACCGTCGTGAGCTGGCTGCCGCTCTACCACGACATGGGTCTCATCGGGACCGTGATGCAGGCGCTCTACAACGGCTCGCGCGCGGTGCTGATGTCGCCGTGGTCCTTCCTCCAGAAGCCGGCGCGCTGGCTGCGCGCCATCAGCCACTACCGAGCGAACCTCAGCGGCGCGCCCAACTTCGCGTACGCGCTCTGTGTCCGGAAGGTGAAGGCCGAACAGCAGGAGGGAATGGACCTGAGCTCCTGGCGGGTCGCCTTCAACGGCGCGGAGCCCGTGCGCGCGGACACGCTGAACCGCTTCGCGGAGGCCTTCGCCCCGGTGGGCTTCCAGCGTCAGGCCCTCTATCCCTGCTACGGCCTGGCGGAGGCCACGCTCTTCGTCACGGGCGTGCCCCCCGACTCGGGGTTCAGCACGCGCACGGTGGACTCCAGCGCGCTGGAGAAGCACCGCGTCGTCACCGTCGAGCCCGGCACGGCGAACGCGCGGCCGGTGGTCAGCAGCGGCAGGAGCTGGGGGGACTCGCGCATCCGCATCGTGGAGCCGGAGACGTTCAAGGCGCGCGCGGACGGCGAGGTGGGCGAAATCTGGGTCGCGGGTCCGCACATCACCCAGGGTTACTGGGGGCGCTCGGAGACGGAGAACCAGACCTTCGGTGCCCGCATCGCGGGCAGCGACGAAGGCCCCTTCCTGCGCACGGGCGACCTGGGCTTCCTGCTCGACGGAGAGCTGTTCGTCACCGGGCGGCTCAAGGACATGATCATCATCGACGGTCGCAACCACTATCCCCACGACATCGAGCAGACGGTCGAGTCCCAGCACCCGGCCTTCCGCGTGGGAAGCTGCGCGGCGTTCTCCGTCGAGCGCGACAACGAGGAGAAGCTGGTGGTGCTGATGGAGGTGGACCGCCGCTACACCCCGCCCGCCGGAGGCGAGGGCGCCCTGGACCTGAAGGAGGCCACCCGCAAGTTGCAGCAGGCCGTGGCCGCCGCGCACTCCGTGGAGCTGCACGACTTCGTGCTGCTCCAGTCGGATGAGATCCTCAAGACCTCCAGCGGCAAGGTCCAGCGCCGCGCGTGCCGCGAGAAGTACCTGGACGGTTCACTCCAGCGCTGGCAGGGCTGATGCCTGCCCAGGGCGCGGCAAGGGGGTGTTCCCCTTTCCGCGCTCGCGGTGGGTTCCGTCAGAGGATGCGGCGGAACTCGGCCAGGCCCTCATTCAGGGAAGGTGGTGCCTGGAGAACGGGGGAGCTGCGTTGAGCGTCATCCGCGAAGGCCTCGGCCGCAGGCCAACACGCGCTCTCGTTGCCACTGTACTTCGGGTACGCCTGGACTTCGTCAACAGGAGACCCATCCAGATAGGAGTGGATCCAGGTCTCGATGTTCCGCTTGGGAATGAGGCGGGCAATGCGCTCGTCCGCGCCAATCGGCGGTTGCTGCTGGGCTCGAAGAGCGTCGTCCAGTTGCTGGCGGCGATCCTGAACAGAATTCGCGGGATCCGCGTCCAGATGGATGATCAATGCCGTGCGCTGGAAGGTGACATGTGCCCGATGAGACTGAACCTGCTCGGGCGTCTTCTCCCTCACGTACTGTTCCCCGGCACCGCCCCCCACCATGGACGGCAGGGGTAGAGACCTGATCCGGCGCGGCTTCACGCCTCGATGCTTCAGCGCGCGCTCGATGAAGACTTGAGACTGTCGATCCTCGCAGAGGATGACGTACTCGGAGCCACTGCTACTCACGCGGCAGCTCCCTTGAGGGCTCGGACTCCTCCCAACCACGAGCCACGACCTCTGCTGAATTCAAGCCAGGACGCCCCTGGAAGGGCTCAATGCGAGAGGGCCCCTCCTCGTGACGGAAGAACAGGATGCCATTTGAAGGCGCGAGCTGGTTCAAGAACTCAGGATGATGACTGACGAACCAAACCTGGGTCTGTTCCTCATCGGCCGCCTCGGCCATCGCCATCAACCACGGCTGGATCTCCCTCAAGGCCACGTAGTTGTCTGGCTCATCGAAGATGATGAGCCGACCGGGCTTCAGCACGGTGTGACGCAAGGTATAGAGGGCGATGAGGGCTCGCTGCCCATCCGAAAGGTCCTCGAAGCTGACGGAATAGGGCTTCCCCTTCCGGCCAGCAAAGCGAGCCATCAACTGAAGCCGGGCCTTGTCGACGGTCAACGACTTGAAGCCAGGGAGCGCTTCAGCGAGGTCCTCTTGAATCCGGATGCCGCGGTCGAGATCCTCAATGACGAGTGACGGATACCAGGACGCGAAGTTGTGCAGCCCGACTTCAAGGAAGCTACTCGCTCCATCCGTGCGACCGGTCATTCGCCGGGGATCAGGGCGGAAATACCAGACGTCCTCTTCAAACCACTTCTTGAAGCGAGCGAGTCTGGGGGTCTCCTGAAAGGGGCCGAGTGCACTCAAGCCCGAGCTTTCGGTGCGAACGCCCAACGTCCCGTGCGCTCCTGATTTTCCTTCACGAACCGTGAGTCGACCGCGGTCGAACTCCATCAACGCCATGTCATCGCAGGTCAGCGACTCACTCCCTACCCTGCTCTCCCAGGGCTCCGCCTCGCTGTGCTCCATCACGAGGCTGTACTTGTAGAGTTCGCCTTCCAGCCGGACGTCCAGCTCCACGCGTTGCTCCAGCCGGGTGTCCCAGCGGGTCCTGGAACTCCCAGGGAACATCCGGCGGGCTTCAACGCCTCGGACGACCAGCTCTCGTACGTTCCAGAGCACGTCGAGGATCGACGTCTTGCCGGAGCCATTCTTGCCCAGCAGCAGGGCAAGTCTTCCGGGCTTCCACTCGAAGTTGACGAAGCACCGGAAGTTGTCGACGTAGAGCCGTTCGAGCATTTGTCCCTCCCTAGCACACCCCTACTGCACGACGACCTTGCGCATCTCCTCCGTGAAGGGCGCCGGCGGCAGGAAGCCCGTCACGCGCGGATTCTTCATCACCGTGCCGTCCGGATGCACGAAGGCCACGGTGGGCAGGCCCTCCACGCCCAGCTTCTCCATGAGCGCGTCCAGGGGGTCCTCGCTGTTCGTCGCGTCGATCTTGATGGTCAGGAAGCGCCCGGACTCCGCCTGGGTGATGACCATGCTCGACGGGTAGGTCTCCCGGTCCAGCTCCTTGCAGGCCGCGCACCAGTCCGCGAAGAAGTCGATGAGCACCGGCCGCCCCTCCGCCTTCGCGCTCGCCAGCACCTGCTCGAACTGACGCGGATCAAACGGCGTCTGCTTGGGCGGCATCACGTGGTGCCACTGCCAGGACGGAGCCTTCGGAGGCTGCGCCAATCCCATGCGCACCCACAGCTCACCCGTGGGCCGTGCGTCCAGCGCGCCGCCGCGCACCACCAGCGCGCCCACCACCAACGCCACGCCCAACGCCTTGAAGCCGAAGTCGCGCGCGCCTTCCTTGAACGAGCGGTGCACCGCGCCCACCAGCACGCCCACCGTCGCCAGCACCGCGGCGATGGCCGCCCCCGGCAACTGCCCCACCTGCGCGCCCAGCGCCTTCACCGTGTCGCGCGCCCAGGGGAAGGCGTCCTTCAGGTACGAGAAGGCGAGCGCCACCAGCATGATGCCCAGCACGCTCTTCACCCACTCCATCCACACGCCACCGCGCGGCAGCCGCACCGTGAACACGCCGATGAGGAAGAACGGCACGCCGATGCCCAACGCGTAGATGAACAGCAGCGTCGCGCCCAGCGTCGTGTTCGCCGTCTTGGCCACGAAGGCCAGCAGGCCCGTGAGCACCGGCCCCGTGCACGGCGCCGCCAGGAACCCGGACACGCTGCCCATCAGGAACGCACCCGCGATGCCCGCGCCGCCCACGTTCGTCAGCTTCGACTGCATGGAGGACGGCAGCGCCAGCTCGAACGCGCCGAACATCGACGTCGCCAGCACCAGCAGGAACACCGCCAGCCCTGTCACCACCACGGGGCTGCCCAGCATGGAGCCGAAGGCCTGCCCCGTCTTCGCCGCCAGGATGCCCAGCGCGCTGAACACCACGCCCATGCCCACGATGTACGACGTGGTCAGCGCCAGCGAACGGCCACGCCCCTCCGCCTTCCTCGCGCCGAACACCGACACGGTGATGGGGATGAGCGGGTACACGCACGGCGTCAGCGCGGTGAGCAGGCCGCCGGCGAACACCACCAGCGCGCCCCAGGCCAGGCTGCCCGACTCCAGGAACCGGGCCGCGTCCAGACCGGTGGTGGGCCCGGTGGGCAGCAGCCAGGGCACCACGGCCACCGCCACACCCGCCACCACCGCCGCCACCGTCAGCTTCTTGAAGTCCATGCGCGCCTGGCTCCCCGCTCGTCCCGGACCCGGGAGGCTCCCTTCTATATGCGGAGCCCGGCGGGGCGGCTACTCCACCGGCATCGCATGCGGGGGCACCGGCACCTTCAGCCCCGCCGAGCGCGCCAGCCCCATCACCCCCTCCACCGCGGCGGCGATGTAGCCAAAGGGGTTCGCGCCATCCACCGCCGTCACGTGCACCTCGCCCATCTTCTGCTGGAAGGCCGCCGCCACCTGGGGGAGCTGCCGCGCCAGCGTCATCTGGATGACCTCCGGGCTCACCGTGTTCTCGATCTCCCGCAGCGTCCTTGCCCGCTCCAGCTCCAGCCCCTGCTGCGCCCGGGCGCGCCGCAGCTCCAGCTCCGTGATGCCGGCCTCCGCCTCCGCGATGGACTGCTTGGCCAACAGCACGTGAAGCCGGGCCGCCAGTTGCTCGGCCTCCTGCCGGGCTTCCGCCAGCTGGATTTCGTGGCGCGCGGCCTCCGCTTCCTGCTGCCTGCGCAGACGCTCCAGCTCCACCTGCGCCTTCGCGACCTCCGCCTCCTGCGCCAGCCGCAATTGCTCCAGTTCGCCCTGCGCGCGGTTGAACGCGAGCTGCCGCTCGCTGTTGAGCTGCGCTTCGGAGAGCCGGGCCTCGGTGGCCAGGGCCTCCAGCCGGGCCTGCTCGTCCGCGGCCTGCGTCTGGGCGCGCACCTCCTCCTGCGCGGCCAGCTTCGCGAGCGCCACCTCGCGCTCCACCGCCGTCTGCTCCTGCTGCGCCTGCCGCTCATGCGCGAGCTTCGTGCCGGCGACGCGCGCCTCCACCGCCAGTTGTTCCAGGCGCGCCTGCTCCTCGGTGGCCTGCGTGCGCTGGCGCACCTCCTCCCGGGCGGCGAGCTTCTGGAGGTTGAGCACGCGCTCGCCCTCCGTCTCCTCGCGCCGCACGAAGCGCTCCTTGGTGAGCTCCGCCTCGCGCGCCTGCCGCTCCTGTTCGCGGCGATAGCGCGCCTGCATGTGCTCGAAGACGGACGCGGACAGCACGCGCACGTCCTGGATCTCAATCGTGTCCAGGAGCACGCCCCAGCCCTTGTCCGCGCGGTCCTCCAGCCGGCCCTGCCCGGAGAGCACGGGGGCGATTTCGCGCATCAGCTCCTCCGCGATGCCCTCCTTGCGCCGCGTGAGGCACTCCTCCACGGTGAGGTTCGCGACCAGCCTTCGCGCCGCGCCCACGAACATCTCCCGCAGCAGCTCCGCCAGCTTCTCCTGCGCCCGCTCCGGGTAGCTGAAGTTGAGCATCCGGAAGGCCACCAACGGATCCGCGATGCGGTACACCGCGAGCCCCGTCACCGCCACGCCCACCTTCTCGCTCGTCACCTGATCCGCGGTGAACTGCAACCGCTGGATGCTCGTGGGCACGATGGCCACCGAGTCCCCGGGCAGCTTGAAGCAGCTCGCGCCCTGGCCACTCACCTCGCGCACCCGCCCCCGGCGCATGTGGATGAGGAACTCGCTGGGCCGCGCGGTGATGAGCCCCCAGCCCTTCACCTTGTCCGGGTCCTCCGCCGGCTTGCCCGCCCGCCACCCGTCCGTGTAGCGCGAGCGCTCCACGCCGCCCTCCAGCCGGACCAGGGCCGGACGACCTGCCGGCTCCCCTGCCACGTCCTGTCCATTGCCCCGGGCCTGCGACTTCGCGTTGGCGCTCATGTGTGCATCCTCCGGGCGCCATCCAGTGCAGGCGCCCGGCCATGCCCCGCGATGCCTTGAAACAGGCACTTGCGACCTGACGGAGCACCATTTCGGCGCGGAACGTGCCAGGAAGGTGCACCCGGAGTGATCCACTCTGGACAAGCGTTGCACCGCCACGGCGCGGCGCCTGACGCCTTCCCGGCCCGGCGCGTCACCGAAGGAGGGACGCCGCCTTATGTTCCCTTGACCCGAGGGGGGTCGATTTTATAATTGACCAGTCCGGTCCACATTCGTGTGGGCTGATGTAGACCCTGCCGCTGCGCGCGGACCCACCGCGTCGCCGGGGAGCGGAGGGGAAGTCACACCCTCCCGCATCTTTTCTTCCGAGGAAGCCATGCTGAACCTGCCCATCTACATGGACAACCACGCCACCACCCCGCTCGACCCCCGGGTGCTGGAAGTGATGTTGCCCTACCTGCGTGAAGACTTCGGCAACGCGGCCAGCCGCAACCACGCCTTCGGCTGGAAGGCCGAGGCCGCGGTGGAGAAGGCCCGCCGGCAGGTGGCGGAGCTCATCGGCGCGTCGGAGAAGGAGATCGTCTTCACCTCCGGCGCCACCGAGTCCGACAACCTGGCCATCAAGGGCGTCATCGAGTTCTACAAGTCCAAGGGCGATCACATCATCACCCTGAAGACCGAGCACAAGGCCATCCTGGACACCTGCAAGCGCCTGGAGCGCGTGCGGCAGGAGCGGCTGGACGAACTCAAGCTCCTGCGCCTGGGCCAGCTGGCCGAGCGCGACGTGCAGCCCGAGGACGTGGCGGAGCTCGCGGTGAAGTTCGACCTGGAGTCGGACGCGACGTACCAGAAGTGGGCGGAGATGCCGACGGGCGGCGCCCGCGTCACCTACCTGGACGTGGAGCGCGACGGCCGCGTGAGCCTGGAGAAGCTGGCCGCGGCCATCACGCCCAAGACGGTGCTCATCTCCATCATGTTCGCCAACAACGAGATCGGCGTCATCCAGCCGGTGGCGGAGATCGGCAAGCTGTGCCGCGAGAAGGGCGTGCTCTTCCACTGCGACGCGGTGCAGGGCGTGGGCAAGGTGCCCTTCGACGTGGAGGCGATGCACGTGGACCTGGCGTCCATCAGCGCCCACAAGATGTACGGCCCCAAGGGCGTGGGCGCGCTGTACGTGCGCCGCAAGCCGCGCGTGCGCATCGCCCCCATGGTGGACGGCGGCGGCCATGAGCGCGGCATGCGCAGCGGCACGCTGAATGTGGCCTCCATCGTCGGCTTCGGCGCGGCGGCGGAGGTGGCGAAGCAGGACCTGCCGACGGAGGCCGCGCGCCTGTTCCGCCTCCGCGAGCGGCTGCGCACCGGCATCATGGAGCAGCTGGACATGACGGTGGTCAATGGCAGCCTGGAGCACCGCATGCCGGGCAGCCTCAACATCTCCTTCTCCTACGTGGAAGGAGAGGCGCTGATGATGTCCATCAAGGACGTCGCGGTGTCCTCCGGGTCCGCGTGCACCTCCGCCTCCCTGGAGCCCTCCTACGTGCTGCGCGCCCTGGGCGTGGAGGAGGACATGGCCCACAGCTCCATCCGCTTCGGCCTGGGCCGCTTCAACACGGAGGAGGAGGTGGACTTCGTCATCCGCCTCGTGGTGGACAAAGTCCGCAAGTTGCGAGACATGAGCCCCCTGTACGAGATGGCCAAGGAAGGCATCGACCTGAAGAGCATCGAGTGGACGGCGCACTAGGCGCGCTGGTTTTTCCACCGACACGGATTCCAACCGGGCACGGGAGCCCCCGCCCGCCCGGCAGCGCATCGGTTGCCCCCCTGGCGCATCAGTTCAAGCGTTGTGTGAAGGAGCGTTACGCATGGCTTACAGCGAGAAGGTCATCGAGCACTACGAGAACCCCCGCAACGTGGGGACGCTCGACAAGAACGACCCGAACGTGGGGACCGGCCTGGTGGGCGCCCCCGCCTGCGGCGACGTGATGCGCCTCCAGTTGAAGATCAGCGACGCGGGCGTCATCGAGGACGCGCGCTTCAAGACCTTCGGCTGCGGCTCCGCCATCGCGTCCAGCTCGCTCGTCACCGAGTGGGTGAAGGGCAAGACGGTCGATCAGGCGATGACCATCTCCAACAAGGACGTGGCGCGGGAGCTGGCGCTGCCCCCGGTGAAGATCCACTGCTCCGTGCTGGCCGAGGACGCCATCAAGGCGGCCATCGAGGACTTCAAGAAGAAGCGGGCGGCACGGCAGTCGTAGTGGGCGGTTCCCGACGCACGCCGTACCTTTTCAGCAGGAAGTGAGGACGACCCCATGAACGAGCAGGCCCAGACGACCCAGGCCCCTCAGACGCCCCCCAAGCCGGCGCCCAAGGGCATTGGCCTGGCGGACAGCGCGGTGGAGCGCCTCAAGGTGCTGCTCGCGGAGCGCCAGACGCCGGAAGCCGGCTTGCGCATCGCCGTGAAGGGCGGCGGGTGCTCCGGCCTCCAGTACTCCATGGAGTGGTCGGAGAAGGCCCGCGAGCGCGACAAGGTGTTCGAGAAGGACGGCGTGCGCGTCTTCGTGGATTCGAAGAGCTACCTGTACCTCATCGGCACCGAGCTGGTGTTCGAGCAGACGCTGATGGCGTCCGGCTTCAAGTTGAACAACCCGAACGTGAAGGCCGCCTGCGGCTGCGGAGAGAGCTTCTCCGTCTGATGCGCGGTCCACCCGCCCGCCCCGTCGGTCAGGGAGCGGGTAGCAGGGGTCCGGCCCGGCGCCGGGCCCCTTTTTCGTTTCGCCCCCATGAGGATTCCCCCACCGTGAGGACCCACTTCGACGTGTTCGGGCTGCCCCGCTCCCACGCCGTGGACGTGCCGGCCCTGGAGAAGCAGTTCCGGGAGCTGTCGCTCCAACTGCACCCGGACCGCGTCGCCCAGGGCAGTGCCAAAGAGCGGCTCCAGGCCCTGGAGGGCACCACCGCCCTCAACGAGGCCTACAAGACGCTCAAGGACCCGGTGCGCCGGGCCTTCTACCTGCTCAAGCTCCACGGCATCGACCTGGACCGCGAGGACGCCGGGGCCCAGAAGGACATGCCCCTCACGTTCCTGGAGGAGGTCATGACCCTGCGCGAGGAGCTGGACGACGCCATCGCGGCGAAGGACCTCCCCAAGGCCCAGGCCATGGCGAAGGACGTCGCGGGAAGGAAGCAGGCGGCGCTCGCGGAGGCCGTGTCCGCGCTCCAGGGGCTGGAGGGAGCGGGCGATTCTCAGGACGGGGTGAGAAAGGCATCGCACGCGCTGGGGCGGGTGCGCTACTTCACGCGCTTCCTCGAGCAGGTGGACGCGTTCGAGGAGGAGGTGCTCGCGTGAGCAACAACGGCTTTCTGCAGATCCACGACCCGCTGAAGCCCAAGGGGCACGTGGTGGGCATCGACCTGGGGACCACCCACTCGCTGGTGGCGTCCGTGTCCCAGGGCAAGCCCCGCTGCGTCCCTGTGGACGACGGGGACTCGCTGCTGCTGCCCTCCGTCGTGCACTACGGCAAGGACGGCGGCGTGGTGGTGGGCGCGCGCGCCCGGGCGCTCGCGGCCGGGGCGCCCACGGACACCATCGTGTCGGTGAAGCGCTTCATGGGCCGGGGCCCGGACGACGCGGAGACGCGCAAGCTGGGGGCCTACCGCTTCGTCGCCGGCTCGCAGGTGGTGCGCTTCGACGTGGCCGGTGGACAGCCGGTGACGCCCATTGAAGTGTCGGGTGAGATCCTGCGGGCGCTGAAGCGCCGCGCGGAGGCGCACTTCTCCGGCAAGGTGGAGCAGGCCGTCATCACCGTGCCCGCCTACTTCGACGACGCCCAGAGGCAGGCCACCCGGGACGCGGGGAAGCTCGCGGGCCTGGAGGTGCTGCGGCTGCTCAACGAGCCCACCGCGGCGGCCCTGGCCTACGGCCTGGACAAGGGCAGCCAGGGCCTGTTCGCCGTCTACGACCTGGGCGGCGGCACCTTCGACATCTCCATCCTCAAGCTGGAGGACGGCGTCTTCGAGGTGAAGTCCACCGGCGGCGACTCCGCGCTGGGCGGCGACGACTTCGACCGCGCCATCGCGGAGCGCGTGCTCCAGGCGATGGGCGCCCCCTCCCCCACCCCCGCGCAGGTCGCGGAGACGATGGCGGCGGCGCGCAAGGCGAAGGAAGCGCTGACGGACGCAGGCGAGGTGACGCTCAGCGTGGGCGGGCACTCGCAGCCCGTCACGCGCGCGGACTTCGAGGCGTGGATCCAGCCGCTCGTGCAGAAGACGGGCCTGGTGTGCCGGCGGGCCCTGAAGGACGCGGGCGTGGTGGCCGGAGAGCTGGACGGCGTCATCCTGGTGGGCGGCTCCACGCGCGTGCCGGCGGTGCGCCGCTTCGTGGCGGAGCTGTTCGGCCGCGAGCCCCTGGGCGACATCGATCCGGATCAGGTCGTGGCGCTGGGCGCGGCGGTGCAGGCCAGCCTCCTCACCGACGGCAACCGCCAGGATGAAGTGCTGCTCTTGGACGTGCTGCCCCTGTCGCTGGGCCTGGAGACGATGGGCGGCATCGCGGAGAAGCTGATCCAGCGCAACTCCACCATCCCCACCGCGGCGGCGCAGGTGTTCACCACGTTCAAGGACGGCCAGACGGGCCTGGACGTGCACGTGGTGCAGGGCGAGCGCGAGCTGGTGCAGGACAACCGCAGCCTCGCGCGCTTCACCCTGTCCGGCATCCCGCCCCTGGCGGCGGGCATGGCCCGGGTGGAGGTGCGCTTCCAGGTGGACGCGGACGGCATCCTGTCCGTCACCGCCAAGGAGCAGAGCACCGGCGTCGCGCAGACCATCACCGTGAAGCCCAGCCACGGCCTGTCGGACGAGGAGATCGAACAGATGCTGCTCGACTCCATCGACTACGCGGAGGACGACATCCAGGCCCGCCAGGTGCGCGAGCAGCAGGTGGAGGCCGAGCGCGTGCTCACCGAGGCCGACCGCCAGCTGCGCGAGAACGCGGCCCTGCTGGAGGCCGGCGAGCCGGAGGCCATCCAGGCCGCCATGGACCGCGTGCGCGAGACGGCGAAGGGCAAGGACTACCTGGCCGTGAAGGAGGCCCTCCACGCGCTGGACGAGGCGTCCCGGGCCTTCATCGAACGGGTCATGAACCGCGCCATCACCCAGGTGGTGTCCGGCCATTCCGTGGAGGAGTACTGAGCCGTGCCCAAGGTCACCTTCAAGAGCCCCCTGGCGGAGGTCGCCGTGGACGTGCCCCCGGGCACCACCCTGCTGGACGCCGCGGAGAAGGGCGAGGCCCAGGTGGGCCACAGCTGCGGCGGCGTGTGCGGGTGCTCCACCTGCCACGTGTGGATCCGCAAGGGTCTGGAGTCGCTGAGCGAGCAGCGGGACGACGAGATGGACCGCCTGGACATGGGCTTCGATGTCCGGCCCTATTCCCGCCTCTCCTGCCAGACGGAAGTGGCCCGCGAGGACGTCACGGTGGAGATCACCGAGGAGTCGCTCGTCGCCTTCATGGATGAGAACCCGGCCATCCGCCGGAAGCTCGAATCCGAAGGGAAATGGCCCCTGAAGAAGTAGGCCGAAAACGGGGCTTGACCGGCCGGAAGAGGTTCTTTATACGTCTGCCCCGTCGCAACGCCGCGCCAGCCCGCCCGGGTGGTGGAATTGGTAGACACACTAGATTCAGGGTCTAGCGCCTGCAAGGGCATGGAGGTTCGAGTCCTCTCCCGGGCATGAAGTAAAAAGAAGGGCCCCGACCACAAGTCGGGGCCCTTTTTGTTTTCCGGCGGCGGGCCTTCGCGCGGATCAGGGCGGCGCGGGTTCCACGGCCTCGTGCGCCACATGGTGCGCCGCGGCGTTGGCCAGCCGGCCGCCCTTGCGCAGGTCCCGGATGCGCAGCTTGCTGTGGTGCACGGACAGCGCGCCCACGGACACCTGGCTGAGCACCGTGCCCAGGTGGGTGAGCGTGGCGAAGGCCGCCGCCGCCTCCGGGCTGGCCCCCAGGGAGCGCGCCGCCCAGCTCGTCACGAAGTAGTAGATGCCCATGCCCGCCGGGACGCCCGGCAGCGCCTGTCCCAGGGAGATGGCGCCCAGCACCACCGCGCCCGCGAAGAGCCCCCCGGGAATGCCGATGCCGTGCAGCGCGAGGCCGTACGCCAGCGCGGAGGCGGACACCGGGAAGATGGAGAAGAAGAACACCTTCGCCATGCCCTTGAAGGAGCGCGCCGTGCCCAGGCCCTCGCCCACGTGGGCGAGGAAGCTCTCCACGCGCGGCAGGCTGTGGCGCTTGTGCAGCCAGCGGCCCAGGGGCGCCGCCCAGTGGGCCAGCAGCACCACCAGCGCGACCAGGCCGATGCACAGCGAGATGGCCACCTTCAGCTGCCCCTGGAAGTGCGCCATCGTCGTGCCGAAGGGCCCCAGGAAGGACAGGGCCACCAGCATCATCAGGCAGGCGAACTCCATCAGCTTGCACACGCCCACGGAGCCCAGGCCCCGGATGAAGGGCACGTGCTGCGTGCGCGCCAGCAGGAACGCCCGCGTCACCTCGCCCAGCTTCCCCGGCAGCGCGTTGTGCACGAAGACGCCAATGCCCACCAGGTGGTAGCGCTCCTTGAACGGGATGGGCTTGCGCAGCGTGGACTGCCACTGCACCGCCCGCAGCGGCACGAGCGACGCCTGGAGCAGCAGGAAGGGCACCAGCCACACCAGGTGCCCGGGCAGGTCCGCGACGAACTGACGCAGCGGGAAGCGGGGCGTCAGCAGGTCCCCTGCCCCGCTCAGGTTCCATTTGAAGAAGGCCGTGGACAGCAGGAGCACGGACAACACGAGCCCCACCACGGCGCCCAGCACCTTGAGCCACGTGCGTCCACCGGCGTTGGGAAGCCGCATGGTCCTCCCTTCGGGTTTCAATGCAGGATGCGCGGCGAGCCGGTATCCAGGTACGCCTCCGCCAGCCGCTCATGCAGCCGCGCGCAATGGCTCAGGCCGGACAGGTCCACCGGCCCGTTCGCGGGCCACATCACCAGGCTGTCGGACTCCACCTTCGTCAGGCCGCCGTGCGAGCCGAACTCCCACGCGAAGCCCACCGTGCCGCCCTTCTGGACGGCCTCGCCGAAGAGCACCAGGTCTCCGGCCGTCTCCATGCGCGGCAGGCCGTGGAGGAAGTCCGCCACGGCGCGCCGGCTGTACTCCGACGACAGCGGCGCGCGGTCCAGGTCCGCGGGGCCAAAGACACCGCCGCCCATCACCACCACCGCCTCCGAGCCCCGGCGCATCGCCACCATGCCGATGTCCGGGTTGCCCGTGGCCCGGGCCAGCACCTCCGGATACCGCGCCAGCAGCTCGCGGGCCTCCAGCGGCGCGGGACGACCGCTCAGGTAGATGTGCGCGAAGTTGCCGGCCTCCACCACCACGGGGGTGAACGGCTCGCGCGCGGCGGTGTCCGGCGTCGGCGGCTCGCGTCCATCCAGCAGGCCGCGCTGGACGTCGTCGCGCAACGGCGGCGTGGGGCCCTCGAAGAGCACCGCCTCCAGGCGCCGGCCCTGGCGCTGCTCCAGCGGGAGGCTGTCCACGTGGCCGTGGTCGGACAGGAGGATGACGTCGTAGGGCTCTGGCGCGGCGCGGGCCACGGCGAACAGCTCCGCCAGCGACGCGTCGACGCGGTGAAGCTCCTGCATCGCCAGCTCGGAGCGGGGGCCGCGCCGGTGGGCCACCTCATCGTAGTTGCCGTACACCAGGTAGATGAGCGGCACGCCGCGCACCATGTCCACCAGGGACTTGGTGTACGCGAAGCTCCAGCCCAACCGCTGGAGCAGGATGCGGCTCAAGAGGAAGCCCTGCTCGTGGCGCCAGTCGTTGACGGCGTGCGCCCACTGACGCACCTCGCGCACGGCCTGCAGGGACTCCATCCCGAACGAGCGCAGGAAGTCCCACGCGCCCCGGGTGCGCGCGGCGCCCAGGCCCTGCATCTCGTAGGCGAACGAGCGCGCCATCAGCTTGAAGCTGGACAGCGTGCTCATGCACATGCGGTTGGTGGCGCCCGCGTGGAAGAGCGAGAAGTAGGTGTGCCCGCCGTGGTCCAACAGGCTCGTGCGACCGTGGCCCCTGAGGCGCGCGTCGATGGCCATCGCGTCGCCCGGGACGTTCATCTGCACCTTGCGGCCCAGCGCCCGGTCGTACCAACTGTAACCAGGCAGGTTGGGATGCTGGAGCCCGTAGAGCAAACCCGCCTGGAAGAACGGTGTAGAAGTGGGTGCGCCCCAGAAGGCGTTCTCCAGGTGATACGCGCCCGAGCGCACCAGGTGCCCGACGAAGGGCATCCGCCCGGAGACAATCGCCTCGTCCAGCAGGGCCTTGGGCACCCCGTCCAGATGGACCAACAGCACGTTGCGCGCACGCCGTGCCGCCACGGGCGGAACTTTCGACCCGATGCGCCGAACAAGGCTGTTCGCCCAATTCCGTGAATTCTCGCTGACGAGTCCACTCAGACTTTCGCGCACGTTGACGGCTCCCCCATCCAGCGAGGCAAAATGGGCATTCAGGGGGACAGGAGCTTCTGGGGCCGCGATGCTCTCTTGGAGAGCAGGCGGGCGGAGCGCTCACTGATCCCGGGCTGGAATCGATGCGCCCCCCTGGGGCTTCACGGGGTTTCGATGCTGGCTCCTGTCGTGTGTCTCTTCTTCCTCCTGCTGACGCTCAGTGCCGCCGCGGCTGGTAGGACCGCGCCCGGGCTCGTGCCAGTGAAGCAGACGCCGGCGATGGACGGCATCGCCCTGCCGCTGGTGAGCTTCAGCTCGGATCAGGGCTTCGGCTACGGCGCGGTGGGCGGCATGTACCTGTACGCGCCCGGCAAGACGCCGTACGCGCATGCCCTGTCCGCGCAGGTGTTCTTCAGCTCGCGCGGTGCCATGAATCATTA
>SECN01000615.1 GCA_004173515.1 Myxococcaceae bacterium | reverse complement strand
CACACCAGCTCCGACACCAGCTCCGCGACGTCCGCGTCGATGACGCCCCCGTTGCGGCGCGCGTAGACGTAGAGCAGCACCTCCTGGAGCGACTTGAACTCGCGCGTCAGGTCCTCGGGCTCGAAGTTCTGGTCGTACCGGTAGGCCCCGTGCGAGCGCACCACCTCCGGCCACAGGCGGATGGCGTCCTCCCCCCGGTCCCGGAGCAGGCGGGCAAGCTCGTCCAGCAGGTGGTGCAGCGGCGCGCGCAGGTCCCGGCCGGGGACCTCCACTTCATAGGTCTCCGCGCGCAGGCGCTTGGCCCACAAACGCGTGATGCGCTCGCCCTCGTCGGAGAGCAGGCCTGACAGGGCGCTGATGGCGGTATCGGAAGGCACGCTCAAGGGCAGACGATGCGCACGGTCCGGGCGCCCAGCCACCCGGCCCCCCTGGTGGCGCCCAGCGCGAATGTCTTGCTTCACACAGCAGCGGGCCTGTCATGGGTCCCGGGGACCAGACTGCCCGGATGCCCTGGTCAGCAGGGGCGGTCGTCCCCACCTTCCCATGCACGGATGAGCGTCAAAGAGCGCAGGCAGAATGATCTCGAGCAGCCCCTGGTCTCCCAGCAGGCCATGGCGCAGCTCTTCCGTGGGGAGCTGAGCCGCTCGGACACGTGGCGCACGCGCCTGGACACGACGACGAACTGGGCGCTCACCACCACGGCGGCGGTCATCTCCTTCGGCTTCGCGACGCCGGAGAGTTCGCACGTGACGTTCCTGGTGGGCATCTGGATGGTGGTGTCCTTCCTGCTCATCGAGGCGCGCCGCTACCGGTACTACGACCTGTGGAATCGCCGCGTGCGCCTGCTGGAAGACGGCTGGTGGGCCCCGATGCTGCGGCGCGAGCCGGTGGATCCGGACGCCCTGCGGGAGCTGGCGGTGGAGATGTCCCGGCCGCAGATCCAACTGTCATTGGGGTCGGCCATCGCCACGCGGCTCAACCGCGCGTACGGGCCCATCCTCATCGTCCTGATGGTGACGTGGTTCTTCAAGGTCTACAGCCACCCGCGACCGCCGCGCGACTTCAACGACTTCGTGGAACGCGCCCACGTGGCATGGATCCCCGGTCCGGTGGTGATGGGCTCGCTGCTGATCATCACCCTGGCGGCGGGCTACCTCTTCATCGCGTCCTTCTTCATCCGGGCGCCGCTGGGAGAGCTGCGCACGCGTCCCCGAGGACGCCGGGCCGCGATGTGGGAGACCTTCTACCGGCCCTACGCCATCCAGCGGCGCAAGCGTCCACGCCGCGCGACGAGCAACCGCCCCACGCAGCCGCGCTCCACGCCACCGTTCGACCACTGAGCGACGTCACGCCTCCACGGAGGCGTCCGGATCTCCGCCCACAGTGTCCCCGGTCGAGCTGCCGGACCGCGACTCCCGCGAGGCTCACTTCCACTGTTTCGCGATGTCTTCCTGTGTCGGCTCCGGCGGAGCGGGTGGGTAGTAGCGGTCGGGGTGGAGGTGCCAGTCCACGCTGAGCACACGCTCTCCGAACTCCGCCACGCGGCCGCGAGCAAGCTCGACAGGCCAGGCGCGCTCACGCCCATCCGTGGTGGCCTGGACGACCCGGCCGTCCTGGAAGGTGGCGCGGAGGATGAGCGGTTCGGCGCCACACCGCGAGCCCGTGGCGGCGCCCTCCAGCCTCCGGCCATCCACGAACAGCAGGTCGTACTTCAAGGGGTTGTACTTCGCGCGGGAGGACCAGGACCCCTTCTCGCAACGCACCACCACCTCGCGCACCTCGCCCAGGAACATCCGGCCATTCGCGACCGCCTCCGGACGCATGCCGGGCGAATCACGAGGGCCCATCTTCTTCAGGGCATGGTCCACGCTCTCGTTGAGCAGGTCCGCCAGGGTCGGACTGGGGATGTCCCCCGGCATCTCCGGCGGATTGAGCAAGGGCTCCAACAGGAAGTAGCCCCCCACCAGCGCGAAGCAGGAGACCCACATGACCAGGAGTCCCCTGCCGACCGAAGGCTTCATGCCACCCATCTCCACCTCACCGACAAGGCCAGCAGGACCAGCCTGCCACGGGCGGGCCACGCAAGCCCCCCTCTCCCCCGTGCGGGCAGGGGTGGGGGCCGCCCCTGCTGATGGGGGCCATGTCCCGGGATGAAACAGGTCCGTTTTCGTCCTTCCGGCCCCCCCGGATTTGTGGTGTGAACCGCCCCCATGGCGAATACGCGCACTGTGACGGTCATCAACGGCGACGGCATCGGTCCCGAGGTCTCGGCGGCCACCATTCGCGTCCTCGAAGCGCTCAAGGTCCCCCTGGAGTTCGAGTTCAAGGACGCCGGCGCGGAGGTCGTGGCCAAGTTCGGCACCAACCTGCCCCACGAGACGGTGGAAGCGGTCCTCAAGAGCGGCGTCGCCCTCAAGGGCCCCACCGGCACCGTCGTCGGCGGCGGCCTGCCGTCCGCGAACGTCGGCCTGCGCAAGCGGCTGGACCTGTACTCGTCCCTGCGCCCCGTGAAGAGCGTCCCCAACGTCAAGACGCGCTACGAGAACGTCGACCTGGTCGTCGTGCGTGAGAACACCGAGGACCTCTACGCCGGCCTGGAGCACATCGTGGTGCCGGGCGTCGTGGAGGCGCTGAAGATCATCACGGAGAAGGCCTCCACGCGCATCGCGCGCTTCGCCTTCGACTACGCCCGGAAGAACGGCCGCAAGCGGGTGTCCGCCATCCACAAGGCGAACATCATGAAGCTGTCGGACGGCCTCTTCCTGGACTGCTGCCGCAAGGTCGGCCGCGAGTTCCCTGAAATCACGTACGACGAGGTCATCGTCGACAACCTCTGCATGCAGCTGGTGAAGGACCCGACGCGGTTCGACGTGATGGTGACGGAGAACCTGTACGGCGACATCGTCAGCGACCTGTGCGCGGGCCTCGTCGGCGGCCTGGGCATGGTGCCGGGCGCCAACATCGGTGAGCGCACCGCCGTCTTCGAGGCCGTGCACGGCACCGCCCCGGACATCGCGGGCAAGGGCATCGCGAACCCCACCGCGCTGATGATGTCCGCGGTGATGATGCTGGAGTGGCTGGAGCTGAAGGAAGAAGCCCGCCGCATGCAGGGCGCCATCCAGAAGGTCTACGGCGGCGACGTGAAGGTGCGCACCGGCGATTTGGGCGGCAGCGCCACCACGCGCGAGTTCACCGACGCCATCATCGCCGCGCTGTAATCCCTCAGCCGATGATGACCTTGCGGACGCCCCGCGCTTCCAGGAGCGCGGGAAGCCGTTCGCGCTGGTCGCCCTGCAACACCAGCGCGTCGTCCTCCACCACGCCGCCGCAGCCCAGGCCGCCCTTGAGCGCCTTGAGCCAGGTGTCGAGCTGGGCCGCGGGCAACCCCAATTGCTCCACCACCGTCACCTCCTTGCCGCCCCGGCCCTTGCGCTCCATGCGCACGACGGCGCGCGCGGGGCCCTTGGGTTCGGGCTTCGCCTTCGGCGCGGGCGGAGGCGGCCCCACGGGCAGCGCCTCCCGCTGCGCGGACAGGGCGGCGAAGGGGTTGTTGAAGGGCCCCAGCGCCGGGGCCTCGTCCTTCTTGTCGCGCTTGCCCATGGCGTGCGGTGACTCCTACGGGTGGGCGTGGCCCTCGTGGCCGCCACCGCCGGCCGGCGCGCGCGCGGGGGGCAGCACGACGAAGGCCGGGTGGTTGGGGTCGCCGTTGGCCAGCACCAGCGAATAGATGAGCGGCGCGGACGGCGGCACCTGCCGGCCATTGAGCAGCACCAGCGGCGTGCCCTGGATGTTGAACTTCATGGCGTACTCGACGTCCTGGCGCAGCTTGCCCAGCGTCTGCGGGGTGGCCATGCACGCCTCCAACTGCGGACGCGTCACGGAGCCGGACGTGGCGATCTCCATCACCTTGTCCGTGCTCAGGAAGGCCTGGGCGGCGAACAGCCGGTTGCGCAGCTTCCAGAAGTCCTCCGCGTCCTCCAGGCACACCATCGCCT
The DNA here is from genome assembly GCA_004173515.1 of Myxococcaceae bacterium. GTDB lineage: Bacteria > Myxococcota > Myxococcia > Myxococcales > Myxococcaceae > Corallococcus. Next base: position 1,010 of record SECN01000615.1, on the reverse strand, counting down.
TGGCGGCTTCGCACCGCACGCTGGGCGCGTCCGGGCCCCGGCGGGGAATGGCCGGGTTGCACGCGCCATCCAGCGGGAAGTGACGGGCCTCCACGGACAGCCGGCCCTCGGGCGAGCCGCGCTTGATGGCCGCCAGTTCCTCCACCAGCGACTTGCAGTGGGGACACTTGCTGTCGGTCCACTCCACCACCTTCACGGGTGCGTCCACGGGGCCGTAGATGCGGCGCGCGGGGTAGAGGGCCGGCTCCGGGGCAGCGGCGCGGTACTGGGCGAGCGCGTTGGACAGGTACTGCTTCTGCTCCTGGGGCAGGCTGGCCAGGTAGGCCTCCAGCGTCGGCGGCGTCACGGGCGGGGGCTCCACCTCGTCGCCATAGAGGACCTTCGCCGGGGCCGTCGCGGTGGGCAGGAAGGCGCCGGCCTTCTGCGCGTGCGGGGTGGCGCGGCCGGGCATCTGCATGGCGACGAAGGCCACGACGGAGATGCCCACCGTCCACTTGAGCGCGTCGCCCCACTCGCCCGCCTGGGGCATCAGGGGGCCGGGGAGGCCCTTCCACGCGACGCCCGCGAAGGCGATGACCAGCGCGTAGGTGCCCAGGCACGTGGGGCACACCACGCCTACCTGGGCGCTGACGCTCGCGAAGACGACGACGGAGAGGATGCCCGCGGCGGCCAGCAGGCGCAGGCCGTTGGTGGCCGGGCGCACGGAGCGCTTCGCCTTCGCCCAGGCGAGGTACAGCGCGGACAGGCCAATGGCGGCGAGCCCCCACACGAGGCCCAGGCCGGCGATGGGGATGCCCAGCGTGTCGTGCACGGCGCTGGCGAAGTCCGAATTCCAGACGGTCTCGCAGTTGACGTGCTCGTTGATGCCGCAGCTCGTGGAGCCGCCCGCGCGCAGCGTGAGCAGCTCCATCCACTGATAGATGGCGAGCCCGCTGGTGAGGATGCCCAGGACCAGCAGCGCGAGGGCGGCTCCACGAGCTGCGGCATCAACGAGCACGTCAACTGCGAGA
>SECN01000614.1 GCA_004173515.1 Myxococcaceae bacterium | reverse complement strand
CTTCACCTGCCCGCGCACTACCAGCACGTTCCCGGGCTTCAGGTCGCGGTGGATGATGCCGCGCCGGTGCAGGTACGCGAGCGCCTGGAGCGTCTGCACCAGCAGCCCCACCTGCGTGGGCAGCGGCGCGTCCGTGCCGGCCTCCACCAGGGTGCGCGCGTCCTCCAGCAGGTCCATGGCCAGGTAGGGCCGGCCCTCCTTGTCGAAGCCGTAGTCCAGCACGCGGATGACGTGGGGGTGGCGCAGGGACACCAGGGTCTGGAACTCGTGGGCCAGCGACAGCGCCATTCCCTGGGTGGCGAAGGCGGAAGGGGTGCCGCGTCCGGGCCGGCGCGCCAGGTCCGCCACCGTCTTGTGCAGCCGCTTGAGGGCCACCAGGCCGGACAGTCCGTCCTGGGCGCGCCACACCGTGCCCGCCCCTCCTCGGCCCAGCAGGTCGAGGATGCGGTAGCGGCGCCCCACCACCTCCGGATCGATGTCCGGAGACGCGTCAGGGTCCGGCACATCCGTGCGGAGGGGTGTCTGGCAGGGGAAGTGGGACATACGGGGGGGCCGCCCGCGGGTGAGGATATCCCCCCTTCCCGTGCGGGAGGGGATTGAATGTATCGGGGGCGGCCGAGGCGGGAGGCGCTTCGGGCCCTGGAGGGTGGACCGGCGGGCAGGGCCCGAACCGCTCCTTCCCTGTGATGATGCGGGGCCCCATTTCTTGAAACACCCAGGAGGACGGCGATGGCGGGTTACGACTTCGATTTGTTCACGGTGGGCGCGGGCTCTGGCGGCGTGGCGGCCAGCCGGCGAGCGGGGGCCTCCGGGGCGCGGGTGGCCATCTGCGAGGAGGGCCGGGTGGGTGGCACGTGCGTGCTGCGCGGGTGTGTGCCCAAGAAGCTGCTCGTGTACGCGGCGCACTACCGCTACGACATGGAGGACGCGGCCGGCTACGGCTGGACGGTGACCGGGCCCGCGCTGGAGTGGAGGCGGCTCCAGGAGAAGAAGGCGAAGGAGCTGGACCGCCTGACGGGCATCTACGGGCGGCTGCTGCGCGACTCGGGCGTGACGCTGGTGGAGGGCCGGGGCCGGGTGGTGGACGCGCACACGGTGGAGGTCGCGGGCAAGCGGTACACGGCGGAGCGCATCCTCATCGCGACGGGCGGGCGGCCGTTCCTGCCGCAGGTGCCGGGCATCGAGCACGCGCTCACGTCGGAGCAGGCGCTGGAGCTGCCGGAGCTGCCCCGCCGGGTGGCGGTGGTGGGGGGCGGCTACATCGGCGTGGAGTTCGCGGGCATCTTCACGGCGCTGGGCGTGAAGGTGACGATGTTGATTCGCGGCGACACGGTGTTGCGCGGCTTCGACAACGACGTGCGCGCGGCGTTGACGGAGGAGATGCGCAAGAAGGGCGTGGACATCAAGCCGGAGACCTTCGTCGAGGACATCGAGAAGCGCGAGGACGGCACGCTCAGCCTGATGACGCGCATGGGGGACACGCTGGAGGTGGACGCGGTGCTGTACTCCACCGGGCGCGTGGCGAACACGCAAGGGCTGGGGCTGGAGGAGGCGGGCGTGAAGCTGGACGCGCGGGGGGCGGTGGTGGTGGACGGGCAGTCGCGCTCGTCGGTGGAGAGCATCTACGCGGTGGGCGACGTCACGGACCGCATCAACCTCACGCCGGTGGCCATCGCGGAGGGCCGGGCGATGGTGGAGACGCTGTACCGGAACAACCCGGTGACGATGGACCACGAGAACGTCCCGTCCGCGGTGTTCAGCCAGCCGCCGGTGGCCACGGTGGGGCTCACGGAGCGGGAGGCCATCGAGCGGCACGGCCGGGTGGACGTCTACGTCTCCAGCTTCCGGCCCATGAAACACACGCTGACGGGCCGCGACGAGCGCACGATGATGAAGGTCGTGGTGGAGCGGGGCACCGAACGCGTGCTGGGCTTCCACATGGTGGGCGCGGACGCACCGGAGATCATCCAGGGGCTCGCGGTGGCGCTGAAGTGCGGCGTGACGAAGAAGCAGCTCGACGCCACGGTGGGCATCCACCCCACGGCGGCGGAGGAGTTCGTCACGCTGAGGGACAAGCGCCCGGATCCGTCGGAGAGCGCCACGCTGCTGGAGCTGGGGCGGGAGATCGTGGCGACTCCGGACAAGGGGCGCGGGCCTGCCTGACGCTCAGGGCGACGCGAGCTGCATGAGGCCTGCCCCGGCCAGCAAGTCCCCTACCCGCTCGGCCAAAGCCACGTGCTCAGGGTTTGCGACTGAAAAACGCTCGGAAGTCAGGATGATCAGCGTCCCCCGGCCCTCGACAGGCTCAATACGGACAGGAGCAGGAAGCAGAGGCATCGCGCCTCGATGTCCTGCCAGGTACGTCACCCACCCCACGCGGGGAGCACCCCTGACGCCGCGCTCGTCGAGCAACTTCCGATGCGCCTGCGACGTAGCCACTCCCCAGACCGGCTCCCACGCGAGAGCAGCAGCGCGCAACACCGCGGCCAAGACGTGAGCCGTCAACACCCGGTCCGCATTGGGACCACGGCTCGGAAGAGTGACTGCACAAGCATTGCTCACCCTGGCTGCATGACTGCCGCAGGTCACCAGGAAGCCGCTTGCATCCTGGTCATCCCCCACCCCATTCCAGCCATCCACTCGAAAGCCAATCTCCTCCACGACACGGTCCTTGCCACGGCGAACCCGCTTTTCAAGCTCCGCCGGCTCCAGCACGATGGGACGTGTCAACGCGTCCTTGCGCGACCTGCCCGGCTGAAACCACTGGGCGAATGAAGGATCGACATCGCTCAAGCCGGTAAGAAAACCTCCCAGCCGGAGGGCACAGGCTTCCGGTGTTTCCTTCCTCGGGCCCCAATAGGTTCCTACATGGTAGGTCTCGGTCATGATCTCGCCCTGCTCATGGGATGGGAGGGGTGAAGACAACCTCAATCCCCTCGACGCCATTGAGCCTGAACAATTCCCTGATGGCCTCGGTCGTCTTCTGCTCTGCGACATGCCACCGGATGGGCACATCCGGGGGAGCTTTCGCCAGTTGTCGCTGAGCCTGCTCGACGAGTGCCTTCGCGCCCGACCTCTCGAACCAAACCCTGGGCGTGAGGTTGTCGAGGAACTTGTTCGCATAGCCCGGACCCTTGGCCTCCCGTAGCACACCGTCCGCGAACCCGTCGAACTTCACGCCGCCGCTGTTCTTGCCCACGCCGCCGACCCAGTAGGCCTCATCCGCCGAGTGCCCCGAAATCTGCTCCTGGTAGCGACGGGCCCGCGCGGACATCGACTCCTCGGCGGGCCCCCACTTGCCGGGCCCAGGTGGCGGAGTCGCCGCCTTGGCCCGCTGAAGCAGGACCGCCGCCCCAGGCCCGCCCCCCAACACGGAGGCAGCCCGCCCCACCGGCACCGCCACGCGCTCAAGGCTCAGCGCTCCCTGCGCGGACAGCGACAG
>SECN01000142.1 GCA_004173515.1 Myxococcaceae bacterium | reverse complement strand
TGCAGCGCGCCTCCCGCCTTGTCCACGATGCCCGCGGTGCGCGCGGCCACCACCCCGCCCACGAAGAGGGCGACGAGCGGCGCGATGACGCTCCAGATGCCGGTGAAGATGCCCGCGGATTTCGCGCTGGATGCGTTGGCGGGATCCACCGACGACAGACCCAGCGCGAGCCCCAGCGTGTACAGGAGGATCCACACCCCCAGCGCCACGAAGGTGCCACCGAAGATGGCCCCCCAGCTCAACTTGGACGCGACGCCCGGAGAGGCCGAGATGACGCCGGAGCGTTCCCTGACGACGCCGGCCCGTTCACTTTCGACAATGGTTGCCATTGATTTCCACCCTCGCTTTCGTGTGTCGGCTGGCCGCGTTCGTCACGGCGAGGACATACGTGTCTGGAATGAAGGTGTGCACCACTTGCGTGGTTTCATTTCACTTCCACACGGCCGCTCCACCCCGAAGGGTGGGGCGGACGGCCGACTCGCATCACCGGAGCCCTAGCGCATCGAGCAGCTGTGACTCGCGCGCCACCACCGGCGCGTGCGGCAGCACGTTCACATCGAAGCGGGCGACCAGCGAGGGCAGGGACACCGGGCTGCCATCCCCCAGGCCGCTCCATGCGGCGAGCAGGCCCAGGACGTGCTCGGGAGGCCGGCCGCGCGCTCGCAGCTCCGCCAGCGCGAACGCCCCGTCCCGCTTCGCCAGCCGCTTGCCGTCCTCGCCCATCACCAGCGGCACGTGGAGGAAGTCGGGCGCGGGCAGGCGCAGCGCTTCGTAGAGCTGGAGCTGCCGGGGCGTGGAGGGCAGCAGGTCGTCGCCCCGGAGGACGTGGGTGATGCGGCTGTCCGCGTCGTCCACCACCACCGCCAGCTGGTAGCTGGCCACGCCGTCGTTGCGCCGCACCACGAAGTCCCCCACCAGCGCCTGCACGTCCTGGACGTAGGGACCCATCAGGTCGTCGGTGAAGCGCACCTCGCCGGGGCCGGCGCGGAAACGGTATGCGGGGGCGCGCGTGCGGGAGCGTTCGGAGACTTGTTCCGCGGTGAGGTGCGCGCACGTGCCCGGGTAGCGCGGGCCTTCGTCGGACAGGCCATGGGGGGCGCTCGCCGCGCGGGCGATCTCCGCGCGCGTGCAGAAGCAGGGGTAGATGAGGCCCTCGCGTTCCAGCTTCGCTTGGGCCTCGCGGTACACGTCGTCGCGGGCGCTCTGCACGAGCGGCGTCTCGTCCCAGTCCAGCCCCAGCCAGCGCAGGTCCGCGTAGAGGTCCTCCAGGAACTGGGGCTTGCAGCGCGCGCGGTCCAGGTCCTCGATGCGCAGCAGGAACGCGCCCCCCACGGCCCGGGCCTGGAGCCAGCCCAGGAGCGCGCTGCGGATGTTGCCCAGGTGCATCCGCCCGGTGGGGCTGGGCGCGAAACGTCCTCTCATCGTGGGCGCGACCATAACTTCCTCCACCGTGCGACTGGGAGAGAATGCCCCGCCGCCTCCTGGCGTTCCCCTGGGTGTGAACCCGTCCATGCGCTTCCTGCACTGTTCCGACGTCCACATCACCGAGGACTATTTCGCCCTCCCGTTGCGCAAGCTGGGCTGGCGCCGCTGGGTGGCCCTCGTCGAGCTGACGGCCGGCGGACGGGCGAAGGCCTATCGCGATGCGCAGCACACGCTCTCCGCCCTCGCGCGCGAAGGGCAGGCGCCCGGCGTGGATCACTTCATCCTCTCCGGCGACCTCACCGCCTACGCGCTGGAGGGGGAGTTCCGCGCCGCCCTCGCCGCGCTGGGGCCCCTGGCCCGGACACCGTCACGCTGCACCGTCATCCCGGGCAACCACGACGTCTTCACCCCCGGAAGCCAGGAGACGGGCCGCTTCGCCCGGCACTTCGGCCACCTGCTGGAGAGCGACCTTCCCGAGTACCGCCGCGAGGGCGCCTTCCCCTTCGTGCGGCTGGTGGGGGAGGGCGCCGCGGTGGTGGGGCTGTGCTCGGCGCGGACGCTGCCCACGCCCGGGCTGTCCTATGGCTCCGTGGGCCCCGCGCAGCTCGAAGGGCTGGCGGCCCTGCTGACGGACCCCCGCCTGGACGGACGCGCCATCCTGGTGGTGGTGCACCACGCGCCGCGCAACGCCTCCGACCACGCGGACGGCTGGCACCACGGGCTGCACGACGCGGACGCCCTCTTGAAGCTGCTGCCGGGCCCGCGCTTCGCGGTGCTCCATGGCCACATCCACCAGCGCTACCACCACCCGGCGACGGCGGATCGCCCGCACCTGTTTGGCGCGGGTTCCTCGACTCAAGCGGGTCGCGAGGGCTGCTGGCTCATCGACGTGGAAGGCGGGGTGGTGGTGGGCGGCACGAAGCACACGCCGGTCCTGTGACAGGGCCCACGGGCGGCGGTACAAGGGGCGCACATGACACCCGCGCCCGACGCCCCACCCGCTGAGTTGTCCCTGGAGGAGTACCGCTTCCTGCGCCAGCTCGGGCGTGTCGCGGACGACCTCCTGGAGGAGAGCCTCCGGGAGCGTGAGACGCTCAACCAGTGCTTCCGGCGCTGCTTCCCCACGCTGCTCAAGCACACCGGCGCGCGCGCCATCGCGCTCACCACGCGCGACGAGGAGCTGGTGGAGCAGACCTGGAGCGAGGGCGACTGGGGCGGCGTCTTCCCGGGCGCGCTGCTGACGGGCCTCCCCGGCGTGCGCGAGCACGGGGGCCACACGCTGGCCACCCAGACGCTGGACGTGGCGGGCTCGCCGGTGGGCACGCTGGGCCTGCTCTACACGGGCGCGCCCGGCGACGCGGAGACCCGGGCCCGCCAGCTGCGCGCGCTGGACACGCTGGCGGAGGAGCTGGACACGGTGCTGATGCTGGTCCACACCGCGTCGGAGAAGCACCAGGTCATCCTCCAGTGCAACGAACACCTGGCCAACCCCGTCTTCGAGGCGGGCATGGACCAGGCGGTGCGCACGCTGGCGCAGCGCGTGCGCCTGCCGGGCTTCCTCCTGCTCTACCGCGACGCCGTGCAGCCGCACGTGCTGCACTACCGCACGTACCGCCACGGCCAGCTCGAATACGAGAGCGGGGAGCAGCCCAGCGCCCCGCTGGAGACGCTGGTGCACCAGCACGGCGCCCGACTGCTGCACGGCGACGCGGGCGTGCTCAAGCGCCTGTTCGACGGGCGCACCACGGAGGCGGTGCTCATCTCCGCGGGGGCTCGCAGCGAGCCGCTGGGGAAGATCGTCGTCTGGAGCAACGAGGGCTTCTCCGCGTACGCGATGGACCTCATCCGCGTGCTGGCCTCCACGCTCAGCCAGCGCCTGCTGGACTACAACCGCGAGCGCATCCACCTGTCGCAGTTCTTCCCCACGGTGGCCATCGACTCGCTGCTGGAGGACCCCGACTACGCGCGGCACCTGCGCGCGCAGGAGCAGGAGGTGGGCATCCTGTTCGCGGACATCAACGGCTTCACGCGGATCTGCGAGCAGGGCTTCGACAGCCCGCGCAGCATCGGCCGCTTCGTGGACGAGTGGAGCGCGCGCGCCGTGGACTGCATCTGGGCGCACGGCGGCGTGTTCGACAAGATGGTGGGTGACTGCGTCATCGGCCTCTTCGGCCCGCCCTTCTTCAAGACGGACCCGGTGCGCCGCGCGGAGGCCGCCGTGCGCGCCGCGTGCGACATCCAGGCGTTCACCGCGGAGCTGGGCGCGCGCGAGGAGGTTTCAGCCCTGTGTCAGCGGGTGGGGCTGCCGGGGCTGGGCGTGGCGGTGGGCGTGAACCTGGCCACCGCGAACTGCGGCCTCTTCGGTCCCAACCGCAACTACACGGCCTTCTCCAGCGGGATGAACCAGGCCGCGCGGCTGCAGTCCCTGGCGGGCTTTCGCGAGACGCTGGTGATGCAGAGCGTGCACGAGGCGCTGAAGACGTCCCAGGAGCCCTTCGTGCGCAAGCTCCAGTTCGGGCCCCTCACCGAGACGCCGGTGAAGAACGTGGCCCAGCCGCTGCGGCACTACCAGCTGTCGCTGTAGGCGTCAGCGGCGGGCGCGCGAGCGGCGTGGGCCGACTGGCCTCCAGTGGAGGTCAGGCCAGCAGGTGCGTGCCCGCGTAGCGGCGCGAGAAGTGGATCCACCGGCGATCATCCACCTCCACCTGCCACTCGCTGTTGGGCGTCAGCGGCAGGCGCTGCTTGAGGAAGCTCTCCAGGTGGTCCGCCGCCTTGATGGGCGTGAGCCCCGGCGCGCGAAACGCGATGTGGAGCGTGACGTCGAGCGTGGGCGCGACGTCCACCGACGCGCAGATGCGCAGGGTGCCCACGCGACGCTGGTACTGCATGTCCGACGCCGGCCACGCGGAGGAGCCCTCCGGCTGCGGCGCCGCCTGCTCGAGCCAGTTGTCGGGGATGAGGATGAAGTCGAGCAGATTGCTGCTCGCCTCTTCCACCGTGCCGTGCTCCTGGATGGAAAGCATGCCCACCTCCTCCGGGAAAGCCGTTGGGGTTTTGTGGAAGCCGTCGTGAAGAATGTGCCCACGAGCCAGTGCCATGCAAGGGGCCCTGGAAATGCGCGAAGGCCCACACGTGATGTTGTACGTGGGGGCGGGGCGGACGCTACCGGAAGGGGGTGACATGGCAGGTCGGATGGACGTGCCGGGTGTGACGCGCGACCCCGCGTGCTCCGGCGTGTTGCTCAGGACGCGACGGGAAGGGGGCGGCGGGGCTTGCGCTCCACGGCGGCCTTGAGCTGTCCGCAGCCCGCGTCGATGTCGATTCCGCGCCGCTGGCGCACCGTGCTGGGCACCCCGTACGACGTGAGCACGTCCTGGAAGGCGCGCACCGCGTCCGGCACGCTGGGCCCGCCGTCGTAGCCCACGGTGGGGTTGAGCGGGATGACGTTCACGTGCGCGTCCATCCCGTGCAGCAGCGCGCCCAGGTGGTGCGCGTGCTCGGCCGTGTCGTTGCGGCCGGAGATGAGCGTCCACTCGAAGAAGATGCGCCGCTTGCGCTTCTCCACGTAGTAGCGGCACGCGTCCATCAGCTCGTTGAGCGGCCATCTGCGGCCCGCGGGCACCAGCGCGGCGCGCTCCGCGTCGGTGGCGCCGTGGAGGCTCACCGCGAGTTGCACCGGGCGCGCCTCGTCCGCCAGCCGGAGGATGCCGGGCACCACGCCCACGGTGGACAGGGTGATGAAGCGCGGCGCGATCGCCAGCCCCTTGGGGTCCACGAGGATGTCCATCGCGGCCATCGTGTTGTCGTAGTTGTGCAGGGGCTCGCCCATGCCCATGAGCACGATGTTGCGCAGCGTTTCGCCCTGCGCCTTGAGGATGCGCGTGACGTGCAGCACCTGGCCCACCACCTCGCCCGGCGCCAGGTGGCGCGACAGGCCCATCTGTCCGGTGGCGCAGAAGACGCAGCCCATGGCGCACCCGGCCTGCGTGCTCACGCACACGGTGGCGCGGCCCTTGAAACGCATCAGCACCGTTTCGATGGTCTGCCCGTCGTGCAGGCGCAGCAGCAGCTTGTGGGTGAGGCCGTCGCTGCTGAAGCTCTCGTGGTGCGTGGCCAGGTGGCCCAGCCGCGCGCGCTCCTGGAGCGCGGCCTGGAGGTCCGGGCGCAGGCCCGTCACGTCGCCCAGCGCCGTCACCCCGTCGCGGTACAGCCCCGTCCACACGCGCTCGCGGTACTGGGGGCTGAAGCCCCAGCCGGCCAACTGCGCGTCCAGCGCGGGGCGCGGCAGGTCGTAGAGGTTGGGGGCGGTGGGGGCGTCCGACATGACGGAGCCGAGATAACACACCCCTGCCCCCGCGCACCCGGGGCCGGGGCCTGGAACCGGCCTGGAGGGCGGCCAGGGGAGCGTGTGGGCCGGTGGCGGACGCTTTGGGGCGGATGCGGCGTCCACCGGGTGACACCCGACGTGCCAGCCCGGCGCGTCGTGCCAATCGTGGAGGGTCTATGGGACTCGCCATCCAGCAGGAGGAGTTCACCCCGAAGGAGCACGAGCGGTTCGTGCAGCGGCTCGCGGAGAGCCTGGAGGCCCTGCGAGCACTGCTGCGCCGCCCCGGTTTCGGGGTGGGGCCCACGACGATGGGCGCGGAGCTGGAGGTGTACCTGGTGGACCGCGCGGGCTACCCGCTGCCGGTGAACCAGTTGGTGCTGGCCCAGTCGAAGGACGACCGGCTGACGCTGGAGCTCAACCGCTTCAACATGGAGACGAACGTGCGACCGTCGCTCCTGGCGGGGCGGCCGTTCACCGCGCTGCGGGCGCAGTTCGAGGACGTGCTGAAGGAGCTGGGGCGCGCGGCGGCGACGCAGGGCGCGCGCGTGGCGGCCATCGGCATCCTGCCCACGCTGCGGCAGGCGGACCTGGGCAAGGGCGCGCTCACGCAGCAGCCCCGCTACCGGGCGCTGAACACGGCCATCCGCAAGCGGCGGGACGGGCCCTTCCAGGTGGCCATCGCGGGCGAGGACACGCTCAACCTCGCCTGGGACGACGTGACGCTGGAGGGGGCGAACACGTCGCTCCAGTTCCATCTGCGGGTGGCGCCAGCGGACTTCGCGCACGTGTACAACGCCGCGCAACTGGCGACGGGGCCGGTGCTGGCGGCGTCGGGCAACTCCCCGCTGTTCCTGGGCAAGCGCCTCTGGGATGAGACGCGCGTGGCGCTCTTCCAGCAGGCCACCGACGACCGGGGCGAGGGTGGGGACGAGGTGGCCCACCTGCACCCGCGCGTGACGTTCGGCCACGGCTGGGTGCGCGAGGGCGTGTACGAGCTGTTCTCCGAGGCCGTGGCGCTCTACCCGCCGCTGTTGCCGGTGGTGGGCGACGAGTCCCCGCTGGAGGTCGTCACGGCGGGGGGCGTGCCGGAGCTGGGGGAGCTGCGGCTGCACCAGAGCACGGTCTGGTCCTGGAACCGGGCCATCTATGATCCGACCGGGGAGGGCCACGTGCGCATCGAGCTGCGAGCGCTGCCGGCGGGCCCCACGGTGGTGGACATGGTGGCCAACGGGGCGTTCCTGCTGGGCCTGACGCTGGGACTGGCGGAGCGGGTGGACGCGCTGTTGCCGGCGCTGCCCTTCTGGCAGGCGCGGCGCAACTTCAAGCAGGCGGCGCGAAAGGGCCTGGACGCGGTGATGCTGTGGCCTTCGGAGGCCGCGCCCAGTCCCCGGCCGGTGCCGGTGGGGGAGCTGGTGAAGCAGCTGCTGCCAGTGGCGCGGCGCGGCCTGACGGAGCACGGGGTGGATCCTGCGGAGGCGGACGCGATGCTGGACATCATCGCCCAGCGGGTGGCCCTGCGGCGCACCGGGGCGCGCTGGCAGCGGGAGGTGCTGGCGAAGCTGGAGGCGCACATGCCCCGGCAGGACGCGATGGCGGCCCTGCTGGAGCGCTACCTCCAGCACGCGGAGGAGGGGCTGCCGGTGCACACGTGGCCTGTGGACTGAAGCGGGCGCGGGGCTGACCCGGGGGGCCCTTGTCGGGACCGGGGCGTCGCGGTGAATATGGCGGTCATCCTGCCAGTCGTCAGCCCGCGTGCCACGCGCCACGCGCTGAAGGGTGCCGTTCCGTGATTGCCTCCGCCTCCCTGTCCTCCCGTTCCGGCCCGCGCCGGAAGTTGCTCCTCCTGCCGTTGCTCGCGTTGGCGAGCACGGTGACCGCGTGCTCCACCGTCCGGAGCCGCGCCAATGACCTGGCGGAGAAGGGCCGCTTCGTGGAAGCCGCCGAGCTGTACGTGAAGGTCGTCGAGGAGTCGCCCAACGACACGTCGCTGCGCGCCTCGCTGGACGACCTGCGCTGGCGAGGCCTGTCGCAACTGCTCACCTGGTCGCGGCAGGCCCGGGTGGAGGGGCGGGACGAGGACGCGGAGCAGAACCTGGAGCAGTTCCTGGCCTACAGGGTGAAGTGGAACTCCAAGCTGGATGGCGGCATGGAGAGTTCGCTCTTGGAGGAGATGGCGGGCACGCACCAGCACCTGCGCCAGCTCATCGTCGAACAGGCGAAGCGGGGCCATGCGCTGACGGCGGAGTCGCACCTGAACCGCAAGCGCGCGCTGCTGGCCCACGCGGAGATGGCGCCCATCCGGCGGGACATGGAGGAGTCGGTGCAGCGCAGCGGCGAGGCGACGTGCGCCCGGCTGAAGCAGGCGCCCTCCGTGGGCACCGCGCACTGGGCGGAGCTGGTGTCGCGCTACTGCCGGCACTACCAGCAGGACGCGCCCCGCGCGCCGCTGTTCCCGGAGGCGCTGGGCGTTCCCACGTTCCAGGTGTCCATGGATGGCATCAGCAACGACGTCGTCAAATACCTGATGGCGCGGCTGTCGGGCGCGTTCGAGGCCTCGCCCTGGTATTCGGAGGCGTCCTCGCGCCACGTGCCGCTCACGCTGGAGGGCAGCCTGAGCGAGGACCGCAACAGCCAGCCGGTGTCGCTGACGGCGCCGTGGACGGAGCAGGTGCCGTACACCGACCACGAGGACCGCACCGCGACGGCGGAGGTCCCGTACACGGTGGAGGAGGCGTACGAGGACAAGGGCGAGATGAAGAAGCGGCTCGTCACCCAGAAGAAGACGGTGGAGTACAAGACGACGGTGGAGGTGACGAAGTACCGCGAGGTGCCGCGCGCCTTCGAGTACCGCGCGCTGCGCCGCGAGGTGGAGTACCACTTCGCGGTGGTGGCCCAGGCCGTCCTCCAGGACCAGCACGCGCCCCTGGCGGTGAAGGCGGAGAAGTCACTGGCGGCGTCCGGCTACGAGCACAACATCACCTTCACCCCGGGTGGCGTGACGCCGCAGAAGTTCGCGCAGCCCAGCAAGGACGGGTGGCTGGATGGCGAACTCCAGGGCTACGAGCAGACCTTCTTCAGGACGCTGCTGGCGCGCTGGCAGGACTCCTTCTGCACCGCGCCCTCGCTGACCCGTGAAGAGGCGGCCCGCTGCGCCCGGGGTGGCGCGGAGCTTCCGGGCCCCGCGCGGCAGGCGCTGGTGGACACGCTGGGCGACGACGCTGGCCAGGTGCACCAGTTGTTCGTCTGGAACTGAAGCGGAACGGAGGGCGCTCGACGTCGGCGCCCTCTGGGGCGGCCCGGCTCCTCGTGGCTCATCCGCGAGGAGTCCTGCCGCGAGTCTGGCCCCTGCTGCGTACCGGGCGAGAGAGCTTCAGCCCTCGTCCTCCGCGCCCTTGCGCAGGCCCAGCATGCGCCGCAGCTCACGCGCGGACTGGCGGCTCACCTCCACCGAGTGTCCCCGTGCCGTGCGCGCCAGGTAGCCGCCCGTCTCCAGCGGCTCCAGCCGTGTCACATGCGACAGGTTGAGCAGGGCGCGCCGGTGCACGCGGTGGAAGTGCTCGGCGGGCAGCTTGTCCGCCAGTTCGTTGAGCGTGAAGTCGGTGAGGAAGTCACCCTGCGTGGTGAACACCGTGACCAGCTCATCCTCCAGCGACGCATGGGAGATGGCGTCCGGTGACACCAGCACCAGCCCCTGCCGCGTGGGGATGGGCAGCCGCGCGAAGGCGTGCCCGTTTCCTCCGGAGGGTGGGGGCGGGATGGCGGTGTTCTTCACCTTCGCGGCCGCAGCGGCGACCGGCTGCCGCGCCCGGGCGCGCTCCAGCGCCTTCTGCAACCGCGCCGCCTCCACGGGCTTGAGCACGTAGTCCACCGCGCCGTGCTCGAAGGCGTTCACCGCGTGCTCCGCGTGCGCGGTGCAGAAGATGACATGCGGCCCGCCCTCCGGCAGCAGCGCCATCGCGTCCAGGCCGCTCAGGCCCGGCATGTGGATGTCCAGCAGCACCACGTCCACGCCGCCCGCGCGCACCGCGGCGAGCACCGAGTCCCCGTCCACCGCCTCGCCGCACACGCTCACATCCGGCAGCGCGGCCAGCAGGCGCGCCAGGCGCTTCCTGGCCAGCAGTTCGTCGTCGGCGATGAGGACGCGCAGGGGCTCTCTCACGTGAGGACTCCGGGTTGGGGGCCCCGACGGGGCAGGGTGACGGTGACACGGGTGCGCCCGTCCGCGCTCTCCAGCGCCAGCAGGGCCTGTCCGCCATATGCGAGCGCCAGCCGGCGCTCCACGGTGGGCAGCCCCACGCTGCCCTCGCGCGGTCCCTTGGAGGCGCCCGGGTTGTCGATGGACACCACCACCTCCCCGGCGCGGGCCGCCACGTCCACATGCAGCGGACCCCGGTGCCCGGACGCCGGCCCGTGCTTCACCGCGTTCTCCGCGAGCGGCAGGAGCAGCAGCGGCGGCACGGGCACGTCGCCCAGCCCTTCGGCCACCTTCATGTGAAGTTGGAACAGGTCCGGGTCGCGCAGCAGGTGCAGCTCGAACAGCGTGCGCATCAGCTCCAGCTCCTGGGACAGCGGCCAGGTGACGCTGCGCACGCCCGCGAGCACCGAGCGCAGCATCGTGGACAGCCGCAGCACGGCGGCCTCCGCGACGGCGCCGTCCTCGCGGCACCACTCCGCGATGGCGTTGAGCGTGTTGAAGAGGAAGTGAGGGTCAAGATGGCTGCGGATGGCCAGGAGCTGCGCCTGCTCGGCCTCCCAGGCGAAGCGGGTGGCGCGCGCGCGCTCCCGCAGCAGCGTCTCCTCGAAGCCGATGTCCCGCCCCAGGCCCCAGCCGGCCACCAGGAACAGGCCGCCGCAGATGGCCAGGTTGTACGGCTCCGACAGGAACGTGGGCAGCATCAGGGTGACGCGCGGCAGGGCGTAGCCCACCGACAGCACCACGCCGCACCCCACCGCCCCATAGAGCAGCAGGCGGATGCCGCCGTGGCTCAGGTCCAGCCCTTCCGGGAACAGCACCCGGTAGGACACCGGCGCGACGGCGACGCACAGCACGCAGAGCAGAAGGCCCAGCCAGAACGCGTGCGGATCCACGCTCCAGCGCACCTGGGCCGCCAGCAGTGGCAGCGACACCAGGACGATGGGAAGCAGCCGCCACGGGGCGACGAGGGCGCGCAGCGTGGCGCGAACGATGGAGCCTTCCGACGTCTCCGACATGCTCCAGCGGAAGGCTACACCGTCCCGCGTCCTAGTGCCGGGGGATGGGCGCCGGGACCAGGTCCAGGACGAGCGTTCCGGCGAGGACGGCCGGGAAGAAGAGGACGGCGAGCACGAACAGGAGCGGCGAGCGCAGTGAGAACATAGGGGGGATCTCCAGTGTCCGTGAAACATGCCCACGCACTCTGTCAGCGCCCCAGGGGCCCCCAGGGGAGGGTTGCACCCGGCCGTCGAGGAATCGAGGTGAGCGGTCGCTCCCGAGCCCCCGGCCGCTCCTTGCGCCGCTACCCCAGCGCGTCCGCCAGCCGGGTCGCCTCCCGGATGCAGTCGTTGACGCCCACGCCCCGGTACGCGTTGCCGGTGAGGTGCAGGCCAGGCCAGCGCTTCAGCCCTTCATCCAGGGACGCCACCCGCGCCAGATGGCCCACCGTGTATTGGGGGATGCCGCGCGGCCAGCGGACGACCTGCGTCAGCTCCGGCGTCGCGCTGAGGCCCGTCATCGCCTTCAACTCCTCGCGCGCCAGCGCCACCAGCGCGTCCTCGTCCCGCGCGACGACCTCCGGCTTTCGCGTGCCGCCCATCAGGCACGTGAGCAGCACCCGCCCGCCCTCCGCGCGGAAGGGGAACGTGGTGGAGACATGGATGGTGCCCAGCACCGCCTTGCCCTCCACCGCCGGCACCAGGAACCCGAACCCGTCCGGCTTCGCCGTCGCCCCCGGCGCGAAGCCCAGGTGCACCACGGCGATGGGCGCGTAGCCGATGCCGTCCAGTGTCCCCGCCAGGGGCGCATCCAGCGGACGCAGCAGGTCGGCCGCCATGTGCGCGGGCACGGCCAGCACCACCTGGGACGCGAGCAACTCCACGGGTTGTCCCCGCTCGCGGACCTGGACCTTCCACCCGTCCGCCGTGCGCGTGAGGCCCTCCACCTTCGCGTCGGTGCGCACCGCGTCGCCCAGCGAAGCGGCCAGCGCGTCCACCAGCACGCCCAGACCCTTGTCGAAGGTGCTCAAACCACCGGTGGGCTTCGACTTCGGGCCGTTGCTGCCGGCCTGGGCGTTGCGCGCCGCGCGCTGGGCGCGGATGGCGCCGAGGATGAGGCTGCGGTGCTCCCGCTCGAACTTCACGAGCTGCGGGAAGGTGGCCTCCGCGCTGAGCTTCTCCGGGTCGCCCGCGTAGGTGCCCGTCTGGAACGCGTCCAGCAGCACCGAGGTCGCCTCGCGGCCCAGGTGGCGCCGGCCCAACTGCGCCAGTGTTTCATCCACACCCGTGGGACCGCGACCGCTGAACAGCTCCGCCAGCACCCGCAGGCGCGCGGAAAGGGAAATCACGTCGGATTTCAGGAACGCGGGCGGTGACGCCGGCACTTTTCGAAGCGCACCGCGAGTGAAGATGTAGCGGTTTTTTGCCGCTGCATCCGCCGAACGGAGGCGTGTTTCAAGACCCAGGGCCTCCGTCAGTGAACGCGTGGCGGGCTCCCGGTCCAGGAAACTGTTCGGTCCGGCCTCCAGGAGGTAGTCCCCCTGTGTGCGGGTCTGCACGTTTCCACCCACGCGCGACGAGGACTCCAGCAGCACGGCAGCCGTGCCGCGCGACCGCAATCGGTGAGCCAGGACCAGTCCTGAAAGCCCTCCGCCGATGACCGCGACCGTCATGTCGTCCATCCCCTGCTGTCGTGAGGTGAGCACCCACGGGCGCCTTAGTGCGAAGCAAGGTGCTTTGCCAAGGAGAGGCAGCCGGCGCGTTAATACAGGTATGCGCTACGTGATCACGGGAGCCAGCCGCGGAATCGGTTTCGAGTTCGTGCAGCAACTGCTGCGGCGAGGAGAGACGGTCGACGCGGGCGTGCGCGCCCCGGAGATGGCGCGTCGCCTGGAGCCGCTGCTGCACGAGGCCGGCAACCGCTTGCGGATCCACCCGCTGGAGGTCACCTGCGCGGACAGCGTGCGCGCGTTCGCGGAGAAGGTCTGTCGCGAGCCGGTGGACGTGCTCATCAACAACGCGGGCGTGTCGGGCCAGTGGGTGGGGTTGCAGGAGCTGGACTTCGAGGACCTGCAGCGCACCATCGCGGTGAACGCGCTCGGGCCGCTGCGGATCACCTCCGCGCTGCTGCCCGCGCTGCGACACGGCGTCGGCCGCAAGGTGGCGCACGTGACGTCGCGCATGGGCTCGCTCTCCAGCAACACGGAAGGGGGCGCGTACGCGTACCGCATGTCCAAGGCCGCGCTGAACATGGGCGTGCGCTCCATGGCCAACGACCTGCGCCGGGACGGGCTGGCGTGCGTGCTGCTGCATCCGGGTTGGGTGCAGACGGACATGGGCGGCCAGGACGCGCCGCTGCCGGCGGACGACTCGGTGCGCGGGATGCTCCGGGTCATCGACGGCGTCTCGCTGGAGCACTCCGGCCGCTTCTTCGACTACGAGGGCGCGGAGGTGCCCTGGTAGCACGCCGGCCGTAGCGCGGTGGACCGCGGTGTCTGGCATTGAACGCGCCAGGCGCCGCGGAAGCAGGCAGGCAGCCCTCGGGGGCAGGTCCGTCCCTGGCGGCCGCGCGCTTTCGTCCCCATCTCGACGCCGGAAGTGGTCGGCGGCGCAGGGGGACGGGATGGGGCATCGGTTCCTGCCGATGGCGTGGATGGCGGCGTGTCTGGTGGCGTGTGGTCCGGGGGCCTCGGCTCCGTCGAACGGACAGGGGGCCGTGACGGCACCGGGAGACGATGCGCCTCCCACGCCGCCGCCGGTGACGCCGCCTCCTGACGGGTCGCCGCCTCCGTCCGAGCCGCCTCCCGAGGAGACTCCCGACGAGGAGCCACCACCGGAAGCGCCGCCGCCGGAGGAGGAGTTCCCGCCCGTCCTGACGACCTGCGCGCCGGAGCCCCAGCTCGGTGACGAGGCGTCCCTGCCCGCGGCCGAGCGCGAGGCCCGTCACCTCTACGCGTGCACCGGCATCGCGCTGGAAGGCACGGTGGTCTCCGTCACAGGCGCGCCGGTCGCGAGCATCACCGTCCAGGTCGGTGAAGCAAAGGCGCGCACGGACGCGGAGGGCCACTACCGCTTCCCCGTGCTGCCCCGTCACAACCGGTTGCTCCAGGTGGACGCTGAAGGCTTCCGTCCCGCCGTGGTGGCGGTGGAGCTGCGCCGGAGTCTCTCCGAGACGCGGGTGACGCTGCCCCCGGTGCGACTGTCTCCGAAGGACGGCGGCGTGCGGATGCTCTTCGCGGGGGACGTGTCGCTGGGCCGGCGCTTCCTGGATCCGGACGACACCACGCCCCGCAACCAGATGCCTCCGGACGACCCCGCGGCGCTCATCCGCGTGTCGGATCCGCTGCCGGGCACGAAGGCGGTCTTCACCCATGTGCGGCCCTTCTTCCAGGCGGCGGACTTCCGCGCGGTGAACCTGGAGACGCCGGTGACGGACTCGCCCGCCACGCCCCATGACGACAAGGCCTATGCGTTCTTCACGCTGCCGGGCTCGCTGCCCGCGCTGCCGTGGCTGGGCGTGGACTACGTGAGCCTGGGCAACAACCACGTCTATGACTACCTGGCGCCGGGGCTGAACGACACGCTCGCGCACGTGGCCGCGACGGGCATGGCCTTCAGCGGCGCGGGCCGCGACGAGACCGAGGCCTTCGTCCCGGCGCGCGTGCCGCTTTCGGGCTCCCACTACAGCCTGGTGTCGATGTGCTCCATCACCGGCAGCGCGCATGATCAGCAGTACGTCGCGGGCCCGAACCAGGGCGGCGCGGCGGACGCGCGGAACACCTCGCGGGTGACGTCACTGCTCGGCGCCGAGAGCGCCCAGGGTCGCGTCCCGGTGGCGGTGCTGCACACGGGCATCGAATACAGCGTGCGCCCCTCCGCCCCGACGGCGCAGCGGATGCGCGACATGGTGGACGCGGGCGCGAAGCTCGTCATCGCGCACCACCCGCACATCCCCCAGGGCTTCGCGCGCTACAAGGGCGTGCTGATGGC
>SECN01000613.1 GCA_004173515.1 Myxococcaceae bacterium | reverse complement strand
GGGCCGGCCTTCATCGGAATCAGAACCTCGGGAGGGGGAGCGCCTCCGGCAGCACCACCCCATGGTCGCGGATGGGCCTTGCGAAGTCAAAGCAACGCAGGGCCCCGCGCCGCGATTTCAGTGCCCCCGCGAAACCTTCAACGCACTTCCAACACGAAGGACTGGGACGGCACGCCTGGCAGCCCGGCGGCCTCCGCGAGGGTCGGATCCAACTCATTGGGCACACGCCATGTCTGCCCGGTGGACTGCACCAGGGTGACGCTGTAGCGCCCGGGAGGAACGGCGGCCAGGGGAGCGGGCGCCGAGGGGTCGCGCGCGTCCAGCGCCCGGTTCTGGAGGGCCACGCGGAGCTGGGGGACGAACACGGGCTGCGTGCGGGGGTTGCCCTGCTCGTCCTTCAGGGCGGCGAGGAGGGGGTCGGGCACCAGGCCGGCCGCCAGCACCACCACGTCCGGCCTGCCGTCCTTGCCACCGGAGACGCGCGCGTAGTCCTCGCCCTCGTCGTCCACCACGCCGTCGCGGTCCAGGTCGTTCTCGTCCACGACGCCGGGCACGTCCGCCAGCTTGCGCACCACCACGCGCGGCCAGAAGTCCGGGACGCCGTCGTTGTTGGCGTCGTCGGGGATGCCGTCGCGGTTGGCGTCCACGAACTGCACCCAGAAGCCCGGAGGCCGCTGATCCACCGCGCCGGTGAGCTGCTGCGGCGTGAGCGTCAGCAGCTTCGTGGAGGTCGTCGCGGTGTCGAACTCGCGCCCTTCGGCGACCTGGAAGGCGGGCCGGTCGAACGGCACCGTGGCCGTGTCGGAGAAGGACACGCTGACGCCGGTGAGCGGCACGGGCCAGCCGTCCGCGTCCGTCGTCACCTCCAGGATGCGCGTGGCGCCGTTGGTGGGGTCCACGCCACCGCCGCCCACGTCGCCCGCGTTGGGCTCGGAGGTGACGCCGTACCAGGGATTGAAGTCGGACACGTGGCAGGGCTGCGGCACGAAGCGGCAGGTGTCCGCGTCGATGAAGCCGCGCAGCAGGTAGTGGCCCGGCTGCACGAGGCTCAGCGCGAACGGCGCGGTGAACGGACCCGGTGAGTTGTCTCCCAGCGCGGTGCCGAACAGCTCCGCGGCGGGGATGACGGTGAAGGCCAGGGGCCGGCCGGAGCCCAGCGGCGGGGGCGGGGTCTCCGCGTGGTAGAGGAACACCACCGCGTTGCCCCGGGCGCGCGACTGGACGACGAGGCTGCCCTCGATGCGAGCGGCGCGCGTGTTCTGCCGGCCGTCCGCGGTGGGCTTCACCTCCGGGCCCTCGCAGCCCAGGGACAGGAGCGACGTGAGCGCGACCGCGAAGAGGCCGCGGGCGAAGGGGGAGGAAGGGGCGCGCTTCATGGGGTCACCGTGAGGTTGGCGAACACGCGCCGCTCGATGCGGTTGCCGAAGGGGTGCTCCGCGTGCGTGCCGCCCAGCTGGCTGCCCATGAGCGACACGGAGGCGAAGTCCTTCACCACCTCGTAGCCCACGCGGGCGTTGACCACGGCGTACGCGGGCAGGTTGTTGGACAGGAGCTCCACGCGCGTCGGGTCGTTGGCGGCCGGCTCGCGCTCCACCCAGGTGGAGGAGGACGTGAAGGCCGCGTCGATGCCGAACTCCAGGTCCGCGCGGGTGCGGTACGTGATGCCGCCGAACACCTTGAAGCCCGGCGCCTGGCTGCACGGGCCGCACTGGCCCTCCTCCGGCAGGTCGGAGGTGACGTTCTGGAGCGCGGCGCTCGCCTTGATGCCCAGGCCGTCGATGGGGGAGAGGCTCAGGCCCGCCTCCACGCCGCGCGCGGTGTAGATGGCGTTCTCGTTGGTGAACAGCGAGCGGCCCACCAGGTAGCTGCCGCTGGCGCTGTCGTAGGACTCGCCCGCGGGCAGCCGCTGCACGGCGGACAGGCCGATGAGGTCCTTCACCGTGTTCTGGTAGAGCGCCACGTCCCAGTCCAGGCCCAGCCGGGGGGACTCACCGCGCCAGCCCAGCTCCAGGGCGTTGAGGCGCTCGGGGCGCAGCTGCTGGTTGCCGGTGGTCAGCACGCTGACGCCGTTGACGCCCGGCACGGGCACGGGCAGCCGGGTGTAGCTCTCCAGGAACGTGGGCTCGCGGAAGGCGGTGGCCACGGACGCGCGGAAGGCGTGCCCCTCAATGGGCTGGAACACCGCGGACAGGCGCGGCGACTGCGCGATGCCCGGGTTGCCCTTGTCGAGCAGCGGGTGGCGGTCCACGCGGTAGCTGACGACGAGGCGCAGGGGCTGCACGATGCGCCACTCGTCCTGGATGAAGGCCGCCGCGTGGAACTCCTCGCGCAGCCCGTCCAGGTAGCCGAAGGCGACGCGCTTGAGGCGGCCCTCCACGCCGATGTTCACCTGGTGCTCGCCCGCGAGCTCGAAGCCCCGGGCGTACAGCGCCTCGCCGTTGAAGACGTTGGAGGCCACGTTGGTGACCAGCGAGCGCTGCCCGATGGCCTCGTACTGCGGCCCGGCGTCACCGGACAGGTGGTTCCAGAAGGCCTTGAGCTTCACCGAGCCCAGCTCCACATCCGCCTTGGCGTACGCGCCCAACGCGTCGATGTAGTAGTTGCGCAGGAGGCCCAGCGGATAGGCCTCCGTGGTGTAGCGGTGCACGCCGCCGGACAGGCCGACCGCGCGCCCCTCATCGAACGAATAGACCGTGGAGAGGTTGCCGCGCGCGCCGCGCAGGCCCACCTCCGGGTCCGGCCCGGTGAGGGCGAAGTCAGGGCGGCCGCTGGCGTAGTCGAGCGTCCACTTGTCCTCCTGCCGGTAGGCGGCGGACGCACGGTAGCGCAGGGCGCCGTTCTGGCCGTGGCTGACGAAGGAGCCCTGCACGGTGTTGCCGCCCCCCGCCAGGGCGCTGAAGCGCGCGCGGCGGCCGGTGCCGGGGGCCTGGGTGATGATGTTGATGACGCCCAGCATCGCGTTGGCGCCGTACAGCGCGCTGCCTGGACCGCGGATGACCTCGATGCGGTCGATCTCCTCCAGGCCCACGGGCAGGCCCGCCCACAGCGTGAGGCCGAGGAAGTCCTGGTACTCCGTGCGGCCGTCCACCAGCACCAGCACCTTGTTGGCCAGTCGCTGGTTGAAGCCGCGCAGGCTGACGTTGGAGCTGCCCACGCCCATGGCCATCACGTCCGCGCCCGGCACGCGGCGCAGGAGCTCCGGCAGCGTGGTGGCGCCCGACAGGCGGATGTCCTCCGCCGTGATGACGGTGGTGGCGTTGGGCGCTTCCAGCGAGGACTGGGCGCGGCGGCTGGCCGTCACCACGCGCTCCTCGTACGGCACGAGGCCCTGGTCGGAGATGTCACCGGCCTCCGCGCCGCCGCCGGGGGCCTTGGGGCCGGGCGCGGCGGCGGCGCGGAGGCCGGTGACATCTCCGACCAGGGCCTCGTGCCGTACGAGGAGCGC
>SECN01000141.1 GCA_004173515.1 Myxococcaceae bacterium | reverse complement strand
CGCACCGGCACCGGGCCCGCCGCGTCCAGCAGCGCCGGCACGAAGAAGCCCACCAGCGTCACGTCCCCCGTGGGCCCCACCAGCAGGTCGTGCAGCGCCTCGCCGTTGGAGGCCGCGTCGTACGTCCAGTCGGGGAACAGCGCCGTCGCGGCCGGGCGCTCGCACACCGACCCCTTGCACCGGCCCGGTCCCTGGCACGGGCTGGCCGGCGCGCAGGTGAAGTTGTCCGGCGGGTCGCGCCGCTGACACGCCCCGTCCAGGCACACGTCCGCCACGTCACAGCCGCGCTCCGGGCCGCAGAAGGTGCCGTCCGGCGCGTTCGCCAGCGCGCACCCGACCTTCGGATCGCACGTGCCCACCTGGCACTTCCCATCCCCCGGACACGGCGGCGCCGGCACCGACGTGCAGCCGTCCAGCGGGTTGCAGACGTCCGTGGTGCACGCGTTGCCGTCGTCGCAGACGCGCTCCGTCCCCTTGCACCGCCCCGCCGTGCAGGTGGCGTCCTGGAGGCACGCGTTGCCCGGGTCGCACGCCGTGCCGTCCGGATCCTCCGTCTCCACGCACGTCTCCGTCACCAAATCGAACGTGGCGCTGTGGCAGGCCACCGGCGTGGGACAGGCCGGGATCGCGTTCGACTGGCCCTGGAGCACCACGGCCACCTCCCCGCCCCCGGGCGCCCGCCCCGTCAGCGTGGCCTCCGACGCGCCCGTCGCCTCCGGCCGGTAGAGCAGCTTCACCGGCACCTCCCCGGGCGCCATCCGCGTGGGTAGCCCCTGCGCGAAGAAGGGCGGCGCCAGCGCCGTCCACTCCACGTCCAGCGTGGTCCGGCCCGCGTTCACCACCCGGAGCTCCACCTCGCGCGTCACCCCGGGGTAGCTGGCCGGGAACGTCACGACCTCCTGGGAGACCCGCAGGAGGCTCCGGGCGCCGGTGAGCGGGGGTTCGTCCCGGCAGGCCCCCAGAAGGGCCAGGACGGCCGCCAGGGCCCCCAGGAGGCCTGTTGGAGCCCACCTTTCCACCGTCCGCTCGCGCGTCATCGTGCCTCCCTGACTCCGGCCTATACCACCCCTCTCCATCCCCATGTCCGACGGCACCCCACCCCCCAGGGCTTCAGGATCGTCACTCGAGAGGACCGGACTTTTTTCAGCCCCAAGCATTTCGGACGGCCTCAAACCCCTGAAAACACATCCCTGTTGCAAGGTACGGTTCTGGCAAAGGTTCGCCGCATGACCCTGGCCAGCCCTTCCAGCGTTTCTCCCGGAATGCAGGCATTCACGGTGCTTATCGTCCGGGGCGTCCAGTCCACGGTGGACGGACTGGCACCGGAGGTCCGGCGGGCGGTGCTGGCGGAGCTGTTCCGGATGGGCGCAGATGCCTGTCGGGAGCACTCGGAGCGTGCGCCCTGCCTTCCCTACACCCTGCGCCTGGACGTGGCGGACTGCCGGATGCACGTGGAGCTGGACCCGATGCGCACCCGGTTGTCCCTGACAGGCCTCACCCGGCCCCGGCCGCACTAGCCGCACCCGAGGACCGAGTGAACGAGCGGTGGACGCAAGGGCAGCAGCCGGTGCCCCGACGCGCGGGCTACGAGGAGAGCTGGGAGCTCACCTACCGGGTCGAACAGCTCCGGGAGCTGGTGGGGCAGGAGCTGCGCCTGGAGCCCGAGCTCGCGGACGCGCTGGAGGACACCCTGGCCCGCCTGGTCCAGCGCAACCTGCGCCTGCGCGGCCTGCACCGCATGGTGTCCGCCGAACGCGAGGCCGAGGACCTGGCCATGTTCCGCGCCGCGCTGGAGGACCTGGACCGGCGGTTGATGCACGACCTGCCCGACCTGCTGGACCGGCTGCGCGCCACGCTCCTGTAGCGGATGCGGCCTGTAGCGGCTCGCCGTCGGGCCGCGTCTCCACACGCGAAGGCACAAGCACCGTCTTCTTTAACCAGTCTATTTGTAGTGTTGATCAACTGGTGGAAGCAGTAGGCGGCGCGGAGTTGGGGACAAGTCAGCAACCCCATGGATTCATGAAGGAATCGGCGATCTGCTACATGTGGGCAAGTTGCCGGTTATCCCCCGGCATCCACAGGCTGGAGATCCGCCGGCCGGTTGTCCACAGCCCGTCCCCCGTCCTCCACAGTTCATCCACAGGGACCTGGGGGCCATGCGGGCCCACCCTCCGTGGGTCTCCACCTGGACGGAACGTCCCCTGCCGCAACAGCCCTGTTATGGTCCGCGGGCGAATTTTCCATTTCTCTTGATGCGGGCGCGCCGGTCCGGGGCGCTGGAGGATGACCTCATCGATTTCCATCGGGGCGAGCGCATCGGGAAGTACGAGGTGCTCACGCAGTTGACCGTGGGCGGCATGGCGGAGCTGTTCCTGGGCTACACGTCCGGCCCGGGCGGCTTCCGCAAGTACGTGGTCATCAAGCGCATCCTCCCGGACGCGCGGTCGAACGAGCAGTTCGTCCGCATGTTCCTGGACGAGGCGCGCATCACCGCGGCCTTCAACCACCCGAACATCGCGCAGGTGTTCGACCTGGGGGAGGAGGACGACGGGCTCTACCTGGCCATGGAGTTCATCGGCGGGCAGAACCTCAACCAGGTGACCAGCGCGTGCCTGAAGAAGCGCCAGCCGGTGCCGCTGGGCTTCACGCTGTCGGTGGCGCGCGACGTGTGCCTGGCGCTGCACTACGCGCACACCTTCACGTCGCCCGGCGGCCAGCCCAGCCCCGTCATCCACCGCGACGTGGCGCAGAAGAACATCATGGTGACGTACGACGGCACCGTGAAGCTGCTCGACTTCGGCATCGCCAAGGCGAAGAACAGCCTGGAGCGCACCCACGTGGGCACGGTGAAGGGCACCACCGGCTACATGTCCCCGGAGCAGGTGCGAGGCGATCCGCTGGATGGCCGCAGCGACCTGTTCTCCGTGGGCGTGGTGCTGCACGAGCTCATCACCGGCGAGCGGCTGTTCGCCGGCAAGACCGAGCGCGATGAGATGGTGAAGATCCTCGAGGATCCCATCCCGTGGCCCTCCGTGCTGCTGCCGCACATCTCCGAGGACGTCTCGCGCGTGGTGATGCGCGCCCTGGAGCGCAACG
The DNA here is from genome assembly GCA_004173515.1 of Myxococcaceae bacterium. Classification (GTDB taxonomy): domain Bacteria; phylum Myxococcota; class Myxococcia; order Myxococcales; family Myxococcaceae; genus Corallococcus. Next base: position 11,871 of record SECN01000141.1, on the reverse strand, counting down.
TGGACCGCCGGTACGCGTCCGGCCGGGACATGGCGCGCGCCATCGAGAAGGCGGCGGGCACGAAGCTGATGGACGCCGAGCAGCGCGCGGCCCTGATGAAGAGCCTCTTCTCCGAACGCATGGCCGCCACGCGCTCGCTGCTGGACAGCGCGGACGTGACGACGAGCAGCCAGGTGATGGCGTCGGCGAAGCGCGCGCTCCAGAAGGACGACGGCCCCTATCTGCCGGAGCGCAAGGCGGACGCCCTGAGCGTCGTGGAGGCGCGCAAGAAGGCGGAGGTCGCGCGGCTGAAGGCGGACGAGCCCTCCAGCGCGGACACCGCGCCCCCGGTGAAGCGCTCGAAGCTGGGCGCCGTGTGGGCCGTGTTCGTGCTGGCGGTGTTGATGGGCGGAGCCTACGGAGCCTTCCGGCTCACGAAGCTGCTGGAGGCGGAGGAGGAAGCTCCCATGCCCGTGGGAACGGGGGGCCCCATGGTGGCCATCCCCATCCCGCAGCCGAAGGCGCCCCCACCGGACGCGGGCGTGGCGGTGGTGGCGGAAGACGACAAGGACCGGGACCGGGACACCCGCGACCGGGACACCCGGGATGAACCCCGCGGCGGCCGGGGCAAGCGTGCACGCGGCGAGGTGACGCTCTTCCTGGACGAGCCCGCGCAGGTGTTCCTCAACAACAAGTCCCTGGGAAGCACACCGCTGGTGAAGCGCGCGTTTCCGGCGGGACAGACCGAGTTGATTCTCGTGGGCGAGGACAAGAAGCGCCGCGTGCTCTCCGTGCCGGTGGAGGCGGGCAAGCCGGTGCGCCTCAACCTCAAGCTGAAGGAGCTGCCCGGTCGCTGACGCGCCGCTCCCCCGCCCCGTGTGTCCTTCCGTCGCGACCTGGACGGAAGCCGCACGGGAATGAGCGGCAGGGGCCCAAGGGGTCCGCTATCCTCCGACCCATGGCGTTCTCCCTTGGCTTCCTGATGGACCCGCTCGAGAGCGTGCGGGTGGACCACGACACGACGTTCTCGCTGATGCTGGAGGCCCAGCGGCGAGGGCACGACGTCTACTACTTCGAGCAGGGATGGCTGCGCTTCAACGGCCGGTGCGCGGAAGCGCGCATGCGCAAGGTGAAGGTGCGGCGCGAGCCCGGCCGGCACTTCGACGTGCTGAGCGAGGAGGTGCGCCCCCTGTCGAAGCTGGACGTGCTCTTCCTGCGCAAGGACCCGCCGGTGGACGCGAACTATCTGCACGCGACCCAGCTGGTGGAGCTGTGTCCGGAGCGCTCGCCGGTGTTCATCAACAACCCGTCGGGCATCCGCGACGCGAACGAGAAGCTCTTCACGCTGAACTTCCCGGACCTGATGCCGGAGACGCGCGTGACGAGCGAGCTGTCGGTGGTGATGGACTTCGCGGCCCAGAACGCGAAGGGCACCATCCTCAAGCCCATCGACGGGTTCGGCGGCAAGGGCATCCTGTTCCTGGCGCCCGGGGACCGCAACGCGCGCTCGATGGTGGAGCTGCTGACGCAGGGTGGAAAGGAGCCCATCCTCGCGCAGGCGTACGTGCCGGAGAGCCGCCTGGGCGACAAGCGCATCATCCTGGTGGACGGAGACCCGGTGGGCGCGGTGCTGCGAGTGCCGTCGGACGCGGACCACCGGGGCAACATGGCCGCGGGCGGCACGCCGATGAAGGCGGAGATCACCGCGCGCGACCTGCACATCTGCAAGCGCCTCAAGCCCGCGCTCCAGGAGAAGGGGCTCATCCTGGTGGGCATCGACGTGCTGGGCGACTACCTCACGGAGGTGAACGTCACCAGCCCCACGGGGCTCGTGGAGGCCAGCCACCTGGATCACGTCTCCTGCGAGGCGCGTGTCCTGGAAGTGGCCGAGCGGATGCACGGCGCGCGCTGACGTGACGGCGCCCGCTTCACGGGACGATGAGACGCTGGACGCCATCGGCACCGCGGACGTGCGGGTGTTCCAGCGCCGCTCGGGCTACCGCTTCACGTTGGACGCGGTGCTGCTGGCGCACTTCGCGGCCACGGAGGGACGGGAGCTGTCCGGGCCGGTGCTGGAGCTGGGCGCGGGCAGTGGCGTGGTGTCGCTGCTGCTGGTGAAGCAGTTCGGCGTCGCGGGTCCGGTGGACGCGCTGGAGTTGCAGCCCGGGGTGCACGCGCGGCTGACGCGCGCGGTGGCGCTCAACGGGTGCGAAGGGCGGGTGCGGCCGGTGCTCGGGGACCTGCGGCGGGCGCGCACGCTGCTGACCTCCGGGGCCTACGGGCAGGTGGTGTCGAACCCGCCGTTCCGCAGGGCCCAGGCCGGGGTGGTGAGCCCGGACGAGGAGCGGGCCGTGTCCAAGTCGGAGGTGGCGTGTGACGCCGAAGCGGTGGTCGCCGCGGCGAGGCACGCACTGCGTCCGGGCGGGGGCGTGAGCCTGGTGTATCCGGCGGCGCGGCTCGTGGAGGTGCTGGGGTTGCTCACCGGGGCGAGGCTGTTCCCCCGGGTGCTGCGCCTGGTGCATGCGCGGGTGGAGGCCCCGGCGACGCGCTTCCTGGTGCTGGCGCTGCGGGACCAGGACCGGGGGCTGTCGGTGCGGCCGCCGTTGATCGTCCACGGGGAGGGGCCCGGGGGCTACGGCGCGGAGGTGGCGGCCCTGATGGACGTGCCGCTGGCGGAGCGGGACGGGGGTTGAATGCCTGCCCGCCGAGCCACGGGGCTGGCGGGCGTCCGGGCCGGAAGCGAGGGCGCATCACAACGTAAGGGGCACTTCACCCACCGGACGCTCGCGTCCCGGACGAGGAGAGCACCCATGAACGTGACGATGCTGAATGAACAACCGTCGCTGTTGAAGTCGGCCGCGCTGCTGCCTCCGCGTCTGTCATTGGGCGCGACGATGATCCAGCACGGCCTGGCGAAGCTGAAGAAGGGGGGCGCCGAACAGCACGCGGGCATGTTCGAGCAGCTCGGGTTCAAGCCGGGACGTCCGTGGGTGCTGGCCACCGGCGTCACGGAGCTGGTGGCGGGGGTGAGCTCCATCCTGGGCATCGCGACGCGGTTCACGGCGCTGTCGGTCATCGTGACGCAGGCGGTGGCCATCGCGAAGGTGCACGGCAAGAACGGCTTCGACATCACCAAGGGCGGATACGAGTTCAACGTGGCGCTCATCGCCATCGCCCTGGGGACGCTGATGCGCGGGCCGGGGCGGCTGTCGCTGCACAGCGCGCTGGAGCAGCGGGTGAAGCGCAAGGAGCTGAGGCACTTCCGGCTGCTGCCGCGCCAGCGCCGGGGTTCGGTGCTGCTCGACGCGCTCGGGTAGGCACTGTCCGGGGCCGGACGGGGGTGGTGGGTGGAGGGGAGGTGGGCGTGTCGCCTGCTCGGCTGCTTTCGAGCCGGCCGCGGTGGTGCTGCCCGCGTCCCGCCGCCTTCCCGTAAGATGCGCGGGCCCATGTCCCCGTCCGTCCTGTTGATGCTGGCGCTCGCCGCGCCCGCCGCGTCCGTCCCCAACTTCTCCACAGCCGAGCGTCCCAGCACCGCGCTCCTCCTCGACGCGGGCACGGCCTCCGTGCGCTCCGTCATCCGGAACGTCGGGGCCGAGCAGCTCGGCGCGGCCGGTGTCGCGTCGGTGCTGGGGGCCGCGCGTGAGGGGATGCCGGCGCTCGATGCGGCGGGCCTCGCGTCCGTGAGGGCCGGGGCGAACCTCCAGCGTGCGGCCGAGGCAGGGACCGAACAGCTCAGCGCGGCGGGCCTCGCCTCGGTGCGGTCGGCGGTGGGAGGTGCGCAGGACGCACGAGGAGGTTCGCGACAGCTCGGTGCCGCGGGTCTCGCGTCCGTGAAGGCCGTGGCGAATGTTCAGCGCATGTCCGCGATGAGCTCCGCGCAGCTCACGAACGCAGGCCTCGCCTCCGTGCAGGCCGTCGCGAAGAATCCTTCCTCGGGGCTCACGGCGAACACGCCGATGCGTGGCACCGGGGGCATCGTGCAGGTCGGGGGCGTCGCACCGAGCACGGCCTCCTCGGGTGTGACCTTCGCGAACGGCACGGCCAAGGCTGTCTCGATGCGGATGCCCGCCGGCATGGCGGCACCTGCCTCCGCACCGACGTCAGGCTCGCCGTCGAACACGATGCCCGCGACGGGTACCGCCGTCACCACTGCCTCCGCACAGTCGCCAGGCTCGCCGTCGGGCACGACGCCCGCGACGGGCACGGCCCCCACCACCGCCTCCGCGCAGTCCGCGCCGCCGACCGCCACGACGGGCACGGCCGCCGCGCCGGCCTCCTCCCTCTCCGAAGCGGGCCGCATCGCCGTGGAGGCCAGTGTTGGGGCTCTGCGCGCCGCCGCCATCGCGATGCATGAGAAGTCCGGCACCGCGCCCGGCCTCGTCGCCGTGGGTGACCCGGACGCGCACTTCGCCCGGGGCGTGGAAGCCCTCAAGTCCAAGGACAGCGCCACCGCCATCGCGGAGCTGTCCGCGTGCGCCCAGGCCGCGCCGTCCCGCGCCGACTGCCGCTGGGAACTGGGCTGGGCCTACTCCCTGGACGGCCGCTGGTCCGACACGCTCACGCAGTGGACGCAGGTGCGCGCGCTCAAGCCGGACCAGCCCGACCTGGAGGGCGCGCTCACCCAGGCCCGCAACCAGGCCGCGCTCCAGGCCCGGCTCGCGCAGCCCGTGGACGGCACGCCCCGGCCTCCTCCGCCCCCGGGCGCGAAGGTGCGCATCCGCGCCACCGGCGACCTGATGCTCGGCACCACCGTGCCGGAGGGCTACCTGCCCCCCGAAGGCGGCGGCAGCGTCATCGCCAGCGTGCGCCCGCTGCTGGAGGACGCGGACCTCACCTTCGTCAACCTGGAGGGCCCGCTGTGCGACACCGGCCGCACCACCAAGTGCCGCTCGCCCGCCAACTGCTACGCGTTCCGCTCCCCCACCTCGTTCGGCCAGTCCATCAAGGACGCGGGCGTGGACGTGGTCTCCACCGCGAACAACCACTCCGGTGACTTCGGCGAGGAGTGCCGCCGCGCCACCGAGTCCACCCTGGACGCGCTGGGCATCGCCTGGAGCGGTCCGCCGGGCAGCGTGGCCACCGTGGAGCGCAACGGCCTGAAGATCGGCCTCGTGGCCTTCCACACGTCCGCCGGCTGCAACCACCTGAACAACCTGCCCAACGCCACCGCGCTGGTGAAGCAGGTGGCCGCCACGCACGACATCGTCGTCGTCTCCTTCCACGGCGGCGCCGAGGGCGGCAAGGCCCTGCACGTGTCCCAGGGCAAGGAGATGTTCTTCGGCGAGGACCGCGGCGACCTGCGCGTCTTCACCCACGCGGTGGTGGACGCGGGCGCGCACCTGGTGCTGGGCCATGGACCGCACGTCGCGCGTGCCATGGAGTTCTACCAGGGCCGCCTCATCGCCTACTCGATGGGCAACTTCGCCACCTACGGCCGCTTCAACCTCAAGGGTCCCCAGGGCCTGGGCATGGTCCTGGAGGTGGAGCTGGACAGCCAGGGCCGCTTCTCCAACGGCCGCATCCTCCCCACGAAGCAGGTGGGCGAGGGCATCACCCAACCGGACCCCGACGCCAACGTCGTCTCCCTGGTGCGCAAGCTCTCCCAGGAGGACTTCCCCGACACGGGCGCCCGCATCGCCGACGACGGTCGCCTGTCTCCGCGCAAGGCCCCGGTGACGGCCGCCGGCTCCGCGCCGTAGCGCGCCGCCCTCCCCTTCCCGACAACGCCGCACCCCCACCCACGGACGTCCGGGTCCGTGGGTGATGCGGAGCGTGTCCCAAGCGTCACGTCCCGCGCGTCGCTGTCACGGAATGCGCGCCTTCTTGAAGCCGGGCTGCTGCCTGGACTGCCGTCCTCTTCATTGCGACTCCAAGCGTGCCGCGCCGTGCCGGGCGCGGCGTCACGCCGTGCGCTAAGAGAAAAGCCGCCGTGTCCTCGACCCACCGACTCGCCTCGCTGCGCCCCTTCGAACACCCCGGCTACTTCGCGGTGTGGATGGGAGCGCTCATCTCCAACATCGGCACCTGGATGGAGACGGTGGCGATGGGTGTGTACGTCACGCAGACGACCGGCCGCGCCGAGTCCACGGGCGCCATCGTCGCGTTGTCCTTCCTGCCCGCCGTCATCCTCTCGCCCCTGGGCGGAGCGCTGGCGGACCGCTTCGACCGGCGCGCCTACGCGGCGCTCGGCGCGGTGCTCCAGGCGGCGCTGGCGGGCATCCTGACGGTGCTGGCGTTCCAGGGGCAGTTGTCGGTGCCCGTCATCGGCCTCATCTCGTTCCTGAGCGGCTGCGTGAGCACGCTCACCTACCCGGCCTTCGGCGCGCTGCTGGCGGAGCTGGTGCCACCGGATGAGCTGCACCTGTCCACGAGCCTCAACTCCGCGCAGTTCAACCTGGGGCGCATCCTGGGGCCCACGCTGGCCGCGCTGACGTTGCAGGTGAGCGGGCCCGCGTGGGCGCTGCTGGCGAACACGCTGTCGTTCTTCGCGGTGCTGGTGGCGCTCTCCCGCGTGGTGCCCAGGCCCCGGGACCCGTCGGTGAAGCGCGAGCCGCTCTGGGCCGGCATCCGGCGCGGCGTCACCGTGGCGCGCGACGACGAGGACATCTCCCTGGTGCTGGTGGCCACCTTCTTCGTGGCGGCGCTGGTGGCGCCCTTCATCGGGCTGGTGCCGGTGTTCGCCATCCGCGAGCTGGGCCAGGGCGCGGCGGCGACGTCGCTGCTGGTGACCTGCCAGGGCGCGGGCGCGGTGACGGCGGCGCTGGGCGTGGGCACGCTCGCGGAGACCTTCGGCCAGCGCAGGCTGCGCGGCTACGCGGCGACGTCCATCGCGGTGCTGTCCGGCATCTACTGGCTGGCGCCCACGCTGCAGGTGGCCGCGGTGTGCATCTTCTTCCTGGGCGCCAACTACCTGGTGCTGATGAGCAGCCTGAGCGCGTCCTGCCAGAACCGCGTGCCGCGCGAACTGCAGGCGCGCATGGGCAGCCTCTACAGCATGGTGTTGGGCGCGGGCTATTCGCTGGGTGTCTGGTTTCAGGGCGCGCTGGCGGACCGCGCGGGCCTGCGCTTCGTGACGCTCAGCACCAGCGCCATCTTCTTCGCGTTGGTGCTCACCACGCGCATGCTGCGTCCGGCCCGCTTCGAGAACGTGCGCCTGGCCCAGGCCGAAGTGCAGCCCTTCTCAGACAGCTCGCACTGACGCGTCAGGCCATTGCGTTCGCGCGGGACGCCCTTGCGTTCCCAACAGACGCATTAGCGGACGCAATCACTTTCGACCCAGGCTCGGTAATTACTTACGCACCCGGGGGTGTGGGTGGGTTGACTGGGCGTCTGTGTAAATGGCGTCTGGATTGCACTCGCGGCGGGAGCCTCTCGCTCGCGTGAGGCCAGTCCTTCCAAGGAGCCACCGCCATGCTGTCGCCCCAGACCGCTGACCTCGTCAGGCGTTTCCTGACGCCCGCGAACCAGATCGACTTCCCGACCGATCCGACGCTCCAGAAGCAGTTGAACGAGTCCTGGACGTTCAACCTCACGGGCTTCACGCAGCAGGGCATCACCGGCAACCCGTGGAACAGCATGAACGCGGCGGACAACACCTGGTACTTCAACCCGGTGACGACGGACCCCGCGGAGGTGGTGTACCAGCCCATCCAGTGGAACGCGTTCCCCGGGCGGTTGGAGTACTACTACGGCGGGGGCGGGGGCACGAACAGCACGGGCCTGGTGCTGCCCATGAATGACCTGCAGGCGCTGGCGGACACCGGGAAGACGGCCGACGGCAAGCCCTTCTCCGAACTGCCGCAGATCACCAATCCCTGCTCGGCCGTCGTGTCGAACTACGGCCCCTTCGGTCCGCGCGGCTGGCAGGACGAGTACTGCGAGTGGAGCGTGCAGCGCGAAGGCAACAACATCGTCCGCATCGACTTCACCTGCGAGAACCCGGAGTACTGGAACTCGCTCTGGGCGGTGAGCCCCGACAAGGTGCTGGAGCTGTACCGCAGCACGCTCGGCAAGCCGCAGATCAAGATGGAGGACCTGTACCTGAAGGACCCGACGCGGGGGACGCCCATCGTGGATCCGTCCACCGGCAGGCCCGCGTACAACCCGCTGAACACGTGGAACAGCGGTCCGGTCTCCACCGCCACGCAGGGTGGCGCCATGCACCTGACGAGCACGCCCAACACGCTCCAGACGGAGATCGGCCTGGCCTCCGCGGCCACGGTGCCGCGTCCGGGGGGCAACAGCAACGCGCAGGCGCTCATCTGCTGCGCCCAGTACGGCCAGCCCGCGCGCAACAGCGATCCGCACATCGGGCAGAGCGTGAACCAACTGGTCGCGCCGCCCAACCCCGCTTCCGCCTCCATGAAGGCCACGCTGGCCAACCCGCCGGGCCTCTACATCCAGACGCCGGACTTCGCGGGCTACAGCTACCAGACGCCGGACGGGACCGACCCGTCGACGTTCTGGACCATCGTGCGCGGCAAGGAGGAGCTGCACGACGAGCTGGGCCGCAAGCTGCCCGGCAACTACATCCTGCACGCCACCTTCCAGGTTCCCGCGTCCAAGGGCTACACGGTGTCGGACATCACCATCAACGGCCAGAAGATCCAGTGGGCCTCGCAGGTGGCGCAGACGTTCTTCATGCAGATCACCGGCGCGGGCCTGAAGCAGACGGGCAAGGCCCCGGAGGAGTCCTGCGTGGCCACGCCGCCGACGCTGTTCGCCCAGCCGCTGCAGATCTTCCACACCCAGGTGTTCTTCGCGCTGACGCAGACGAACGTGCCCAACCTGATGGGCGTGCCCATGAGCCTGGCGAGCAACAGCACGCTCATCGCGCCCACCCTGAAGGCGGGCCAGACGAAGGTCTCCCTGGTCATCACCGCCGACACGCTGTCCGGCGGCGGATTCCCCACGGTGTCCTTCGGGGACGGCGTCACGGCGACCGTGCAGAGTCTGGCCAAGGTGACGTACGCGGTGCCGGGCAACACCTACCCCGGTGAGGTCTCCGCCATCCTGGTGAGCGTCGACGTGTCCGCCACCGCGGCCCCCGGTCCCCGCAGCCTGTGGATCACCAATGCGGGACAGGCGCAGTCCGCGGGCTTCCCCGCCGCCATCCACGTCGTGTCGGCCTAGGGCCAGGACCTCCATGCTCCATCCCAGAACCCCTCCAGCGCTGTCGCTGATGGCACTGCTGTCCCTGACAGCCGGCTGCCTCAAGAGCGCGCCCTCCGCTGAATCCAACCCGGTGGGGGCCCAGCAGGCGCCTCCGCCGCCCACCGCCGAAGCGCGGAAGGCCTCCGTGCCCACGAGCTTCTCCTGTGGCAACACGCAGACGCTCCAGTTCGGACCGGACATCCCGCCCGACATGAGCCAGGTGTCCAGTCAGGTGGACGCGGACTGTTTCGCCTGGCAGCAGTTCATCGCGTTGAACTGGCCCGCCGCCTCCCTGGACGGTGGAGCGGATGCGGGCTTCGGCACGCCCGGGGACCTGGGCGCGGTGCAATGGCAGACGTGGATGGACGTGGCGCAGGTGTTCCTCCCGGACGGCGGTCCGCCGCCTGCGTGGGGAACGGTGCCGACGGTGGATCCGGCCTGTCTGGCGGAGGCGGGCCTGACGGCGGTGGAGGCCCGGGGTCTGCTGGCGCTCAACGTGGCGTCGAAGTTCGCGGAGCAGTTCGACCCGAGCAGCAGCGCGCAGGCCTTCCCGTTCAGCGGGCCCGCGTGGCTGGGGGCGCAGAACGGCACGAACGTCTGGTACGACGTGCGCATCAGCCAGCCGGAGTTCGACTACGTGGTGGACGCGGGGCTCTACAACGCGTCCACCCAGATGGCGCGGGCGGACGCGGGGGTGGCGCTGGTGTTGCCCCAGGGTTCGTTCCAGTCGGGCAGCGTGGGGGCCCTCGAGACGAAGTCGGCGTGGATGGAGGTCTCCACGCCGACGGATGCCCGGTGGAACCGCTACAAGCTGGCGCCCGCGGTGGTGGTGGATCCGTCCACGCAGCGGTGCCGCACGGCGACGGTGGCGTTGGTGGGGTTGCACATCATCCACGCGACGCAGAGCCAGCCCACGCTGGTGTGGTCCACCTTCGAGCACATGGACAACGCGCCCAACAACAACGCGGATGCGGGCACCACGGCATGGAACTTCTACAACGCGCAATGCCAGCCGCGCACGGTGTCGGTGCCGGCGAACTGTTCCGCGGATGGTGGGGCCACGCAGGTGACGGTGGGCTGCACGCCCAACACGCCGCCGCCGTACTTCATCGGGAACGGGTGTCCGGCGCCGTCGGCGGTGCAGGTGACGCGGATGACGGCCATCGACGCGACGGCGGCCCGGGTGACGACGACGGTCCAGCAACACCTGGAGCAGGTGTATCCCGGCTCCGTCTGGGGCAACTACCTGTTGGTGAACACGCTGTGGTCCACGGGGGCCAGCCAGAGTCCCACGAAGCCGGTGAAGGCCCCGCTGCCGTTTGCTTCACCGGCGCCGTCCGGGAGCATCCCCATCGCGAACACGACGATGGAGACGTACATCCAGCAGACGGCGGACTTCGGTCAGGGAGCGAAGGCGAGCAACTGCATCGTCTGCCATGCGGCCGCCACCATCCAGGGGCCGTCTGGCATTGCGTCTGACTTCAGCTTCATCTTCGGACTGGCGCAGGGGCTGCCTCCCGCCAACCAGGCGATGCTCAAGTCGAAGCGGGTGACCCCGGCCATCAAGGCGGGACAACTGCATCCGCCGAGGATGCGCCGCATCCTCCAGTAGGACGTGCGTCGGGAAGGCGCTGGGGCCCCGTGGCTCCAGCGCCTTTCGGATGTAATGACATTCTCGGGTGCCCGGGGCGGTTGCCTTTGTCCGAGCGAAAGCCGCTGTGAGTTGCGGGAGGTCAGGCCCCGCCCGCATGCTCCGGCGCCGCTTTGCTTCAGGAGCACCGTCATGGATGTGCGCAGGGCCGGGGTGTGGATGTTGGTGTTCGTGCTCGTCACGGGCTGTGCCGGTGGCCCCACGGTGCGACTGAAGACGGGCGAGGGCCGGGTGCGGACGTATGCGCCCCGCACCTGGGACCAGCGCGTCGCCATCCGTGAAGGGGACTTCGAGGAGGCGCTGTCCCGGTTGGTGCTGGATGTGCCGCTGACGGTCCGGCCTTCACGGGTGGGGCGGGTGGTGCGCACGAAGGCGGGCGACGGGGCGCTGATGGACGAGGGGCTCGGGTTCCTGCTGCGCGACGGGTACGGGAAGTGGTGCCGGGCGCATGAAGCCCCCGTGGATTGTCTGTCCTTGCTGGACAAGGGGGTGGGCTTCACCGCGATGGACCGCCTGACGTTCGCCGTGGGCATGTCGTTGGATCCGCTGCGGGAGAGCCTGGCGGATGCGGTGGACGACACGATCAACCCGACATTCTTCGTGTCGCTGGTGGTGGGTGCGCTGACGTCGTGGGTGGTGCTGGCCGCGGCGCCGGACCCGGTGTTCACCAAGGCGGCGGCGGTGGTGGCCGCGTTGGTGCTGGCGTACCTGGGGATTGAGTCGTTCCTCACGGTGGTGAGGGCGTGCGGGACGCTGAAGGACGCGACGGACCGGGCGAGGACGTTCCAGGAATTGGAGGAGGCAGGAGAGACCTTTGGCCGGAAGTTGGGGCCGGAGGTGGCGCGGCTCTTCGTGCTCGCGGTGACGGTGCTGGTGAGTCACGGGGTGACGCTGGGGATGACGTCGGCGCTGACGTTGCTGCCCGGGTTCACGGAGGCCACGCTGCTGGGGGCATCGCAGGTGGGTTTCAACGTGGCATCGGTGCAGCAGGTGAGCGCGGTGGCGGTGGTGGGGGGCACGGTGGAGCTGACGTTGGTGCCCACGGCGGTGTCGATGGCGGCGATGGGGCCTCCCGGTGGGGGTGGGCT
>SECN01000140.1 GCA_004173515.1 Myxococcaceae bacterium | reverse complement strand
TGGCGGCCGGTGAAGGGCAACAGCCACGTCGAGCTGACGATGGGGCACGACATCCGGCAGATCTGCTACGACATCAAGAATCTCATTGAATACACACGCACGCACCGCACGCGCTCGCCCACGCTGCCGCGCTTGCGTTGAAGCGCGGACGTTCCCACCGGCCTGAAAAGTTGGAGCCTCCCGGCTGCGTGCTAATTTCGCGCGCCTCTGTCGTACGGCAACGGGAGTGGTCGATGAAGGCCTTGGCGGTGTCGCTGCTCGGATGGGTGCTCGTGCCCCTGGTGGCGCTGGCGCAGCAGCCGGCGGCGGACCTCAACACCATCACCAGCATCACCGTGAATGGTGGGACGGTGGAGATCACCGGCAGCAAGAAGCCGGACTTCAACAGCTTCACCATGACGGATCCGCCCCGGCTGGTGCTGGACGTGTCCGGCGCCGTCTTCCAGGGCGTGGATGAAGAGCAGCCGGTGGGCAACGGCACCGTCACCGGCATCCGCACCGCCACGTACGGCACCGAGTCCGCCTCCATCGCGCGCATCCTCATCGGCTACGAGCGCGAGGTGGAGACCGACATCCAGTCCTCCGGCAACAAGCTGGTGGTGAAGGTGCTGGGCGGCGGGGCCGCCGCCGTCGCCGCGAACACGCCCGCGCAGCCGCAGGGCACGGCGGAGATCGCCTCCGCGACCAACACCCCCACGGGCGCCAACGCCCAGGACGCCGCGAAGGCCGCCGCGTCGGACCGCGACGCGCAGGAGAAGGCCGCGAAGGCCGCCGCCGACGCCGCCCGCGCGGACCGGGAGGCCCAGGAGAAGGCCGCCGCCGAGGCCGCCGCCCGCGCCAAGGCGGACGCGGACGCCGAGCGCAAGAAGCAGGAGGAGGCCCGCCTCGCCTCGCAGCGCCAGGACGAGGAGCGCCGCGCCTCCGAGGCCGCCGCCGTCGCCGAGCGCAAGCGCCAGGAAGAGGACGCCCGCGTGGCCGCCCAGCGCGCGGAGGAGGAGCGCCGCGCCACCGCCCAGGCCGCCGCCGAGGCCCAGCGCCAGCAGCAGGCCCAGGCCCAGGCCCAGGCCTCCGCCAAGAGCACGGCGGAGGAGAAGCGCGCCGCCGCCCAGGCCGCCGCGAAGAGCCTGGCCGAGGAGAAGCGCGCCGCCGCCGAGGCCGCCGCGGAGGAGAAGCGCGCCGCCGCCCAGGCCGCCGCCGATGCGAAGCGTCAGAAGGTCCAGGAGGCGAAGTCCGCCGCCCAGGCCCGCCGCGAGGAGCAGCAGCAGGCCCGCGCCGCCGCCGCGGAGCAGAGGCGTCAGAAGGCCGAGGAGGCCCGCGCGAGCCGCCAGCAGCGCACGGTGGCGTCCCGCGAGACGCCCGCGCGCGCCGCGAGCCAGGGCAGCTCCGCGCGGGAGAGCGGCGGGGGCCAGACGTCCTCGCGCCGCAAGACGATGACGCTGGTGGGCTTCCAGCAGCAGCCGGACAGCTCGCGCGTGTTCGTGCGCACCAACGAGGCGGTGCGCTACACGGTGAGCGAGTCGGGCAACCAGGTGGTGCTGGAGCTGGAGAACACGCGCGTGGTGGAGTCCAACAACACGCTGCCGCTGGACACGCACTTCTTCCCGTCGGCGGTGTCGCGCGTGGAGGCCCACCCGGGACCGGGCCAGTCCGTGCGCGTCGTCATCCAGTTGAAGCAGGGGGTTCGCTACCAGACACGCCAGGACGGCGGGCTCATCACCCTCGACTTCCCGCGTCCGGGCCGCTAGGACGGGGCGGGCGCCGTTGCCGGCACGGCGCCCCTTGCCAACCCCCCCTGCATGACCTTCCTCGTTCCGGTCGCGTTGACGCTCCTGGTGTCGGCCCAGATTCCGCTGGCCACCCAGGTGGAACTGCCCACCGGCGAGGTGGTGGAGCTGGCGGCCGACTACGTCGTCTACGAGTCGGACATCCTCACCGCGCGGGGCCACTGCGAGCTGCGAAGTGGCCCCAACGTCCTGCGCGCGGACGAGGTGACGTACAGCGAGGCCACCCAGGTGGCCACCGCCACCGGCAACGTGATGTTCGTCAGCGGCATGATGGCCGCCATCGCGGACGACGTGCGCGTGGACCTGCGCTCCAACGAGGCCAACGTGAAGGGCGGCCTCTTCATGCAGAAGAAGGGCGTCACCCCCGAAGCCCTCCAGGCCGCGAAGACGCCGGACGAATTGCGCAAGCTGGGGGAGACGCCCGTCCTCTTGAGCGGCACGCGCATCCGCCGCACCGGGGAGCAGGCCTTCTCCGTGGACGGCCTCGCCTTCACCCCGTGCCAGTGCGGCCCCGGGGAGCCTGGCTGGCGCGTGGAGGCCAAGGAGGCCAGCGTCGTCATGGGCGAGCGCGCCATCCTCACCTGGCCCGTGGTGTACGTGCGCTCGGTGCCGGTGTTCGCGCTGCCGTGGCTGTACCTGCCCCTGGCCGAGCGCCGCTCCGGCCTGCTGATTCCGCGCCCGTCCAACTCCGGCCTCAACGGCTTCGCGCTGGACGTGCCCGTCTTCCTCACGCTGGGGGAGAGCTACGACATGACCTTCGCCCCCGGCTACTACACGGGCGGAGGCGACATCGACGGGCCGTTCCGCGACCCGACGACGAACGAGCCCATCCGCGAGCCCCGCCCCAACGGCGTGAAGGGGCCCCGGCTGCTCACCGAGTTCCGCTACGTCCCCAGCGAGCGGACCCGGGGCCGGGCCACGGTGGGCTTCCTCTACGACCTGCGGCCCCGCCTGGACCCTGTCTCCGGCGGGTTCATGCGCGTCTACGACCACAGCCAGGTGCCCGGCGTCCTGACGTCGCGGATCCTGGATGAGAAGCGCGGGCTGCGGGGAGAGGCGTCCTGGCAGCACACGCAGGACCTGGGCGGCGGCTGGTACGACCGGGTGGACGCGTACTTCGTGTCGGACGGCTTCTACACGCGCGACCTCACCGCCGACCTGCTGGTGCAGAACAACAACTACCTGCGCAGCAACGCCGTCGTGTACCAGCGCAAGGACGACCGCTACCTGGGCCTGGACGTGTCCCTGCGCCAGGACCTGCGCTACCCGTTCCGGTTCTTCCGCTCCAACGTCATCCCCGCCGTGGCCACCGCGAACAACGTCGCCGTGGATCCGCACGGCCCGACGACGTTCCAGCGCCTGCCGGCCCTTACCCTGTCCCTGCCGGAGCGCCCCCTGTTCGGCGGGAGCGTGATGGGCGGAGTGCAGGTGGAGTACAGCCGCCTGTCGCCCCTGCGCGGCCCATACGCGGACGACGGCCGGGACGGCCTCTTCTCGCAGTACACCCGCTGGCGCCCGGAGTCCGCGCCGCTGAACATCGACTACTTCAGCCTCCCCGCCGACGAGCTGGAGGGCAACGGCCGCTTCGACGCCCCGGAGCGCGAGGGCCGCGACCGCGTGACGCTGCTGCCGCGCCTGTCCACCTCCTACGGCCTGGGTCCCTGGGCGCGGCTGACGCCCTCGCTGGCGGTGCGCCAGGACGTCGCCGTGGGCGAGTACTCCGGCCGCACCTCCCAGCGCGGCTACCCCATGGCGGACCTGGTGCTGGACTCCCAGCTGGCCCGCACCTTCACGGACAAGGACACGCTCTACCGCCACACGGTCTCCCCGTCGGTGACGGTGCGCTACGTGCCCGGCGGCTGGGGCCAGGGCCTCACCGCCGCGAGGGCGGAGGGCGCCGGCACCGTGCCCGTCATCTACGACGAGGTGGACGCCGCGGTCCCGCTCCAGTCCGACGGCCGCGTGCGCGGCTTCCTCCAGGCCGTGGTGGCCGTGGATCAATCCCTGCGCGTGCGCAACGGCCCCACCACCCGCGAACCCCTGCGCCTGCGCATCGGTCAGGGCTTTGACTTGTCCCGCCACGCCCCCGTCGCCGGACGGGACACGGTGCAGGGCGGCGTGCTGCGAGACACCTTCGCGCGCCTGTCCGCCAGCGCCGGGGTCGTCACCGCGGGCGCCGTCGTGCGCATGGACCCCACGACGGGGGACATCACCCAGCTGGGCGCCGACTTCTCCATCGACAACGGCAAGGGCAACGCGCTCTACGGGCGCTACGACGACCTGCTCGCGGTGAAGCAGTTCTCCATCGACCGGGGGCTGGATCCACTCGCGCAGGGCCCTGATTTCGTGCGCCGGGGTATCGACATGCTGGTGGGAGACGCCCCCCGTCCGCTGCCATCCCACACCGACCAGGTCGACCCCTCTCCGACCGAACGGGCACAGGCTCTCACTGCCGGTACGCGAATCAAACTCGGATTCGGGCTCGGGTTGCGATACGAAGCACTTGTGCAGCCCCTCTATAAGGATCCGGTTTCCCAGGAAAGTCAGCCCCTCGCTCAGCAGACCTTCGGCGTGTCCTACGGACCCGCCTGTGACTGCTGGCGCATCGAGGGGGTGGTGATCCTGCGGCGCAACCAGTCGCCGGAATTCGCCGGCGTGAATTTCAGCGTCGCCGGCTTCGGATCCTTTGGTTCGGGGGGTTAGGAATCACCCGCCGTACGCGAGGGTTGCACTCACCTCGAAACATCCCCCCCAGGAGAAGTCTTTCGTGTCGGATCTCGGAAAAAGAATTGGCCAGCGCATTCGCGAGCTTCGCACGCAGCGCCCGGAGCGATGGACGCAGGAAGAGCTCGCTGAGCGGGCACAGATCAGCGTGTCCTTCCTGTCGATGATCGAGCGTGGCGAGCGTGTCCCCCATGTCGAAACGCTCGCGGCGCTGTCCAACGCCCTCAGTGTCAGCCTTGGTGAACTCTTCACGGGGACGGAGCAGACGCCGGCCCAGACGGAGGACCTGCTGCGTCCGTTGTCGGACTTCGCCCGCGCCCGGGGCCTCAATGCCCGCGACGTGGACCGCCTCCTGGGCGTGGCCCGGGTGATGTTCAACGGCTCGGCCGCCTGAAGCCTTCCAGGCAGGCTGTCGCCTTCCAGCGCCTTCCGCCCCGCCTCCCCCTCGGTGTGGCGGAAGGTCCACGTAAGGATGCCGCCATCGACGTGTTCGCCCGCAAGGGCTACCACGGCTGCCGCATCGCGGACGTCGCCAAGGAGGCGGGCGTCGCGTACGGGCTCGTCTACCACTACTTCAAGAACAAGGACGAGCTGCTCGAGACCGTCTTCGAGACGGGCTGGAGCGGCTTCATCTCCCGGGCGCGGCTGGTCGCGGAGAGCGAAGGCCCGCTGGCGGAGAAGGTGCGCCGCATCGCGGACGTGGCCTTCGAGGCCTACCGGGTCGACCCGCGCGCGGTGAAGGTCCTCATCCTGGAAATCGCCCGCAGTCCCGCGGGGGCGCGCATCAACCGGCAGACGGCCTTCGTGGACGTCATCCGCCTGAGCGCGCAGATGTTCACCCGCGCGAAGGAGTCCGGGGAGCTGCGCCCGGACGTGGACCCCCTGCTCGCCTCCGCGCTGCTCTTCGGCTCCATTGAAATGGGGCTCACGGCCTTCGTCGTGGGCCTGGCGGACGCGCGCGACACGGTGATGCTGGAGCGGGCCAAGGCGCAGATCGCCGACTCCTTCCTCCACGGCGTCCTCGTCCCCGGCACCCCGAGCGAGCCCGAGCTTTCCAGGGCCGAGCACCCCGGGGCCGAGCTTTCCAAGGCCGAGGAGCCGAAGCACGAGGCCCCTCCGGAGGTGTCCACATGGAAGCGGGAGAAGTCCGGTACGAAGTCCAAGGCCCCCAAGCGCACCTGACCATCGACCGGCCCCGCGCGCGCAACGCGCTGTCGCCGGGGGTGATTGAAGGCCTGCTCGCCGCGCTGGAGCGCGCGGACGCGGACCCCGCCGTGCGCGTGCTGGTGCTCACCGGCGCGGGGGAGAAGGTGTTCTGCGCGGGTGGAGACCTGGGGGCCATGGCCGGAGACGGCGGCTTCCTGGCGACCCACGAGGGACGCCGCTCCTACGGGCGGCTGCTCACGCGCTTCCAGGAGGTGCGCAAGCCCACCGTGGCCCGCGTCAACGGGCATGCGCTGGCGGGCGGGCTGGGCCTGGTGCTCGCGTGCGACCTGGCAGTGGCCGTGGACACCGCGGACCTGGGCACGCCGGAAATCGACGTGGGGCTCTTCCCCATGATGATGATGGCGCTGCTCCAGCGGCACCTGGGCCGCAAGCGCGCGCTGGAGCTGGTGCTCACCGGGGACCGGCTGCCCGCGCGCGACGCCCTGGCGCTGGGGCTGCTCAACCGCGTGGTGCCGGCCACGGAGCTGGACGCCACGGTGTCCGCGCTGGCGACGAAGCTCGCGGGCAAGAGCCAGGCGGTGCTGGCCCTGGGCCGCCGCGCCTTCTTCACCGCGGAGGACATGACGTTGCCCGCCGCGCTGGAGCTGCTGTCGTCGCAGCTGTCGCTGAACGTGCTCGCGGACGACGCGGCGGAGGGCGTGACGGCCTTCCTGGAGAAGCGACCCCCGCAGTGGAAGGACCGGTAGCGCGCCCCGAGCGCGGGGGCTTAGGGATTCGCCAGGCCCGGTGAGCTGACCGCCACGCCTGGCGTCTCCTGCGTGCCGAGGAAGTCCAGCTTGAGCAGCGTCTGGCCATCCACCCACCGGTCGTCCGCCTTCACACCCCAGTGGAGGTGGGGACCGGTGACGCGGCCAGTGCTGCCCACGAGTCCCAGCCCTTCGCCCTGCTTCACCTTCGCGCCGCTCTTCACGTCGATGCGCGACAGGTGGAAGTACGCGGTGTAGAGCCCCGCGCCGTGGTGCACGAGCACCGTGTTGCCAGAGGCGTAGTTGTCGCGCGCCATCACCACCGTGCCGTCGTTGGCGGCGACCACCGGCGCGCCGGGATCTCCATCCAGGTCCACGCCGAAGTGCTGGCTCTGCAGCTTGCCGTTGAACGAGCGGCGGTCGCCGAAGGGCGCCGTCACCACGTCCTGGCGCGGCCACGCGAAGTTCTGTCCGAACAGCGGCGCCTGGAACGGCTGCGCGAACGCCGCGGCGAACGCCTTGCGGTCCGCCTCCATGCGCGCCTTCACCGCCTTGGGCGGCGACACGTACTTGCTGGCCACGCGCAGCTCGCGCTCGCGGTAGCCCGGGGCGAGCACTTCCAGCGTGCCGGACAGCGCCACCGGCAGGCCCTTGCCGGGGGCCATCACGTCCACCCCCTGCGTGCCGGGGGACAGCTCCACCGGGAGGCTGGTGAGGGCCAGGTAGCCTTCGCGCCACGCGAAGAAGCGCAGCGCACGTCCCCCGAGCGTCCCGGTGGGAAGCCCGGCCGCGCCGCGCACCGTCACCAGCACCGGATCGCCCGGCTTCGCGGTGCCCGGCTGGAGCGACAGCAGAGGCCGGTCGAGCACGGGGAGGGGGCCGGGCTTGACCCGGAGCGGCGCCATCTCCCCCTGCACGACGGCGCCCGGCGTCGGCGCGCCCGGAGCACGGGTTGCGGTGGGGGAGGTCGTGGGCGCGGCGCCCGTCACGGTCGCCGTCACCTCGGCGGGAGAAGAGGCGGGCGACGTGGCGGCGAGCGCCGAGGGCCCGGAAGCGAGCAGGGTGAGGACGAGGAGACGGGACGCGGAATGATTCCGGGCGGGCATGGGCCGTTCTTTACACCACGCGCGCGCGGAACCTTCCCGGACCGGCGTTGGAGGTGTTCGTTGGCCGCCTGGAGGTCCGCTGGCGTCCGCTGGACGACGCCCGGTCGCACGCCCCGGAGGCGGGCGAAGAATGCGTGCCATTGTCGGTACTTGCGTGCCCTGGGAGACGAAAGTGTGTTCTCGGCCGGACGAGCGGCAGGCAGCCGTCTCGCATCCTTCGGTGTCAAGCCGTTACGGACGACGGTGGGCTCCCTAGCTTCATCCCATCAACGCAGCGCATCGAATTTCGAAAGGGAGAGCGCGCATGCCTCGTTCCTACAGCTTCGACCACTTCAAGGTCCCGCAGTCCGTACCGCCGCAGAAGCGCAGCCTCCGTCAGGAGGACAAGGAGCAGTTGTCGCGCTCCTCCCGCGTGATGGTGGATGACGCGCAGGGCATCCACTACGGCAAGAGCCACGCGCAGACGGAGGAGATCCTCATGGCGCGCAAGATGGAGCTCCAGTTGGAGGAGCTGGCCCGTCCGGAGGCCGACGCGAAGTTCTCCCACGCGCAGCCGGCGCGCACGGCGGGCAACGCGAAGAAGCGCAAGGTGGCCTCGGCGCCCATCATCGGGACGACGGCGCCCATCGGCGCGCTGCCCACCACGAAGGAGCAGCTGCCTTCGCAGGGCCAGTTGACGGACCTGGTCGACGAGGCGCGCCGCCAGCTCAAGGCCATCCAGGCCGGCGTGGGCGACGTGGCGTCGGCGGTGCAGCGGCTGGCGACGCTGCCCCTGGAAGCGGTGCGACTGGCGGCCCGCCGGATCATCCCGGCCTGAACCGGAAGGGGAGGGTGAGCGACGCGTGGAGCTGACACTCGTCTCGTACAACATCCACAGCGGCATCGGGGTGGACGGGCACTTCGACCTGTCCCGCGTGGGCGCGGTGTTGCGTGAGGTGAACGCGGACATCATCGCCCTGCAGGAGGTGGGGGACTTCCGGGGCAAGACGTCCCGGGAGGACCAGCCCGAACACCTGGCGGAGATGCTGGGCCTGCACATGGCCTTCGGGCCCAACGTGGTCCGCAACGGACGCCGCTACGGCAACGCCATCCTCAGCCGGCTGCCGGTGCTCAAGTCGAAGAACTACGACCTCAGCGTGACGGGGCGCGAGCCCCGGGGGGCGCTGCGGTGCGACCTGGACCTGGGTGGAGGCCAGCAGTTGCATGTGTTCTGCCTCCACCTGGGCCTGTCGGTGAGCGAGCGGCGGCGGCAGGAAGCGCTGCTGCTGTCCGCCGACCTGCTCCGGGACGCGGCGCGCAAGGACCCGATGGTGGTGTGCGGGGACTTCAATTCGTGGGGCAACGGGCCGGTGTCGTCGCTGGTGCGGGAGGCCATCCACGACGCCGCGTTCGAGCTGGGCGCCGCCGCGCGCACCTACCCCACGCGGCTGCCGCTGTTCCGGTTGGACCGCATCTACGTGGACTCGGGGGTGCGGCCGGTGTCGGTGACGCCGCACCGCTCGCCGCTCAGCCGGGTGGCGTCCGACCACCTGCCGGTCCGGAGGTTTCTCGCGTTGAGTGGCCGACGCTTGCGAACGCCGGACAGTTTCGCCGGGATGTGGTTGTCGCGGCGAAGAGGGGTGCCTAGGTTGGCGCCCACGCGCACAGGACGTGAGCGTCGGCCGGAGAGCGCATGCACGTGGGCAGTGAACAGACGGATCGCGGCGTGGCCGCGCTCGTCGGGCGCATGGCGGACGGCTTCAGTCGGCTGGTGACGCAGCACCTGCAACTGGCGCGGCTGGAGATCGCGGAGGACGCGAAGGCGGTGGGCGTGGACGTGGCGAGCATCGCCGTGTTCGTGCCCTTCCTCCTCGTGGGCTACGCGTTCGTCTGCGGCGCGCTGGCGGCCTTCGTGGCCACCTGGCTTGGGTGGGCGGGTGCCTTGGCGCTGGTGGGCGGCGTGAACCTCGTGGGGGGCTGCTTCGGCATCTTCCGCGCGGTGAAGCGCATGAAGTCCCGGCAGATGATGGATGACAGCGCGAGCGAGCTGTCGCGCAGCATGGCGGCGCTCACCACGGCACGTGCGCAGCCTGCGGCGACGTCCGGGGTGAACACGCTCAAGGACACGACGGACAAGGTCTTCAAGGAGTCGCGGGATGGCCGCTAGCAATGGACAGGCGCCACGCACGAGCGCGGCGCTTCGCGAGGAAATCGAGCGCACCCGGGCCGAACTGGCCACGTCGGTGAGCGAGCTGCGCGAGGAGGTGGCGGTGGCCACCGACTGGCGCCAGTGGGTGCGGCGTCATCCCTACGCGTGCGTGGGGACGGCGTTCCTCGTGGGCTACGTGGTGGGCTCGCGGCGCTAGCGGCAAGCGCGCGCGGGTCGGGATGAACAGATTCTTCTGGACGCATCGAGAACGAACGCACAGCAGAGGGCTTTCATGGAAATCAATCCGCAGCAGATGTCGGACCGGGCGCGGCAGCTTCAGGACCAGGTGATGCCCCAGGTGGATGAGGCGCGGCAGAACCTGGTGGACCTGAACCGTCAGGTGGTGGGCTTCATCCGGGCGAATCCCGGCACGTGCCTGCTGGGCGCCATCGCGGTGGGTTTCCTCGTGGGCCGGATCGCCTCGCGCTGAGTCCTCCGGGACGCACGCTGGAAGGGAGCACGACCATGACGACGTATTCGGGCACGACGGGCAATGGCAGCGCCGGTGAACACGCTGACGACGCGGGCTTCGGCCAGCGCGTGGATCAGCTGGGTTCGGACGCGCAGCAGTTCATCGACAACGCGCGCAGCGCGGTGGCGGACCTGGGGCAGTCGCTGGACCTGAAGGGGCGCGTGGAGCGCAACCCCTACGGCACCCTGGCCATCGCCGTGGGCGTTGGCTACGTGCTGGGCGGCGGGCTCTTCACGCCGCTGACGGCGCGCTTCCTCAAGCTGGGGGTGCGGCTGGCCGCGCTGCCCTTCGTGAAGGACGAGCTGCTCGGCATGGCCGAGTCGGCCTTCCAGGGCTACCAGACGGGCCGAGGCACGCCGCCCTCGGGCAGCGTCTAGGCCGCCTCTCCTCGCGTCACACGTCTTTCGCTTTTCCACGGAAGTTCCTCCCCCGGAGTCGGACATGCTGAGCCTGAAGGACCTGAAGAAGCTGGACCGCGACGACCTGCTGGACCTCGTGGGTCTGGAGACCCGCCGCACCACCGCGGAGACGACGCTGCCCGCGCTGGGCATCTTCGCCGCCGGCCTGCTGGTGGGCGTGGGCGTGGGCCTGCTGCTGGCGGACAAGCCGGGCACGCAGCTGCGCGGCGACCTGCGCACCAAGCTGCAGGGCGGCCAGGACAAGCTCGCGGGCGCCATCAACAACGCGCGCGGCACGGAGACCCAGCAGGGCGCGGGCTCCACGGTGCCGCCGGGTTCGCGGACGACCTGATTCCCGGTCGGACGTGACGTCCCACGCGAAGCCTCTTCCCGTCATTGGGGAGGGGCTTTCGTGTTTCCGGCGGGGGAAGAGGGGATGGCCTAGGATGCGCGGCCATGAGCGCGGCGAAGAATCGTCGGACGAAGCAGGGCCCGCCCTCCGGTACGGCGGGGCCCCAGGAGCCCCGAAACCCACGGACGCTGCGTCACGACACGCCGGTGGATGTGCCCATCGTGCAGCAGCCCTCCGAGCCGGACGCCGCGACGTTGTCCGCGCGCAACCCCGGCACGCCGTGGAACGGGATGACCTCCGGGCCGGAGTCCGCGCTGGGCCAGCTGCGCGCGCTGGAGACGCTGGAGTCCACGTACGAGGCCTGGGCGGAGCTGAAGCGCGACCACGCGGCGTCGGTGGTCCACTTCAAGGAAGAGCAAGCGCGGCTCGCGCAGCAGGGCGCCTTCCTGCTGGGCGCGGTGCGCGCGGCGGGCATGGACGCCGGAGGCAATGCCAGTCCGGGGCTCCAGCAGCAGGGCGCCGCCAGCGACTTCCTGCGCGACGCGGAGTCCAAGCTCGCGACGGCGCGCGGCGCCCTATCCCAGCGCGAAGCGGAGAGCGACGCCCGCTACCTGGCCGCGTTCACGGAAGTGCGCGCCACGCTGTTGGACCGGGTCCGCCGCTCGCTCGGGAGCCTCCAGCCCCACCTCACGCTGCTCCTGCGTCGCGTGGGGGCGGAGCGCTCCATCCTGCATGTCGCGCGCGTGCCGCCGGATGAGTCCATCCTGCTCTGCTACCTGCTCACCGAACGCGTGCCCTCGCGCTACGGCTTCCTCTTCGACGACTCCACCGAGGACTTGGCGCTCGCGCCCGCGCCGCTCTACCCGGAGGAGTCCGTCCCCGACGACGGCGTGCGCCCGGATGCGCGGGGGCTGCTGCGCGTCATCGACGCCAGCACGGACGTCCTGCCCCTGAAGGGCTTCGTGCCCCTGCGCGTGCCGCGACCCGGAGGAGGGGAGGACTTCTTCCGCCTCCTCCAGCGAGGCGCGGTGATGGAGGTTGAGATCGCGGACGGCCCGGACTTCCGCAGCATCCTCACCCGAGAGGAGGCGGAGCGCTTCGCGGGCCACCTGCTGCGCCTCAAGCTGGAGGGGCGCATCGGCCTGGACATCGAAGCCGGGTAGCCGCCGGCCTCAGTTCGTCCGGACGATGCCCACTTCCGCGGTGCCCGCCAGCAGCACGCTGCCCAGGAAGAGGTTGTCGGACTCCGCGCCGCCCATGCGCACGGCCTGGAAGATGACCAGGTACGTCTGCTTCGGGTTCGGGAACGCGGTGCCGGGGATCGTCACCCGCGCCTCCCGGAAGGTGGCCGGCACCGCCGCCAATTGGAGGAACTCCACCGGGCTGGTGGGCACGTTGGAGTACGTGGCCGTGCCCTTCTCCCCGTTGGCGCTCAACGGCACCACCGTGACGAAGCCCAGCGTGCGGTCCGTGTTCGCGGGCGGCGCCGGACGGTCGAAGCCGAACGCCGTGTTCGCGTTGAGCCGCACGAAGCCCTCCGCCGGGTGCAGCGCCGCGATGGCCTCCTTCGTGGGCGCATCCTCCACCTGGCCCACATACCGGACATTGTCCTTGGTGGCCGTGAAGGCATAGGTGGCCCCGGACGCGTACGTCAGCGCGTCGGTGGAGTCGCTCGTCACGCCGTAGCTGCCGCCCCCCTGGCCGTTGAGCGTGACGGGCGTCGTCGAGCCCGTGGGCTGGAGCGCCACGGCGGCCCCGCTGACGCCCTCCGGCTGCGCGTTCGCCCCCGACTTCGTCCCGAAGAACATGAAGGCCGCCGTCTGCGCGGGGAAGGACACCACGTCCATGCCCCCATCCCCGAAGGTCCCCGCGTCGTAGCCCGCCATCGCGGTGGCGGACACGTCCACCTGCGGCGTGGCCAGCAGCGTGCCCACCATCACGTGGTCCGCGGAGAGCTGATTGGTCGTCTTCTCCAGGTCGCAAGCCAGGGGCGACAGCACGGACACGGCGGCGACGGCGGACAGCAGCAGGCGTTTCATGGGCGGCTCTTTCGGACGGGCTCGGGCGAGGTGATGCGGCGACCAACCATACCGCGCGTATGGCCCATAGGCGCTCGGCCCCAACGCGCTATCCTGTGCACCGCCCGTGCAACGCCTCCGCATCCACTCCTCCGGCCGCCGCTTCCTCCACCGGCTCGGCTTCTCGCTCGTCCAGGCGGCCGTGTTCGGCTGTCTGCTGGGCCTGCTCGTGTCCCAACGCGTGTCGCGGCCCGTGCGCGTGGACGACACGCCCGCGCCCCTGCTGTCGCCGTCGGGCCTCGTGGACCTGCTGTCCGGGTGGATCGACGGCGGCGAGCGCGTCTTCTACGACTGGCGCATCCGCCAACTGGGTGAGCGCTCCGAGCGCTCCGACCGCGTGGTGCTCGTCTCCATCGACGATGACACCCTGGCCGAAGCCCAGCAGGGCCCCCGCGCCGACATCGCCGCGTACCCGTGGCCGCGCCAGGTGATGGGCGGCATGGTGCACCGGCTGGTGGAGGAGGGCGCCTCCGTGGTGATGCTG
This sequence comes from Myxococcaceae bacterium, assembly GCA_004173515.1. Lineage (GTDB taxonomy): Bacteria > Myxococcota > Myxococcia > Myxococcales > Myxococcaceae > Corallococcus. Next base: position 10,547 of record SECN01000140.1, on the reverse strand, counting down.
GACTTCGCCTACCCGGAGCTCAGCCCGCGCGCCTGCGTCACCCCCACCCGCACGGGCCGGGGCGCCCTGTCCCAGGACGACGACGCGCTCCGGGCCCTGTTGGATCAGGACCCCGGCCACTCGGTGCTCGCCTTCCGCTGGGGCGCGGAGGGCACGCGCAGCCTGCCGCCCACCGGCCGTCTGTGGCCCTACCGCGTCCGCCTGGGCAGCTACCCCGGCCCCACCGAGGCCCGGGTGCGCGCCCAGTCCGTGCTCGCCCTCCAGCGCCCCGCCTTCCTCATCCCCGCCGGCAAGGGCCTGGAGGTCTGGGCCGGCGTCGCCGACGAGGGCGAGGGCCGCAGCCTGGGCGAGCAACTGGGCTCCGGCCCCGCGTCCATCCAGGAGCGCCGCGCCGCGGACGACGCCTTCCGCGTGGCGCCGTCGGACCTGTTCCTCGCCCTGGCCTCCGTGCAGGTGGTGGGGCTGGATCCGGAGAAGCTCCTGGAGGTGCGCCAGCTCCAGCACCCGGTGACGCCGCTGCTGGGCACCTCCAGCGGCTACGGCGCCACCACGCTGCCCGCCGACCCGGACGGCGTGGTGCGCGGCGTGCCCCACCTGGTCGCGTACAGCCCGCGTGGCGGCGAGCGCTACGTGCTGCCCTCCCTGCCGCTGGCCGCCGCCATGCGCCTCGCGGGCACGCAGAAGCTGCGGTACGCGGAAGGACGCCTCTTCATCGGGGACAAATACTCGGTGCCCATGGACGCGTCCGGCTACAGCCTGTTGCGCTGGGAGGCACCCTCCGCCACCCGGGGCGCCCGAGGCCCCCTGGCCCGCTCCATCCGCGCGTGGAACGTGCTGCTCAACCTCTTCGACACGCAGGCGGAGCGCCCCGCCCGGTTCGACCACGACCTGGACGGCCGCGCCGTCATCCTCACCAACACCAGCAGCTACGCGCCGGAGCGCCGGGTGACGCCCATCGGCCCCGGCATCGCCAACGGCGCCATCCTGGGCCAGGCGCTCGCCAACATCCTCGCGTCGGATGGCATCGTCCGCGCGCCATCCCGCGTGGACATGCTGGCCACCATGGGGCTCGCGTTCATCGGCGCGTTCCTGGCGCTGTCGTTCAGCTGGCTGCTGCGCTCGGTGTGGGGGGCCATCCTCTTCGTCAGCGTGGTGCTGGCCGCGGGCGCGGGGTACGTGGGCCTGGCCGGCTGGTTCTTCGTCAACGAGCGGCAGTGGATCGCCGTGGCCGGCCCGCTGGTGTCCATGGGGCTCGCGTTCCTGGTGACGACCGTCTACGCCTTCCGCACCGAGCAGGACGTGCGCGACTTCGTGCACAGCGCGCTGGGCCGCTACGTGAGCCCGGACGTGGCGCGGCTGGTCGCGCGCGACGTGAGCCTGATGCGGCCGGAGCGCCGCAAGATGACGGTGTACCTCTGCGACATCGAGGGCTTCACCCGCCTGTCGGAGGTCCTCCCGCCCGAACAACTGGTGCCCCTGCTCAACACCTTCCTCACGGAGATGACGTCCGTGGTGCGCGCCACGGCGGGGCAGGTGGACAAGTACATCGGCGACTCGGTGATGGCCTTCTGGGGCGCGCCCGTGCGCACGGACCGCCACGCGCACCTGGCCTGTGAGGCGGCGCTCAAGCTCCAGGCCGTGCTCGCGCAGCGCCAGCCCGCCTGGGAGAAGCAGTTCGGCCACCGGCTGTGGGTGCGCGCCGGCATCGACACGGGCGACCTGCTGGTGGGCGACATGGGCAGCGAGCTCAAGTCCCACTACACCGTCATGGGCGACGCGGTGGGCATGGCGGGCCGGCTGGAGAACGCGAACAAGCAGTACGGCACGCAGGTGCTGGTGGGAGAAGCCACGGCGCAGCTCGCCAGCGACGCGTACGTCTTCCGCGAGGTGGACCGGGTGCTGGTGCGCAACCGCGAGCAGCCGGTGCGCGTGCACGAGCTCTTGGGGCGCAAGGGTGAGTTCTCCCCGGAGAAGCAGGCCGGCATGGCCCTCTACGAGAAGGCCCTCACGGCCTACCACGCGCGGGACTTCCTGGTGGCCCAGGAGCTGTTCCGCCGCTGCACGGTGGAGCACGGCGACGCGGTGGCCACCGTCTACGTCCAGCGCTGCCAGGGCTACATCCTGACGCCGCCGCCCGCGGACTGGGACGGCGTCATCCGCTGGCGCCGCCGCAGCTCCGACGGCGGCTAGCCGTCGTCGCCGGAGTCCGGCTGGCCGAACAGCGCCTTCACCGGGGCGTCGCACTGGATGTGCTCGTCCACCACGCGGAGCATCTTCTCCGCCGTCATGCCGGAGTAGTACACCTCACCGGGCCACCCCATGAGCTGGTAGTCCTCCGGGGACAGCAGGTCGCGCTTGCGGCCCGTGTCCTCGCGCACCACCACGTTGGGCCCCATGTGGCAGAAGCCGTAGCAGCCACCCCGGTACAGCTCGCAGCGCGTCTGGAATCCCTTCGCCGCCAGCGCCTCGCGCGCCGCCACGTGCACCGCGTCCGAGCCGGCCTCGCGGCAACTGGACCCCTTGCACACGGACATCCGGTAGCGCTTCATCGCCGGACCCGACGTGCCTGGTCGGCACCACGTGCATTGAAGAGCTTCAGCGTCACCACATGCCCCCTGAAAAGGCGGCGGCCCGCCCTTCCGTGTTCAAGAGGAAGGAGGCGGGCCGGGCTGCTTGCGAAGGGGCGGAAGAGGACAACCCGCCCCGTAGGGTGCTGCCAGACGCTACTTGAGGAACTTCGTCACCTGGATGGGACCCTGCTGCGTCACCACCGTCTGCCCATGCGCGGGCAGCGCCTTGCCGTGGCCGTGGCCACCACCATGCCCCGCGCCCAGCGAGTGCGGCGTCTTGAGTTCCACCAGACCCTCGCCGATGCGCGTGTGCGCTTCCTTGTGGACGTGGTGCGGCTCCGAGGAGCTGTCGCGCTTGTTCCACGGATCCGACGGGTGCGAGACGGGCGGCCCCTTGAGCAGCTTGGGGATGTCGTAGACGAAGTTCTGCCGGTTGTACTCGGACGGCGTGTGCATGTACGTGTCCATGCGGATGGCGTCCTTCGGGCACGCGTCCACGCACAGGCCACACACGATGCAGCGCAGCTCGTCGATGACGAACTGGGTGGGGTACTTCTCGATGACGACCGACTCCGCGTCGGCGTCCGTCGTCTCGTACTCACCCGCCTCGATGTAGATGCACTGCGCCGGGCAGATGGTCGCGCACATGTAGCAGGCCACGCATCGCGGCTTGCCGTCGTCGCGCGGAACCAGCCGGTGCAGACCGCGGTAGCCCTCCGGATAGATGGGCTTCTCTTCCGGGTACTCCACCGTCGTCATCAGGTTCATGCCCGTGCGTTCCTGAACCTCGGGGTTCGGATCGCGCGTGCCAAACATGTTGCGGAAGAAGTGACGGGTGGTGATGGCCAACCCGCGCAGCAGCTCCGGGATGTACATCCGCTCGCGGATGTCCGTGCGCGGGTCCTGGGAAGCATTGAACGCCATGGTGTCTAGTCTCGCTTCCGGCGAAGGCTTCCGCCGGACAGGGCGCCGTTAGTGCGCGCCCGCCGGGGAATGGGAGTGGGGGTCCGCGTGCGCCGGCAGGCCGGGCGCGTCGTGACCGTGGGCGTCGTGACCGTGGCCGTGCGCCGTGTCGTGCGCGCCTTCCGCCTTGGCGCCCTTGGACAGCGTCAGCGCCACGACGAAGCCGATCTCCAGCAGGCCCACGATGCCCAGCAGCCGCAGGGACGGATCCCACAGCACCAGCGCGCCGCTGATGAACACGTTCGCCAGGCCCGCGGGCAGGAGGATCTTCCAGCCCAGGTTCTGGATCTGGTCGTAGCGGAAGCGCGGGAAGGTCCAGCGGATGACCAGCTGCACCCAGATGAGCAGCACGACCTTGATCCAGAACACGGTGCCCAGGATGGTGCCGTACAGCCAGCCGTGCTCCTGCATCAGGGGCTGCGCCGCCAGCCACTCGCCGCCGAAGGGCAGGTGGTGACCGCCGAAGAACAGCGCCGTCGTGACACCGGCCAGCACCACGACCTCCATGAACTCGGAGATCATGAACATGCCGAACTTCATGCCGGAGTACTCCACGAAGTAGCCGATGATCTCCGACTCGCCTTCGGGCGCGTCGAACGGCGCGCGCTTGGTCTCCGCGAAGGAGGCCACGAAGAAGGCGATGAAGCCCAGCGGCTGGATGAAGATGCCCCACGCGGGCAGCCCCAGGTCGAACGCGCCGTCGGAGCGCCACAGGTAGCGCGCCTGCCCGGTGCCGGCGACCAGCGCGTTGCCCACGTCACCCACCAGCGCGGGCATCTGCACGGAGGAGAACGCGAGGAACAGGCCCACGAGCGCCAGGCCCAGCGCGACCTCGTAGGAGATCATCTGCGCGGAGGCGCGCACGCCGCCCAGCAGGGCGAACTTGTTGTTGGAGGACCAGCCGGCCAGCGACGTGCCGTAGACCGCGAGCGACGCGATGGCGAGCACGTACAGCATGCCGAAGTCCGGCGTGGCGACGACCATGTCCACGTGCTTGCCGAACACCGTCACGGAGGGGCCCGCGGGCACCACCGCGAACAGCGCGAACACCGGCGCGAACGCGAGGATGGGGCCCAGGTTGAAGAGGAACTTGTTCGCCGTGCCGGGGACGAAGTCCTCCTTGGTCAGCATCTTGAGCACGTCGGTGATGATGTGCGGGATGCCGCCCAGGGAGCGGTTGCCCAGGCCCGGGATGGCCAGGCGCGCGCGGTTGGGGCCCACGCGGTCCTGCATGAACGCGCTCCACTTGCGCTCGGCGAGCGTGAGGAGCGTGGCGATGATCATCACGAAGGTGAGCATCAGGAAGAGGATGTTCGTCAGGCGGCTGGCGCCCGTGAACAGGTGCTCCTCCACCAGTCCGCCCACGAGGTACGCCGTGGCCACCCCGCCCGCGAGGGCGAAGATGCAGAAGGCCATGGCGAACAACATTGTGAAGATGCGGTTCATGGTCAGATGCCCCTCACGCGCGGCGCGCCGAATTCACGGTAGCCCGGCGGACGGCCGTCGGCCCCCGACGGCAGCGGATTGATGCCCGGCTTCTCCCGGTCCGGCGGAGAGGCCTTGTCCCAGTTGAACTCGGCGAACTCGGACACCTGGCCCGAGTGCGCCCGCCACACGTCGCGCGCGGAGGCGTGCGCGGCCTCGCCGCCCAGCTCGCGCGTCAGCTCCGTGGCCCACTTCCAGTGCGGCGAAGCGTCGCCCTTGGAGGGGTACGCCTTGCGGAAGCGCTGGGTGATGCCGTCCTGCTGGGTGAACGTGCCCTCGTCCTCGATGTGCGCGCTCGCCGGCAGCAGCACCGTCGCCTGCGCCGTCACGGGGGACTCGTTCTGCGCCTGCGCGACGAACACCTCCAGCTTCGCCGCGACCTCGGCGAAGGCGGCCGCGTCCGTGGGGACCTCGGTGCCCACCGCGTACAGCGCCTTGACCTTGCCGGCGTTGATGGCGGTGGTGAGCTCCTCGAAGGACTTGAGCGACAGCCCCAGGCCCTTGGCGATGAGCGCCAGGCCCTGGCGGTTGGGGTTCTTGTCCGCCGTCATCAGGTAGTGGTCCGCCTTGCCCTGCGGCCGGCCGCCCACGAACACCGTCGTCACGCCCAGGCTCGCCTTGGCGAACGTGAGGCTCGCCAGCAGGTCCTCGTTGGACGCGAGCGGCGAGGCCAGCACCGCGAGCTGCGAGGAGCCCACGAGCGGCTTGAGCGCCTTGGCGGCGGCGACAGCGGCGTCCTTGCGCGTGAGCGCAGGCTGCACCGTGTCGCGAGCGGCCACGCGGCGGCCCACCTGGGCGGCCAGCACGCGGCCCACGTTCAGGTCGCGGTAGGACAGCCGGCCCTGGTCGCACATCCAGCTCTTGTTGATGGCCTCGTTCTCACGCGGGCGGTAGCGGTAGGTGTCCTGGGACATCCAGTCCGCGGAGATGTTGCAGCCGCGCGAGCAGCCCGTGCAGACCGACGGCGTGGCGGACAGGAACCAGGAGCGGGCCTTGAAGCGGAAGTCGCGGCTGAGCAGCGCGCCCACCGGGCACACGTCCACGGTGTTGAGCGAGTAGTTGCTGTCCAGCTCGTTGCCCGGGAACACGTCGATGCGCTCGTGGCTGCCACGGCCGAAGACGCCCAGCTGCGGCTCCTTCGGGATCTCGTTCATGAAGCGGACGCAGCGCGTGCAGATGATGCAGCGCTCCTGGTCCAGCACGACGCGGGGCCCCAGCACCTTGCGCTTGTGCTTGAGGGCCTTGGTGCCCTCCAGGCGCGAGGGCCGGTAGTCGTACTTCATGTAGTAGTCCTGCAGCTTGCACTCACCGGCCTGGTCGCAGATGGAGCAGTCGACCGGGTGGTTGAGCAGCAGGAACTCCATCACCGAGCGCTGCTGCTCCTTGACCTTGGGGGTCGTGGTCTTGATGACCTGACCCTCGGCCATGGGCGTCTGGCAGGCGGGGACGAGCTTGGGCGCGTTGGACGCCTCGATGAGGCAGATGCGGCAGTTGGCCGCGATGGAGAGGCGCGGGTGGTAGCAGTAGTAGGGGATCTCCGAGCCGACCGTCTTGGCCGCCTCGATCATGTTCGTCCCCGGCTTGACCACGACCTCCCGGCCGTCGATGACCGCCGTCACGAAGCCCGGGTTCTTGGGCTGCGGCTTGGGCGGCGGACCTCCGGCCGGCTTGGGCGGGGGCGTGCCGGTGGGGCCGCTGGCCGCGGCCGGCGGGTTGTCCATCTTCGGCCCGGCGGGCGGGTTGGACGGCTCCGGGCCGATCTTGGCCGCGGGCGTGTCGGTGGGGGCGCCCTTGGGGGGCGTCTGCGCGTCACCGGTGGGCTTCTTCGTGTCGTTGTCGCTCACTGCTCGACCTCGCCGCCGATCATGTTGATGGTGTCAAAGGTGGGAACGAGGTCCGCCAGCATCTTGCCCTGGATGATGTGCGGCAGCGCCGCGAGCACCGGGAAGCCCGGCGCCCGGACGTGGACCTTGTAGGGCCGGCCGCGACCGTCGCTCACCAGGTACCAACCCAGCTCGCCGTTGGAGGCCTCGGTGGCGTCGTAGACTTCACCGGGGGGCACCTGGATGCCCTCCATCACCAGCTTGAAGTGCGCCATCACGCCTTCGATGGTGCCGTACACCTCCGGCTTGGGCGGCAGCGCGATGCGCCAGTCGTCCACGATGATGGGGCCGGCCGGGATGGTGTCGATGGCCTGGCGCAGGATGCTGATGGACTGCCGCATCTCCTCCAGGCGCACGAGGTAGCGGTCGTAGTTGTCGCCGTGCTCGCCGACCACGGACTCGAAGTTGAAGCGCTCGTAGACCCAGTACGGGTGCGTCTTGCGCAGGTCGTGGTCCACGCCGCACGCGCGCAGCGCGGGGCCCGTCCAGCCGTAGTCGATGGCGTCCGCGGCGGAGATGATGCCGGTGCCCTTGGTGCGGTCCACGAAGATGCGGTTGCGCGTGAGCAGCCCGTCCATCTCCTGGAGCAGCTCTTCCGTGCGGTTGAGGGTCTTGTGGACCTTCGCGATCCAGCCTTCGGGCAGGTCGCGGTTGATGCCACCCACGCGGCCGAAGCTGGTGGTGAGGCGCGCGCCGGTGAGCTCCGTGACGCGGTCCTGGATGAGCTCGCGCGCTTCCATGCCGTAGAGGAACGGCGCGAAGCCGCCCATCTCCAGGCCGGTGGCGCCCACGCACGTCAGGTGGTCGGTGAGCCGGTGCAGCTCACTGCCGATGACGCGGATGTACTGGGCGCGCTCGGGGATCTCCAGGCCGATGAGCTTCTCCACGGCGTTGAGGAACCCGAAGTTGTTCATCATCGCGGACAGGTAGTTGAGCCGGTCCGTGTACGGCAGGCACTGCGTCCAGGTGACGTTCTCGCAGCTCTTCTGGAAGCCGCGGTGGAGGAAGCCGATCTCCGGATCGATCTTGACGATCGTCTCTCCCTCCAGCTCCACCTTCAGCCGCACGGTGCCGTGCGTGGCCGGGTGGGACGGGCCCATGTTGATGACCATGTGCTTCGACTGGAGGTGGGCTTCGAGCTCCGACTCCTCGTGGGCGAACCCATCCGTGTCGGGGTTGAAGGGCTTCGTCGCGTCGGTGTTGTGGCTGTCGGCCATGGGAGGTCTCGTCAGGCGACGCCGCTGGTGCCGGGGCCGCGGAAGATGTCCTTGATGGGGCGCTCGGGGATCAGCGGCTGCCGGTCGCGCAGCGCGTAGTCCTTGCGCAGGGGGTGGCCCTGGAACTCGTCGTACAGCAGGATGCGGCGCAGGTCCGGGTGGTCCGTGAAGCGGATGCCGTAGAAGTCGAACGCCAAGCGCTCCCACCAGTTGGCGCCTCGGTACACCGCCGCCAGGGAGGGCACTTCAGGCCGGGTCTCGGTGACGCGCACCTTCAGGCGCACGTGCTCCTTCCGGCTGAGCGAGTACAGGAAGTAGACGATCTCGAAGCGCGGATCGTTCTCCGCCAGGTGCAGGCGGTCCACGGCGTCCGCGGAGCCGAACAGCTTGAAGTCCAGCTCGGGATCCATCTTCAGGAACGTGGCGACCTTCGGCAGCCACTCCGCATGGATGACGGCCCAGGCTCCGCCAGCGCGGTCCACATAGCGCTCCGCGACCGCCTCGGGAAACTGGGCGGCGACCCGGTCCAACGCGAAAATGCTCAAGGGGGGCCTCGAATAACGACAGAGGAAACCGCGGCTTTATAAGGACCGTTCGCGGGGGGCGTCAACGTAAACCCTCAACCATGTAGGCCACTTAGGTGGCCCAGTAGCCCGCGTCGCGATCCACCCCCTGCCTGGTCACGGGCAGGCGGCGACGCTCAGGCGGCGGCACCCGCTCCCTGCGCTGGCGCCTGCTCGTCGGTGTAGGGGACGAAGGTCACCACGGGCTGGCTCTTGCCGGGGACGATGGCCACGGGGGCGGGGGCGTAGTGGAAGGCGTCACCGGCCCGGTCTCGGGTCGCCTGGGAGACGAGCACGGCGACCCCGAAGCCCTTGGTCAGCCGCTCGATGCGGTTGGCCAGGTTCACCGTGTCGCCGATGGCGGTGTACTCCAGGCGCCGGAAGGGCGAACCGATGTTGCCCAGCACCACGGGGCCGGAGTGGACGCCCACGCCCATGCGCAGGCCCGGCTCTCCCCGGGCAGCGCGCTCGGCGTTGACGGCCTCCAGCTCGCGCACCATCTCCAGGGCGCAGCGGGTGGCGCTGCGGGCATGGTGCGCGTCCGGCAGCGGGGCGCCGAAGTACACCATGAGTGCGTCCCCGATGAACTTGTCGAGCGTGCCGCCGTGGCGGAACACCACCTCCACCATGCGGCCGTAGTACTCGTTGAGGATGGTGACCACCTGCTCGGGGGGCAGCCGTTCGCTCAGGGAGGTGAAGTCGCGGATGTCCGCGAACAGCACGGACACCTCGCGCAGCTCCGGGGCGGGGGAGTCGCGGTCCTGGAGGCGTTCGGCGACGGCGGGGGAGAAGTAGCGGCCCAGGCGCGCGCGCTGGAGCTCCTCGTTCGTGACCGCGGCGGACAGCGTGCGGATCCGCTGGAGCAGCCGGGCCGCGCCCGCCGCCGTCATGGCCAGCATCACGGCGCCGGCGACCTGGGCGCCACCGCCGATGGCGGCCTCGCGCTGGAGCGCCACCTCCGCGACGACGGCGATGGCGGTGACGAGCAGCATCACGGGCCGGCGCAGGCTCAGCGCGGACAGCAGCACCAGCGCCGCGAAGATGCCCAGGGTGAAGCCGGCCACGCCGCCCGGTGAGGGCGACACGGGCAGGGCCAGGTGCTGGAGCCAGTACACGGCGGGCACGTCCACGAACGCCACGGACAGGGAGGCCCAGCGGGCGATGCGCGAGGAGGCCGTCACGGCCACGGCGACGACGGAGGTGCAGACCAGGTACAGCGCGAACGGCCCCAGGTAGACGTCCCAGTCGTGCAGGTCGCGGCCACGGCCCAGGTAGACGGCCATCCCGAACAGGACGCTCACCGCGCCCAGGCGGACCCAGGCCAGGTGGCGCCCATTGGATTGACGCTCCACGTCGAGCGCGCGGCGTACGGACTGTTGGAGGCTGTCGCTGGGCGTGGTGGTGGAAGGCAAGCGGTCCCCCCGACCGACGGAAGCGTCGGCCTGGAACATTCCGAAGTCATCTTGCAACGAGTGGGATGGCGACGCACGTCGGGGAGTTCCCGAAAGACCGGTGGAATACAGACGTGGCCAGGGAATGCCCGGACGGAGTAGACGCAGAGACCATGTCCGTGCGGTCCGTCGCCTCCTTCCTCCGCGCCGGTTCGGGGCGCCTGGCCCTGGGCTGTCTGCTGGGGCTCCTGTTGTTCGCCGCCGAGACGGCCTGGCTGCTCAAGGCCGGGGTCGTGGGCGTGGACATCCCGCTGGACGGTCCTTACGCGGCGCTCGCGGCGGCGGTGCGTCCGCTGTTGCCGGGCGTCGTCCTGCGCGTGGCGGTCGTCTATCTGGTGGCGGGAGGGTTGCTGGGGCTCGCCGCGTCGGTGCTGACGCGGCGAGCCCCAGCAACCCTCCCGCCACCAGATAGACG
>SECN01000139.1 GCA_004173515.1 Myxococcaceae bacterium | reverse complement strand
CTCCGCGGAATGGGGCGGGGTTTCTTGAAGCCTTGTTCCCTTTATCGTCCTGGATTCTTGCGGATTGTTTCCGCCAGACTCGCAGACTATCCAGCTTTCACTACAAGTCCTGGGTGGATCATGTCCGCCCGCCGTAACCCCTCGAAATCCAAGGGGGTCGCGGCGGAAAGGCTTGGGAAAAGGCGAGAAAATCCCCAGGTAAATGTTCTGTCGTGCTTTCAACGCAATGGCAGCCCATGCGGCCCCGGGTGGCAAGGCGGCTGTGCCTACCGTTCGAGGGTTCAAGCGCTCAGGCCTTCACCGCCTCGATGATGCTGACCCCGGCCCGGGTGGGGAGGATGCGCTCCACCGTCCAGGAGGTCGCGGCGAGCAGCGCGCGGAATTCGTCCGTGGTGCGCTCGCGCCCGTCGGCGACCACCAACATGTTGAGGTCGATGAGGTGGGTCGGGTCTGGATTGCGGTTGTCTGGAATCACCAGCTCCACCACGAAGAGTCGGGCCCCGGAGGGGGCGGCCTCGTGGAGCCGGCGCAGCAGGGTGAGCGAGGCGTCATCCTCCCAGTCATGGAGGATGTGTTTGAGCAGGTAGGCTTCGGCGGAGGGCATGCCGGGCTCGAAGAAGCTGCCGGCCACCACGTCCACCCGGCTGGCGAGTCCTCGCGATTCCAGCACCGCCTTCGCGCCTTCGGCGACCTGGGGCAGGTCGAAGAGGATGCCCCGGCAGGAGGGATGGGCGCGCAGCACCTGCGCGAGCAGTTCGCCGTGGCTTCCTCCAATGTCCGCCACGCGGGCGAAGGGGGCGAAGTCGAGGTGCTGCGTCACTTCGCTGGCCACCAAGCCGGACATGTTGCCCATGGCCTGGGCGAAGTGCTCCGCCTCCTCGGGATGCCGGGCGAAGTGTCCCCAGATGTCCGAGCCGAGGGCGGCCTGCACCGGTGACCTTCCGGTGCGGATGGCCTCGGGGAGCAAGCCCCAGGGCAACCAGTGCGACGGGGCGCTCTGCGTGATGGCCATCTCCCGCAGCGAGCCAGGGACGTTCGAGCGCAGTCCTTCCCCCATGGGTGTCAGGGCGAAGGTCCGCTCGGAGACGGCCTCCAGGATGCCGGCGGAGATGCCGCCTCGCATCAGCCGGAACAAGGCGCCCGGGTGGACGCCGAGCTCGGCCGCCAGCGAATCACTGTCGCGGGCGCCTGTCGCGAGCAGGTCCGCGATCCCCAGACGGGCCACGGTGCCGATGACCTGGGTGCGCCAGTAGGCAGTGATTGCCGCATGGAGCTGCTGTGTGGGAGACGGCCTCTCGTCCGGGATGAGATTCATGGCAGGAATCTAATCCAACGCGAGGCGGCCGCGGCCATACAACGCCCCTTCCGCCCGAGGTGCGGTAGCCTGCCACGCGATTCCGCTCGGAGGGCCTCCATGTCCACGCTCGACAAGCCCGTCATCATCGGCCGTTCAAGCTCGCATTTCACGCGCATTGCCCGGCTCTTCGCGGCGGAGCTGCACGTCGACCATTCCTTCCAGACAGTGCGAGACCTCCTGTCCACGGATCCGGCGGACTATGGCGGCAACCCCGCGCTGCGGATTCCCGTCCTGAAGACCTCCCGAGGCGTCTGGTTCGGCGCGCTCAATGTCTCCCGTGAGCTCTGGCGGCAATCGAACTCCAGGCCCCGGGTGGTGTGGCCGGAGGCCCTGGACGTGCCGCTGCTGGCGAACATGCAGGAGCTCACCCTGCAAGCCATGGCGACGGAGGTGACGCTGGTCATGGAGAAAATGGCCGGTGCCGGTGAGGGCACGCCCCATGCGCGCAAGCTGCGCGAGTCCCTGCTCAACATGATGGCGTGGCTGGAGCAGAACGCGAGCGCGGCGCTCGCCGCCCTCCCGCCCGAGCGGGACCTGAGCTACCTGGAGGTCACGCTCTTCTGCCTCGTGACCCATCTGGAGTTCCGGGACGTCCTGCCCACGGCCCCCTATGAAGCGCTGAATCGCTTCTGTCTCCAGTTCGCGAAGCGGCCTTCCGCCAGCGGCACCGCCTTCCGCTTCGACACCTGAGGGTCGGGGCGCCACGCGGGCGCGAGTTCCCACGGTGGCTAGAAGGCGTACCGCACGCGGCAGTACGGCAGGTGCCGGGCGAGCAGGTCCTGGAACTCCGCCACGTGGCGTCCCTTGAAGCCGGTGCGGTAGCGCACGTTGACGCCGCCGCCCTGGGACACCTTGGTCTCCTGCGTCTCCGGGGTCCACAGCACGGCTTCCGCCTTCGGATGCCAGCGCAGGTTCACCTCGTGCAGGCCGGCGTTGTGCGTGAGGAAGATGATCTCACACGCGAGCTGCGCCTTCGCCGCCTTCCCGATGCCGGCATCCACCTGCTGGAACAACTCCGCGTAGGCGTCCTGCCACCCCTCCTGGAGGACCACCGGTGAGAAGTTGAGGTGCACCTCGTAGCCGGCGGCCACGAAGTCGTCGATGGCGGCGATGCGCTCCGCGATGGGGTCCGTGCGCACATCCAGCAGCTTCGCCTGCGCGTGGGGCATCAGGCTGAAGCGCACGCGCGTCCTGCCCTTGGGCGTGTAGGTGAGCAGCTCGCGGTTGACCAGCTTGGTGGCGAAGCTGCCCTTGGCGTTGGGCAGCGTGGTGAACAGGTGCACCAGGTCCTTCACGTTGTCGCTGAGGGCGGCATCCGCGGAGCAGTCGCTGTTGCAGCCGATGTCGTAGACCCAATCACGCGGATCCACGGTGTTGGCCACCCGCTTGGGCCCCCGCTTGTGCGCGTGCCGGCGGAGGGCCGCCGCGATGCCGTCGATGTTCACGAACACGGTGACGGGATTCGCATAGCCCTTGTTGCGCGGGACGTAGCAGTACGCGCACGCCATCACGCACCCGTTCGCGGTCGAGGGCGCGATGAAGTCCGAGCTCCGGTCGTTGGCGATGAAGGACAGCGTCTTCTTCACGCCCAGCACCAGCGTGCTGCCCTTGATGCGGTTCCACGCCTCCACGTTGCCGGCGTTGCCGAACAGACCTGGGATGTTCTGGTGGGAGGCCACCTCCACCCGCTCCGCGTCCGGGAAGCGCGCCAGGATCTCCCGCCCGCGCGCGTGCTCCTCCACCGCCGGCTCCAGGTAGATGCGCGACACCTTGAGCAACCGGTCCAGCGGACCGGGGCCCGAGGGGCGGCGAGGAGGAGGCTCCGGAGGAAAGAGGTCCAGGTTCATCACCCGGCGGATGTAATCGCCCCCAGGCCCGGATGCACCCCCGGCGGCCTGCTCCTGATGCTGAGCAGACCGCCAGGCAACGCATTCACGTCAGCGCTCGGACGAACCGGGCATGGCCAGGGGCCGCTCGGGAGCGTCCAGTTCCCGCCACAGGGCCTCGGGCAGCGGGGCCTGCGGCGCGAGCGCCACGTTGCCCGTCTGGCCGGGTGCGTAGACACGGTGGCTGGTCACGCGGAAGTCGCTGTCCACCACGGTGGAGATGACCGCCACGCGACCCAGGTCGTTGATGGCCGGCCCGTCCGAGCGGAAGGCGACGCGATCCACGAGCAGGACCTCCACGGCGCCGGGCGGCGTCACCCAGACGGTGTAGCGCCGGGCGTTCAGGTCCACGTTCATGCGGAAGTGGTACGTCTGGCCATTCACATACGGCACCCGGCGGATCCACGACCAGCCCGCGCCGTTGCGCACCTGGAAGATGCCGTCCTCACTCATGCGCACCGCCATGTTCAGCCGGGTGAAGGCCGTGACCTCCGTGGAGCTGTCCGTCCAGCCCACGACCCCGCCGCTGAGGTTGGATGCGAGGGGTGTGAGGTCGAACTCCACGTTGCGGATGCCCGTGTTGGTGGTGCCCAGCAGGTGCTGGCCACGGGGCAGGGACAGCTTCGAATACCAGGGGTAGTTCGGACGCGCGTTGAAGCGCATCAGGGCTTCCAGGAAGTAGTAGTCGCCGTAGATGAGGCTGACGTTGATCTCCTGGTTCGCGGGCAGGTTGCCCACGCCGTGCAGGAGCAGACCCGGGCTGTTGGTGCCCTGCGCCAGGTACGCGGGCGACGCCAGCGAGTCGAGCATCGCCAGCGCGGCGGCGCGGTAGGTCGTGCGCCGGGCGGCGTCCGTCTCCAGGCCGCTCAACTCCAGCAGGGCCGAGGCGACGGCGGCCGCGGCGGACGAGTCCTTGTACCGGCTGGGCGCGTTGAAGTCCCAGTTGGGCACGCGGTCCCCGTACAGGTTCGCCAGGTAGTAGTCCGTCACCTTGCGCGCCGCCGCGAGGAAGCGGGCATCGCCCGTGTAGCGGTACACCATGGTGTAGCCGTAGATGAGCCACGCCTGTCCGCGCGCCCAGGTGGAGGTGCTGGAGTAGCCCTGGAACGTGCCGCGCGAACGGATGGTGCCGTTCGCCCGGTAGTCCACGTAGTGGTACGAGCTGCCGTCCGGACGCACCGCGTCCGCGAGCGTCTTGAGCGCGTGGTTCACGGCCATGGTGCGCCACACCGCCGGGCCGCCATTCTGCGCGCCCCAGAGCAGCAGCTCGATGTCCACCATCGTGTCGGTGACGAGCGGGATGTCCCAGGCCGGGTTCCAATCACAACAATCGATGATACCGAGGGTGCTGTTGTAGCGCGTGGCCAGCGACCCGGCGGAGGCGAGCAGCACGTCGCGGTAGTACGTGTTCCCGGTGAGCCGCCAGGCATTGCCGTAGCTCAACTGCATCTTGAAGCCCAGGTCGTGGGTCTCCGTGTTCGTCTTCTGGACCTCCAGGGGTCGCGTCCACAGGTCCGCGCGGTCCCTCCAGTAGGGCTCGCCCGCGACCTGGTACATGAACCACATGCTCCCGGGGAAGAAGCCCTGGGTCCACGCGATGCGGTCCGTGTTGCCCACCGTCGTCCACGTCCCGTTGGACAGCGAGGACTTGGGAGAGCGGTTGACGTTCGGCATCTCCGCCGTGGTGTCGCCCAACTGCGCGCGGGCGAAGGTCAACACCCGCACCGCGTCCGCGTCATTGAAGGCATGGGCCACGGGCGCCACCAGCAGCGCCAGCATCCACCACAGCTTCACTCCCGACGGTCTCAAAGACATACCACCCCCACGGCTTTGACTGGCGCGGAAGGTGGCCGTGCGCGTCTCCAAAACACAGTGCCCTGGAGACGCTGCCCGTTCGTCCCTCCCACCCTGATGGAGGGGACGGACGTGTCCTAGCCGACCGTGGGGGGCGGGCCCACGAAGACCGGGGACGTGTAGCCCTCGGGCTTGTCACCCACCGCGGCCCGGCCGTTCAGGTCGAACTGGTGGGGGATGGCGAACATGGAGTGCGGGAACGGGACGGACGGCGGCGCGCTGACCGCATCCAGTTGCCGGCGCAGCTCGGGAGGCAGGGTGAAGTCCAGCGCGGCCAGGTTGCTGTCGAGCTGCTTCACGGAGCTGGCGCCGATGATGACCGAGCCCACCCCGGGCTGCGTCGAGACCCAGTTGAGCGCCACCTGCGACATCTCCCGGCCCAGCTCCTTCGCCACCTTCTCCACCGTGGCGACCACAGCCCAGTTGCGCTCGGTGAACAGGCCCATCTTGTCGCCTCCCACCGCCGACGTGAGCCGGCCTTCGCCGTGGAGCTGTCCTTCGCTGGGCTTGTACTTGCCGGACAGCAGGCCCATGCCCAGCGGACTCCAGGCGGTGATGCCCATGCCCAGCGTCTGCGCCAGCGGCCCGAACTCCGGCTCCAGGGTCCGCTCGATCAGCGAGTACTGGAGCTGTAGGTTGATGAGCGGCGTCAGCGCGTGGGCCTCCGCCCAGGTCTGCGCGCGCGCCGCGTACCAGGCCGGCACGTCGGACAGGCCCGCGTAGCGGATCTTCCCCGCGCGCACGAGGTCGTCGAACGTGCGGACGACCTCCTCCGCCGGGGTGATGCGGTCCCAGGTGTGCAGCAGGTACAGGTCGATGTAGTCGGTGCGCAGCCGGCGCAGCGACGCGTCCACCGCGCGCATCATGTTCTTGCGGCCGTTGCCCCCGGCGTTGGGGTCCCCCGGGGTGGTGCTGTTGTAGCTGTACTTGCTCGTCAGCACGATGCGGTCCCGCCCGCCCCGCTCCGCCATGAACTTCCCCAGCAGCGTCTCACTGGTGCCGTAGGTGTATAGGTCGGCGGTGTCGATGAAGTTGCCGCCCGCGTCCAGGTAGCGGTCGAACAGCGTCCGGGAGACCTCGTCCGTCGAACCCCAGACGCCGCCGTACGGCCCGTCCTTTCCAAACGTCATCGTCCCCAGCGAGAGGGGACTGACCCGCAACCCCGAGCGGCCCAGCAGGTAGTAGTGACTCATCGACATGGTGTGGACTCCCTTTGCGGCGATTCTTGACTGAACAATCCAGACACAGGCATGCGAAGACGGCACGGGGTCTTCGACGAAAGCGGCGGGAAGGTTACCGGGCCTTGAGGCCCGCGATGGTGAAGTCCACGACGTCGCGGAGGGCTTCGGGTGGGACACCCGCCTTGGCGCTCACGCGCAGGCCCGCGGTGGTGGCGAGCAGGAAGTTCGCGGTGACGCGGGGATCCATCCGGGGGTTGAGCTCCCCCTTCTGTTGGGCCTCGCGCACGGCGCGCGTCATGACTTCCGGACCCACGTTGGCCTTGAGCAGCGAGGCGACCTCCGGATCCAGGTGCGCCAGCTCCGTGGTGGCGTTCACCGAGAAGCAGCCCCGGGCGCGTTCCTTCGGGCTGCCGTTGGGGATGGTGAGGAGGAACTCCCGGATGGAGGCCAGCGGTGACGCCTTGGAGTGCAGGCACTCCATCAGGTTGGCGCTGTATTCGGCCTGGTAGAGGCGCACGGCCTCCAGGTAGAGGCCGTGCTTGTCCCCGAAGGTGTCGTACATGCTCTGGCGCCCGATGCCCATGGCGCGCAGCAGGTCCTCCGTGGACGTCGCCTCGTAGCCCTGCTCCCAGAACACGGTCATGGCCCGCCGGACGGCCTCATCGCGGTCGAACTCTTTCGTGCGAGCCATGCCGGAGATCTACGGATTCTGGACTGACCTGTCAAATGAATCGGAGTGGGCCTAGAAGCCGGACGGGCGCTCCTTCGCGACGCCGGACGCGCGCTCCAGGGCGATGCCCACGCGGCCCAGGGTGCCTTCATCGAAGAGCTGCCCGATGAGCGTCACGCCGTGGGGGACCCGGCGCGGGGTGGCGAAGGTGGGCATGGGGCGCTTGGGGTCCGGAGCCCAGTCGCTGCGGGCCTTGGACACCTCCACGAAGCCGGTGCGCAGCGTGAGGGACGGATGGCCCGTGTGGTTGGAGATGGTGAGGGCTTCGTCGCGCAGGGAGGGCACGAGCAGCACGTCCACCTGGGACATGACGCGGGCCATCTCCTGGGCCACCTTGCGGCGCAGGCGGTCCGCCTGCACGAAGTCCACGGCGGACAGGAAGCGCGACTGGCGGAAGAGGTTGGGCCATGCGTCGGGCACCTGCATCTTCAGCGCGTCCACGCCGTGGCTGAGCGTGAGGTCCTCGAAGGCGGCGGCGGCCTCCGCGAAGAGGATGACGTTGAGGGCGGAGTAGGGCCAGTCGGGGAACTGGACCTCCACGGGCGTCATCCCCAGACCCTTGAGCGCCTCCAGCGCCGCGCGGTCCACGTCGGTGGCGGGGTTCTCCTTCATCCACCCCGGCACGTAGCCCACGCGCAGGCCCTTCACGCCCGCGTTCGCGTCGAAGTCGAGCTTCGCGTGCACCGTCGACACGTCGCCCGCGTCCGGACCGTTCAGCGCGGCGAGCACCAGCAGCGAATCCTCCACGCCTCGCGTCATGGGCCCCAGCTTGTCCAGCGACCAGCACAGCGTCATCGCGCCGGTGCGCGGCACGCGGCCAAAGGTGGGGCGCAGTCCGGTGATGCCACAGCGCATGGCGGGCGACACGATGCTGCCGCCCGTCTCACTGCCCAGCGAGAAGCCCACGAGTCCCGCCGCCGTCGCCGCGCCCGGACCCGCGCTGCTGCCCGAGGAGCCCTCTTCCGGAAGCCACGGGTTCTTCGTCTCACCGCCGAACCAGATGTCATTGAGCGCCAGCGCGCCCAGGCTCAGCTTCGCCACCAGCACGGCGCCTGCCTTGTGCAGACGGTCCACGGCGGTGGCGTCTGTCGTGGGGATCCGGTCGCGGAAGGGTTCGGCGCCGTAGGTGGTGCGGATGCCCGCGGTGTCCACCAGGTCCTTGGCCCCCCAGGGGATGCCGTGCAGCGCGCCTTTGTACTTCCCCGCCGCGATGTCCTTGTCCGCCTGACGGGCCTGGGCGAGCGCCAGTTCCGGCGTCAGGGTGATGACGCACTGGAGCTTCGGATCGAAGCGCTTCAGGCGCTCCAGGTAGAGCTGCGTGAGGCGCTCCGAGGTGATGGCGCGCGACTCCACCCAGCGGGACAACTGCGTGAGCGGCGCGAAGGCGATGTCCTCTTCCTTCGTGGGCAGGGGCGTCTTCGCGTCGCGGCTCCGGATGAAGCGGGCCGGCGAGGGGCGTACCTCCGGCTGTCCCGGCAGCCTGGGGTTCCACTGCGAGGCGGGCGCCAGCGTGGACTCCAGCGCGAGCTTGCGGGGGCCGGTGCGGCGCTCGTGCAGCGGGGCCATGGACACGCGCCAGTTGCCCGCGGCCTGGGTGCGCTCGGCGGGCGTGAGCTGCACCTGCATCAGCTTCTCCGCCTCCGCCAAGGTGGCGGGGCTGACCTCCGGCCCTACCGTGGGACCGGCGCCGAAGGTGGGCGGTGCGCCAGCGGGCGCGGACGTGCCCGCGTCGGGGGCCGCGGAGGCGGTGGCGCTCGCGAGTCCAATCACGGTGTGGGTCAGGAACTGCCGACGCGAGCTGGCCATGGCACAACCTCACGAAAGAAGCGGGGGGCGCCAGTGTGCCACCGCTCGCTCGCGGAACACGTAACGAAGGTGTCCACGGGCCCTCGCCCCTGCCCTCACCCTGTCGAAAAGACACTGTCATCTGGGAGGAAGGCGACGGCGGCGACGGGGGCTGGCATCCTTCCGGGCATGACGCGGAACAGCACCCTGACGGCGCGGTTGGGCTACATCGACACGCAGGCGACCTTCGTGCAGGCGGCGCTGCTCGCGGCGCATGGGGCCGGGGCCCGGTCCGGCGGCTTCCGCGTGTCGGACGTGCGCTTCTTCTTCCTGCTCTTCACCAACTGGGTGGAGCACGACGTCACCCGGCCTTCGCAGGACATCGACCTGACGCAGGTGCGGCGGACGCTGGAGCGGCTGGTGCGCGGCGGCCATGCGGAGGCCAGCACGGGCGCGGCGGTGAAGGGACTGCCTCGGGGACGCCGGTATGTGCTCACCGGCGAGGGCCTGGGTTCGCTGTCGGAGGGATTGGCCGCGCGCGAACGGGCACCGCTGGAGGAGGCGCTGTTCGTGGTCTGCTTCGCGGCGAGCTACCGCGACGCGGTGCTGTCCCGGGTGGAGGGACGCGCGCGGGCTCCGTCTCCGGCGGTGCGGCGCCGTGTGGAGCGGGCGTTGGATCCGCTGCGGCTCCTGAGGGAGGCCCAGCGCACCTCGGCCGCGGTGCTCGCGGACCTGGAGGAGCGCGTGGAGGCGGGGCTCCGGTACGAGAAGAAGGCCCGCGAAGCCCTGGACCGCGCGGAACCCGAAGCCGACGTGGTGCGAGCCCTGGAGGCCGCGGGCTCCTACCAACTGCACCGGGTGCGACCGCTGGGCGAGGTGCTGCTCGCGCTGCCGGAGGACCTGCGCAAGTTCGAGCTGACCGAAGGCATGGGCCTGCGCTCGCGGCTGCTCTTCGCGCCCCTGGCCGAGCGGGCGCGGGCGGAGCACGCGGTGCTGGAGCGACTGGAGGCGCGGCTCACCGCTGGCAAGACGCCAGGGTGAGCCGGGCAGCCGCTAACGCAGTTGGCCCGACAGGCGTGAGCCCAGCGCCAGCGCGAGGCCGTCCTCGATGAGGCCCGCGAGCAGGTTGGGCACCTTCAGCTTGTCCGACGCGAGCGTGCGGAAGCCGTAGAAGAAGTAGCTGGAGGCGATGGCCGCTGCGGCGCCGACGAGCGCCAGTCCGACCTTCGCGCCCTTGCGCTCACGCGACACGGCGGCGCCGGTGATGGCCCCCGCGATGATGCGGCCCGCGATGACCTTGGGGTTGATGCGCGGCAGCGCCTTGGGCGACTTGTCCCCCACCATCTCGCCAAACGCCAGCAGCCCCAGCTTGCGGGCCGTCTTGCGCGACGTGAGGCCGGGCAGGGCCTTCTTCAGGACGCGGCTTGGCTTGTTCGACAGCGAAGCCGCGAGGAACGCGGGCGCCGTCATGGCCCGCATCCCCGCCAGCACCCCAAAGCCCGCCGCCTTCCAGACATCATTGTTCGAGCGCATCTGTCCCAACCCCCGTCCGGGCCCGTGGCCTTGAGCAGCGGGCCCCTGCTGGTGAGAAGGAGAGGGTGGGAACGACGACTCTGTCTGGCCACCGCCCGGCAGGCGAGGGCTCAAGCGATCCGTCGGTCGATGGGCTTCGGCAGGTGCTGCGCCACGAGCAACGCCCCTACGGCGGAGGCCAACATCCCCAGGGGCTGGGCTTCATGCAATGGCAACAGGAGTGCCCCCGCCAGCCCCAGGTTCCCCAGCACCAGGAACCCGCGCCGGGCCAGGAGCCGCGCCCGGGCCGTGTCCGCGAGGGCGACCGCGAAGAGCCCGCCCAGGGCACTGGCGATGAACTGGATCCACGGCACCGCGTGCTTCACGACAGGCCAGAGGGGGGCGAGGCCCGCCTTCACGCGCTCCCAGTCAGTGGGGGGCGGCAGGGACGCCGGATCCATCGCCGCGAGGGCGTCCGCGCTGAGCCCTTGGAAGGAGGGGCCGTCATGCGAGATGACGAAGAAGAACCCCTGGAACAGGGCCGCCACCGCCAGCACGAAGAACAGCTTGCCGCTCGGGGCCGGGGGCACGATGAAGTCGTCGAACTGGCGCAGGGACTCCAACCGCTCCGGAGAGACCTCCAGCGGGTGCGGATAGGACAGCGCCAGCAGCGCCCGGGTGGCGGCGATGCCGACGGGCACGCCCTCTTCGTCCACCAGCCGGTTCACCCCGTCCTTCGCGAGGAGCGCGTGCAGGACGGGCGCGAGCTTCCCCGGGTCCTCCGTCCGGCTCATCCGTTCGATGCTGGCATTGAGGGCCCCGACCTGGCGGCTGCTCGATGCGCTGGTGGCATCCGCCAGCGCCTGTTCGAACAGGGGCACGAGGTCGTCGACGGACGGGGACGGGTTGGGCACGGCCTCCATGTCGGAAGCGGAGTCAGGATGCGGAGGTCGTGGCCGCGACTGCGTGCGCATGGCGGGATTCTACGCCAGGACGGGGACATCCACCGCCGAGCCAGGACCCGTGGAGCCTCACCCTTCCGTGTTGCGCAGGAAGTTCGCCGTGTGGGCGAAACGGTCGTCCAGGAAGCGGCGCAGGCCGCCCGTGACGCCCTGGCGGTCCATCGCCTTGTGCATGCAGCGCAGCCACGCATCCCGCATGGACAGGTCCACCGGCACATGGCCGTGGCGCATGCGCAACCGGGGGTGCCCGTGCGTCGCGCTGTAGTGCTGCGGCCCGCCCAGCCAGCCCACCAGGAACATGCCGAAGCGCTCGCGCGTGCCCCGGTTCACCTTGCCCTGCGCATCCAGTTCGTGGACGTGCGCGAGCGCCGGCTCCTCCGCGTCCATCACGTCGTAGAAGGCCTCCGCCAGGGCGTGGACCGCCGCCTCGCCTCCCATGCGCGTGAAGGGCGTGTCCTCCAGCGTGGGAACCCAGTCATCCGACGACGGCGGCTTCAATTCGATGCTCATGGCTTCCTCGTCAGACCGCCCAGCGCTTCGGCCGGCGCTGAAGGGTCTTGAATCCCAATCCTTCACAGAACGCCTTGAAGCGCGCCTCCGGAACGCCCTTCCACTCCAGGTCCGAGAGCGACTTCGTGCCCGGCAGCGGCGCGTCCTCCACCAGGGTGGCCAGCGTCCGGTACAGCCGCGCGTCCTCACGGTGCGCCTTCAGCGTCGCCGCCAGCTTGTCCGCCCCCCGGGGCTTCGCGGTCCACTCCGCCGCGCTGTCCGGGATGGCCTCCAGGTGCCCGTACGCCTGGAGCACCGTCGCCGCGCCCTTCGCCCCGAAGCCCGGCAGGCCGGGGATGCCGTCCGCGTCGTCGCCCATCAGCGCGAGCAGGTCCGGGACGCTCTCGGGCGCCACGCCCAGCTTCGCCTTCACCGCCTCCGCGTCCATCACCTTCTGCTGCCGCCGGTCCACCTGCACCACGTGCTGGCCCCGCACGCACTGGCCCAGGTCCTTGTCCGGCGTGAGCAGCCGCACCTGCTCCACCTCACCGGCGAAGCGCGCCGCCGCCGTGGCGAGCGCGTCGTCCGCCTCGTGGTCTTTCATGGACCACACCCGCACGCCCAGCGCCTCCACCGCGTGCTCCACCAGGTTGAACTGCGCGCGCAATTCTGGCGGCACGCCTTCGTCGCCCTTGTAGCCGGCGAACAGGTCGTTGCGGAACGAGCGGATGGGGTTGTCGAAGGCCACCGCCACGTGTGTCACGGCCTCGGTCTCGTCGTGCAACAGCGCGAGCAGGGAATCCATCACCCCCGCCGTGGCCTTCACATCGCGCCCGTCCGGCGAGGTGGTGCCCGGTCGGGGCGAATAGTGGGCCCGATACAGCTCATACGTGCCGTCCACGAGGTGCAGGCGCATGTTCCCCCTCTAGCGTCCCTTCCGCCCTGCGGCCAGCAGCCCGTGCGTCTGGACAGCCAGGGACGAAGGGGCGGGGCTTCTCCTGCCTGTGCGCCTCGTTCCCTACACAACGCCTGTCAACCCCCTAGGCCAGCGAGCTTGTCGGGAATGGGTCGCCGATGCCGAGTGGACGCAGGCCCCCCATTTTCTGAACCGACTCCCCCTGGGCCGCCGGTGCGTCCCAGCATTCCACCCACCCGGCTTGAGGTGACCCATGCGCCCGAAGCTGTTCGCCGCTGCCCTGCTCTGCTTCGCCACCGTTGGTTGCGCAGGCAAGCAGGTCATTACCACCGCCACCCATCAGCAACGCGTCCAGGCCGAAGCGGCCCTGCGCTCGGCTGAGAACTCACAGGCCCCCAACATCCCGGAGGCCGCGAGGCACCTGGAGTTCGCCCGGCAGCAGATCTCCGATGGGGAGCGGTTGATCCAGGAAGGTGAGCAGGAGGCCGCGGAGCTGCGCTTCCGTCAGGCCGCGGCGGACGCGGACCTCGCGTCGGCGCTGGCCCGCGCGGTGCCCATGCGGAACGAGGCGCGACGGACCTCCGAGCAGCTCGAGTCCATGCGTCGTGGTCAGCCTTGAGTTCCATCCCTTTGTGTCTGTGAGGAGAGCGTCATGCAGCGTTGGAAATTCGGATGGTTGGCATTCGCGGGAGCCTCCGCGCTCACGGTGGGGTGCGCTCACAGTTCGCCCCCCAGTGAGCTGACCGCGGCACGTTCGGCGTACCACGAGGTGGCCCGCAGTCCCGAGGGCCGCGAGCGCCCCGCGGACGTGGCGGCGGCGAGGGCCGCGTTGCAGGAGGCGGAGAACGAGTACGCCGAGAGCGATGGTTCGGTGAAGACGCGGTCGCTGGCGTACGTGGCCCTGCGCAAGGCGGAGATCGCGGAGGCCCGGGGGCAGGCGGACCTGGCCGCGCAGCAGCGGGCCCAGGCGGAAGCGGCCCTGCGCCAGCAGCAGGAGGCGCGCGCGCAGACGCTCACGAAGCAGCAGGAGGAGGAGCGCGCGAGGTACGAACAGCAGCGCCTGCAATACGAGCAGCAGCGGCAGCAGTACGACGCCCAGCGCCAGCAGGAAGCCGACCGCCTGCGCACGGCGGATGCGCAGACACGCCAGCAGCAGGAGGCGGAGGCGCAGCGGATGGCGCAGCTCAACCAGGAGTTGCAGCAGCGCACGCAGCAACTGGAGCAGGAGCGCCAGGCGCGGCTCCAGGCCGAACAGCGCGCGTCCCAGGCGCTGACGCAGTTGCAGGACAAGGACGTGAAGGTGCGGGAGGAGGCGCGCGGCACGGTGGTGACGTTGTCGGGCAGCGTGCTGTTCGCGACGAACGCAACGGACCTGCTGCCCGCGGCGCGCGACCGGCTGAGTGACGTGGCCACGGCGCTCAAGGAGTCGAAGAACCCGCTGCTCATCGAGGGCTACACGGACTCGCGCGGCTCGGACACCTACAACGAGCAGTTGTCGGAGCGGCGCGCGGAGAGCGTGCGCGACTTCCTCATCAACCAGGGTGTGCCCTCGGACCGCATCAACATCCGGGGCATGGGTGAGAACCGGCCGGTGGCGAGCAACGCCACGGCGGAGGGCCGCGCCAACAACCGTCGCGTGGAGATCGTGGTGGAGCGCAACGTGGCGGGCGCGCAGCCGACGCGCTCCGGTGGCGTCGGCGGCAGCGGGACGGAGCCGAAGCCGCACGGCGCGGGCATCGACCACCAGAACCCGGCCCCGGATCAGGGCACCGGCGGCGGGGGCGCGCAGAAGCAGGCGCCCGAGCAGCCGATGGACCACGGGGAGTGACAGCGCTTCGCCGCTCTTGAACCTGGACCCAGGTCCCCATCCCACGCGGGTGGGGACCTTTTCGTTCGCGCTTCGTACGCGCGCGATCTGCGGGAGCGCGTTACCCTTGAAGTCCGGCCCCGCCATGTCGACCGACAAGTCGCCCCTCCTGCTCACCACCGAGCGCCTGCACCTGATGCTGCTGCCTCCCGACGTCCCCCGTGCTGGGCAGCGTCGCGCTCACGCACATCCGGCGGGGTCCCCTCCAGGCGGCGGACATCGGCTACGGGCTGGACCACCGCCACGAAGGCAAGGGGCTGATGACCGAGGCCCTTCAGGCCGTCTGCGATTACGCCTTCGGCGCCATGGGCCTGCACCGCGTCCAGGCCAGCCACCTGCCGGAGAACCTGCGCAGCGCCGCCGTGCTGCGCCGCCTGGGCTTCGTCGTGGAGGGCTACGCGCGCGACTTCCTGCTGCTCGACGGCAGGTGGCGCGACCACGTGCTCACCTCGCTCGTGGCGACGCCCGAACCTGGGTTGCGCGGCGGTCCCTGAGGCGGCCACCCGGGACACGGGGCCCGCTCTTGCCGGTCCAGCCTCGCATCAACGACGCTTCGAGGCATGCGTCTCCAGCCCGTGCTGCTCGCCGTGATGCTGTCCGCGTGTGCCTCCCGGGGGCCTGCCTTCTTCGCGTCTTCCGCGAACTACGGCACCGCGCATCCGTTCCTGCTCATGGCCTCCGCGCAGGACGGACGGTGGCTTCTCGCCTGCCAGGCGCGAAGGGACACCGACGGCGATGGGCAGGTCCAGCTCTCCTCCGGAAACCATGGCGAACTCTTTGGAGACACGCTGCGGACGTACCTCTTCCTGGAACCAGGCGCGGGCCTCCCCATCGACGCGTTGCTCGCCACGGACCCCACAGGGCGCTTCCTCGCCCTGGTGCGGGACGGCACGCTCCTGCTCCTCGACCTGGAGACCCGCGAAGAGAAGGTACTGGCCTTGAAGGTGACCACCGACCCGTCGAGTCCCGAGCCTCCCGTCCGTGCCAGCTTCTCCCGCGACGGACGGCACCTGCTCTTCCTGCGTCCCGAGAAGAGCAGGTCCGTCGCCGTCGTGCGCGACCTGCGCGAAGGGACCGAGCGCGTGCTCGACGCGGGAAGCGGACGCATCGAGCAGGCCGTGCTGGTGCCCTCCGGACACTGGGCGATGCTCGACATGGTGGAAGACAGCGACCCGGACCCGCCCTGGACCCAGCAGAACCCCATGCGCGCCAACAACGCTGCATGCCGGGGACCGGCCCTGCCTACGTCATCCTTCAGCCATCACGGCGACACGCCCATCCGCCGCTACCGTCGGGTGGACGGAGGCCCCTTCGTCCAGGGCAATGACGTCCTCCACCCCCTGGGAGAGGGCATGCTGCGCCGCGCTCCGGACAGCTCCATCGTCTTCGAGGATGCCCAAGGACGGCGGGAGACCTGGGTCCCCGCGAGTTGCAACGCCAGGCTGTTGCACGTGGACGAAGCGCGCCAGCAGGTCCTGGTGGCCTGCAACACGCGGCAGATCATGGTGCCCCTGGAGTTGCACGGCGCCAGCGTCCATCAATCACTCGGCTGGCAGACGACCCTCTCGACCCTGATGAATCACGGAACCCTCTCCGGACGCGATGGACGGCTGGTCTCCACGTGGGTCGAATCCAAGACCCAGCCCAACACGTGGCTTCCCCTCGTCATCGACATGGAGCGGCGCACCGCGCAGCCCCTGCTCACCGAGTGGACGCCGGTGACGTCCCTGGGTGCGCTCGCGCTGCTGAGCGAGGACCTCTCCAGCCCCGATGGCACGTGGACGCGACGACTGTGGCTGTGGAATGCGGAGACGGGGGAGAAGCGCGTCCTGAGCGAGTCGAAAGACTTCGGCCTGCGCGAGGCAGGCGACACGGTGCTCTTGATGGGCAAGTGGATCGACCTGCGCACGGGCCGGGTGCTGGGCGAAGTCGAGCACGCGCCCCTGGCCATCGACACCCGGGGACGGGTCCTGCGCCCGAGTCCCACCGCGGTGGTGGACCAGGGCTGGCCCCTCATCGGCCCCGTGCGGTGGGAGCCCGCGTTGAAGGCCCCCATCCCCGCTGAAGTCCGCTAACGCGAGGGCGCCCGCACCTTCGGCGCCGGAGGCGGCACCACCGGCGCCAGGTTCGCGTCGAACCAGTCCAGCGTGCGCAAGAGCCGGTCCTTCTGGTGCTCCGGCTTGCGGAAGCCGTGGCCCTCGTCCGCGTAGATGACGAGCTGGGTCTTCACCCCCAGCGCCTTGAGCGCCTTGTGGAACTCATAGCCCTGCGACGCCGGCACCTCCACGTCCCGCTCGCCGTGCAGCACCAGCGTGGGCGTGCGCACCTGCTTCACGGCGTTGATGGGCGACGAGCGCGCGTACGCCTCCGGGTCGTCGTACACCGACGCGCCGAAGTACGGCAGCATCCACGTGTCGATGTGGTTCGTGCCGTAGTAGCTCTGCCAGTTCGCGATGCCCGCGCCCGCCACCGCCGCCTGGAAGCGCTTCGTCTGCGTCACCGCCCACATCGTCAGGAAGCCACCGTAGCTCCACCCCGTGATGCCCTGCCGCGCCGGATCCACCGGCGCCGACGCCAGCACCGCGTCCACCCCCGCCAGCACGTCGCGAAAGTCACCGTGCCCGAAGTCGCGGCGGTTCGCCTGCACGAACGCCTCCCCCTGGCCATAGCTGCCACGCGGGTTGGGCAGGAACACCGCGTAGCCCCGCGCCGACAGCAACACCGTCTGCGGGCTGAAGGACGGCGTGACCCCCGCCGCCGGCCCTCCGTGCACCACCGTCACCATGGGCACCTTGCGGCCCTTCGCTTCCAGTGCGCCTGGAGGCAGCACCAGCCAGCCCTGCACCTGACGCCCGTCGCTCGTCCACGTCACGCTGCGCACGTCCCCCACCGACACCCGCACGTCCGCGTTGAGCCGTGTCACCTGCGTCCACGCCCCCACCGGCCCCGTCCACACCTCCTGCGGCTGCGTGAACGAGTCGCGCACCACCGCGCTCGTCACGCCGTCGCGCGCCAGCGACACCGCCACGTGCTCCGGGCCCTTCCACAACACCGTGAGCTCCGCGGACTTCGGGGACAGCGCCACCAGCGCGGACTCGCCCTGCACCTGCGCCGCGAACACCAGCCGCTCCGGCGTGGGCCAGAACAGGTCCGTGGCGGACGCCTTCACCCCGTCCGTCAGGTTGCGCGCGGGCGGCACCTTGGCCGGAAACACCGCCTTCTCCCCGGGCCGCACCTTCGCCGCCAGCCGCTCCGGCACCGACACCACCCACACGTCTCCGCCCGTGTTGCCCTCGTCGCTCATCAGCCCCTCGATGAACGCGAGCTGCCTGCCGTCCGGACTCCACGCGGGCTCCGCCACCTGCCACGTGGGCGCATGCAGCAGCGACGTCTCCCCTGTCGCCGCCTCCACCGCGTACACTCGCGCGACCCACCAGTTCGCATCCCCCGGCGGCGGCGCGGCGGTGAGCGCCACGCGGGCCCCGTCCGGACTCCACGCGTACTCGTAGACGAACAGGCCCGCGGGCGACACGAAGCGCAGCCGCGCGTCCTCCACCGTCACCACCGCGAAGCGCTTCACCGGCGAGGACTCGCGCACCACGCCCGTCTCACGCGCCGCCGGCCCCAGCGGCCCCTGCGCGTCCTCCGCGCCGTCGATGACCAGCACCCCCACCGACTTCCCGTCCGGCGACCACTTCGGCGCGGACACCACGCCCTTCACCGTCGTGAGCCGGCGCGCGGGCACTCCCGCCCCCGTCGCGTCCACCACGTAGAGCTGCCGCGCCGTGCCCTCCCCGGCCGTGGACAGGAACGCCAACTGCTTCCCATCCGGACTCCACGCCAGCGACCCTTCCGCGCACGGCGCGCCATCCTTCGACGCCGTGATGCGCAGGGGAGGCCGGTCCGGATGCGCCCGCTCCAGCACCTGGAGCCGCGCGGCCTCCGCGCGGGCGCCCTCCGTCACCGGCACCACCTCCACCCAGGCCACCCGCGCCCCGTCCGGCGACAGCGCCACCTGCTTGAGGCGCACCGCGCGCTGGAGCGCGTCGTAGGCCGCGCCCGACTCCGGACGCGCGGCGGCGGGCACGGGCGGCGCGGCCCCTGCCGACAGCGCGCTCCACATCAAGCACCCCACCACCACCAGGCCCAGTCTTCCTGCTCGCATCGACCGCCTCCGCGCAGCATCGCGGCGGCGGAGTGTAGCGGAAGCCCGGGCCCCATCCCGGCCTCAGTGCAGCAGCTCCGGCAGCATGGGCAGCCCATGGAAGAAGCGCCGCCCGCTCTCGAAGCGGTGGTGGAAGGTGACGCGCTGGTCCAGGTACAGCCGCGCCATCTCCTCCTCGCCATAGGCGCGGAAGAACGCGGCGCGCGCTTCGTCGCACGCCCGCTCGTACTCCACGCACAGCGCCTCCCAGTCCTCCGGAGGAATGTCCCCCTCCGGCCAGCCCTCCCCCGTGAGGCCGTACTCGCGCTCCATCGCGTCCAGCTCCCCGGCCCGCATCCGCACGAGCGGATCCTCCACGATGGCCTCGTCCGCCATCGCGGTGAGGATGTGCGCCACCAGGAAGAAGCCCGCGTCCGGCGGCACCGTCCCCGCGTCCCGCGCGCCCCGGAACGTCACCAGCAACTGCGCGTCCATCGCCTCGCCGCCCAGCTCCGTCAGCTTCGCCGCCAGGCTCCGCCACCGGGCCTCTGTCTCGCGAGCCTCCCGCCGCACCCCGTCCAACTCCCGCTCCCCCATCTTCTTCATGGTGTCCTCTCCCATCCCGCGAAGGTCCCCTCACCACGAAGGTTCCCATCCGGGTCTGACGCGTGGGCCCCGCAAAGCGTGCTGTCCCTGTTTCCCGGGACGTCCCGGCCCGTCCGCTGTTGGACGCGGGGCGGCACGGCCGTCGCCTGGAGGACGCGCACCCCGGCTCCCGGGGACGGACGACCGGCGGTTTCCGCGCTGTGCGGGGGACGAACCGCGCGCGCCGCGATTGCCTGCCGCGAACGGCCCACCGGCAGCGGCGGATGTCGCCCTCCGGACACCTGGCCCGGATGCGACCCCGGCGCACACACTTGGGCCATGAGGACGGTTGCCGTCGGGCGCGGGATGACGCATCCGCAGGAGACGGGGCCCGTGCACGGTGGCCTTCCGATGGGGAGCCGAACCGGTGGTCGAACCCGAAGTCAGGCTGGAGCCGAAGTCCCAGGTCACGCTGCGCACGGTGCTCACCGTGTGCTTCACGGTCCTGGGCGTGATGATCCTGGTGACGCTCGTCGTCAAGACGCGCGTGGCGCTCACGCTCACGGGCATCGCGGCGCTGCTCGCCCTGTCGCTGGAGCATGGCGTGTCGCGGCTGGAGAAGCGCGGCCTCAAGCGGTGGATGGCCATCGCGCTGGTGCTGCTGGCGCTGTTCGTGGCGGTGACCGCGCTGGGCCTGCTGGTGATTCCCGACCTGGTGGAGCAGGTGGACGCGCTCGTCTCGCAGTGGCCTCAACTGTGGAGGCAGGTGCGCGGCACCGGCATCCTGCGCGCGCTCAACCAGCGGCTGCACAGCCTGGGCTGGAATGAAAAACTGGAGGAGGCCACCCCGGCGCTCGCGGGCCCGCTGCCGGCGCTCTTGATGAGCGCCATTGGCGGCGTGGTGGGCCTCCTGGGCGGCATGCTCACCGTCTTCTTCCTGGTGGTGTTCATGCTGGTGTTCGGCGGCGGCGTGCTCAAGCGCCTGCTGGAGCTGTCCGGGCCCGACCACCGCGCGCGGTACGTGCGCGTGCTGCGCAACATCTACAACGCGACGGGCGGCTACCTGTCCGGCATCACCTTCATCTGCGCCGTCAACGCCACGCTGACCACCACGATGCTGGCCGTGCTGGGCATGCCCTTCTACCTGCCGCTGGGGGTGGCGAGCGGCTTCTCCAGCCTCGTGCCCTACGCGGGCCCCATCATCGCGGGCGGCATCATCACGCTGCTCACGCTCGCCACGGGCGGCGCGTGGAAGGCGCTGGCGGTGTTCGTCTACTTCCTCCTGTACGGCCAGCTGGAGGGCAACGTGATGGCGCCGCTCATCTTCAAGCGCACCGTGCACGTGAACCCCCTGCTCACGCTCCTGGCCGTCCTCTTCTGTGTGGAACTGGCCGGTATCGTCGGCGCGGTGGTCGCGGTGCCGGTGGCCGCCACGGTGCAGATCATCATCCGGGAAGTCCTCCTCTTCCGTCAGGAGCGCCGCGAGGCCGCGGTGCTTCCCGTGGAGTCCTGATGGCCTCGCCGCTCCAGTTGCTGCTCACCCACGGCTCGGGGCCGCTCATCTTCCTCGTGCTGGTGGCGGGAGGCCTGGGGCTGCCCTTCCCGGAGGACATCGTGCAGCTGGCCGCGGGCGTGCTCGCGCACCGGGGCCTGATGCCGCTGGCCGCGGCCATGGCCCTGTGCTTCCTGGGCGTGCTGTGCGGCGACACCGTGCTCTTCCTCACGACCCGGCGCCTGGGTCAGGCCCTGTACACGCACCCGCGCACCCGCCGCCTGTTCCCCCCGGAGCGCCGCGCGCGCATCCAGGGCCTGTACGCGAAGCACGGCTCGCGCGTCGTCTTCGTGGGCCGCTTCATGTCCGTGCTGCGCGTGCCGGTGTTCGCCATGGCCGCGGCCGAGGGCATGCCCCTGCGCCGCTTCCTCTTGTGGGACGGTCTGGCCCTGTGCCTGAGCTCCCCCCTGGTGGTGCTGCTGGGCTACGTGGGCTCCGCCAGCGTGGACCGCGTGGCGAAGGGCGTGGGTCGGGTGGAGCACTTCATCGCGCTCGCGGGCGTGGCCGCCCTGCTGATCATCCTGGGCGTGCGCCACGTGCGCGGGCGCCAGCGCGACCAGGCCCCCGCCTGACAGAGCGGTCGGCTTGACCCCACCCTGCGTGGAAGCAAGCAAGCACACACTCCAGACAGGGTGGCGCGGCACCGGCCTCACGATTCCGATATCTACGGGGCGTGTTCTCCCCACGTGACACGCGGGGAACACCGCCTCGCATCGCCCCGGGTGGCGAAGGCCGGGCACGCGCCTTCCGAGGAGACATGGAACAAGACAGCACCACGCAGGGCGGATCCGGAGGGGTGTCGTCCTCCGGGGCCGGGATGGACTGGCTTTCCGGGGGCGGCGAGATGGGCAGGCTCATCCGCGCCATGGACTGGTCGAGGACGCCGCTGGGCCCGGTGGAGACCTGGCCGCAGAGCCTGCGCACGACCGTCAGCCTGTGCCTGTCCTCCACGTTCCCCATCCTCATCGCGTGGGGGCCGGAGCGCGTTCAAATCTACAACGACAGCTACCGCCCCATCTGCGGCGCCAAGCACCCGGAGTCCATGGGGCAGCCCTTCCGCGACTGCTGGGCCACCGCGCTGCCGGTGGTAGGGGGCGCGTTCGACAAGGCGGGCGCCGGCACGGGTTCCTACATCGAGAACCAGCGCATGCTCCTGGACCGGTACGGCTACCTGGAGGAGGCCTTCATGACCTTCTCCTTCAGCCCCATCCGCGACGAGTCCGGCTGCGTGGGCGGGCTCTTCCACCCCATCACCGAAGTCACGGAGAAGATGCTCAGCGCGCGCAGGACGCAGACCCTGCGCGAGCTGGCCGCCCTGCTGGGCAAGGTGAAGACGGTGGAGGCCATTGGCGCCGCGCTGCCACAGCTGCCCCCGGACGCCGCGCTCGACGTGCCCTTCCTGCTGTTCTACCGCCGCGACGAAGCCCGCGACGGGGTCCGGCTCGTGAACGCCATGGGCCTGCCCCCGGGCAGCGCGTGGAGTCCGGAGGAGGCGGGGCTGGACGGGCCGTGGCCCTTCGCGGCCAGCACGACGGCGGAGCCGCGCGCGGTGGACGTCCCGCGCGCGCCGCTGGAGGGCGTGACGTGTGGCCCGTATGAGGATCCGCCCGTCCACGCGCGCGTGCTGCCGCTCATCCCCGCCGGCATGACGGAGCCCTTCGGCTACCTGGTGGCGGGCGTGAGTCCCCGGCGCGCGCTGGACGACGCCTACCGGGGCTTCTACGAACAGCTGCAGGGCACGTTCACCACCGCGCTGGTGAACGTGCGCGCGTACGAAGCGGAGGCGCAGCGCGCGGAGGCGCTGGCCGCCATCGACCGGGCGAAGACGGCGTTCTTCTCCAACGTGTCCCACGAGTTCCGCACGCCGCTCACGCTCATCCTGGGCCCGCTGGAGGAGTCGCTCACGGACACCTCCTTCCCGCTGCCCCCGGCCCAGCGCGCGCGCCAGGAGCTCACCCACCGCAACGCGCTGCGCCTGCTGAAGCTGGTGAACTCGCTGCTGGACTTCTCCCGCATCGAGGCCGGGCGGGTGAAGGCGAGCTTCCACCCCACGGACCTGGGCCAGCTCACCGAGGACCTGACCAGCGTCTTCCGCTCCGCCATGGAGAAGGCAGGCCTGACGTACACCGTCGAGGTGGCGGACGTGGGCGAGCCCGTCTACGTGGACCGGGACATGTGGGAGAAGGTTGTCCTCAACCTGCTCTCCAACGCCTTCAAGTTCACGCTCCAGGGCGCCGTCACCGTGCGGCTTTCGCGCGAGGGCGACCGGGTGCGGCTCACCGTGCGTGACACCGGCACGGGCATCCCGGAGGCGGAGCTGCCGCGCGTGTTCGAGCGCTTCCACCGCGTGGAGACGTCCCGGGGACGCACCCACGAAGGCACCGGCATCGGGCTGGCGCTCATCCAGGAGTTGGTGAAGCTGCACGGCGGCACGCTGGGCGTGGAGAGCGTGGAGGATGAGGGCAGCACCTTCTTCGTGGAGCTGCCCCTGGGCAGCGCGCACCTGCCCCCTGAGCACGTCCATCAGGCGCGGGGGGAGGCCCACGCGGGCAAGCTGGGGTCGGCCTTCAGCGAGGAGGCGCTGCGGTGGCTCCCGGACGCGCCGGATGCCATCCCCCCGTCGGTGCCGGAGCAGGCCCCGCGCGTGGAGCCCACCACCGCGCTGGGACACCAGGGCGCGGGGCTCGTGCTGCCGCCGGGGCGCGGCCGCATCCTCGTGGCGGACGACAACGCGGACATGCGCGCGTACGTGAGCAGCCTGCTGGCCCCGCAGTGGGACGTGCGCACGGTGGCGGATGGCGAAGCGGCCTTCGAGGCGGCGCTCCGGGACAAGCCGGACCTCATCCTGAGCGACGTGATGATGCCCCGGCTGGACGGCTTCGGGCTCCTGCGCAAGCTGCGCGACGACGTGCGCACGCGCGGCATCCCCTTCGTCCTGCTGTCCGCGCGCGCGGACAGCAGGACGAAGGG
>SECN01000612.1 GCA_004173515.1 Myxococcaceae bacterium | reverse complement strand
CCCAGCGGCTCGCCGTAGGCGCGCTCGAAGGCCCAGTCCAGCGCCTCCGGCAGCCGGGCCACCGGCTCCGACAGCATCTCCTCCACGTACCAGTGGACGTTCTTCACCTCGTCGCCCACCGTGGGGCGCTCGCGGCGCAGCTCGTCCGTCTGCCAGAGCGCGGTGATCTCCTCGCGCATGGACGTGAGGTTGGCGGCGGCCTCGCGCGGGGTGAGCGCCACCCGGTCGCGCTCCTCCAGCAGCTGCGCCAGCCGGTAGAGCTTCTCCAGCAGCGTCCTGCGCACCGCCTGCGTCGGGTGCGCGGTGAACGTCAGCGTCACCTTCAGCGTCCCCAGCGTCTCACGCACCTTGTCAGCGCTCACGCCCGCGGCCTTCAGCGCGAGCAACGACGCCTCCAGCGACCCCTTCTGCGGCCGGGTGGACGTGGGGCTCGCGTGGGCCCGCGCTCGGCGCAGGCGGTGGTGCTGCTCCGCCAGGTTCACCAACTGGAAGTACACGGAGAAGGCGCGCAGCACCGGCTCCACCTGCTCCGACGGCAGCCGCCCCAGCACCGCCGCCAGCTCCGCCGCCGCCGCGCGCCGCCCCGCCACCGGGCCGCGCCGACGCTGGATGGCCAGGTGGCGCACCTCTTCCTCCTTCTCGAAGAGCGCCTGCCCCTCCTGTTCAACGAGGACTTCTCCCAAGAGCCGGCCCAAGAGCCGGACATCCCGCCGGAGCGGGGGATCCACGGGACGTGTACGCGCCATAGCGACCGGCAACGTAGTCCCTCGACGCAGGGCGCCACCTACCCAATCTTCGCGTTTCGCCCACCCGCCAACGGAGACCCGCTCCGTCCTTGCGGGAATTTTTTAACGTACCGGTCTTCCAAAGCTCCCGGTCCTTCCACTAGAACCTCGGTCATCCCGGACCCCGCCGGGATCCTTTCCAAGGAGTGGCAATGCGGAAACCCCCGTCATGGCTTGCCTGGAGCCTGCTCGCGATCGCCCCGTCGGCGTACGCGGAGCGCGCCTGGTACGAGAAGCCGCAACCCGACATCGCGCCGCCGTCCGCGGGTCTGCGCAAGCTGGCCACCGAGGACATCTCGGATGATCTGCCCCACCGGTTGGGCGAGCAGCAGAAGGAGCTGAAGGCCCAGGCCCTCAAGGAGCGCATCGAGGGCAGCGCTCAGACGGGCAAGGTCCACAAGCTGGGCAACGGCAAGTTCGTGGAGCTGGAGCTGGAGCGCACGGACCGCATCTTCGTCATCCTGGTGGAGTACGGGACGCAGATCCACCCGGTGTTCGGCAACCCCGCGACGAACCCTGGCGGCAACGTGCCGGGCCCCGTGCACAACCTGATTGAAGAGCCGGACCGCGCGGTGGACAACACCACCATCTGGCAGCCGAACTACGACCGCGCGCACTACGAGAAGCTCTACTTCGACACGACGCAGGGCGCGGACTCGGTGGCCAACTTCTACAAGGCCGCATCGTCGGGCCGCTACACGGTCAACGGCGCGGTGTCCGAGTGGGTGCGCGTGCCGTACAACGCCGCGCGCTACGGCAACAACCTGTGCGGCTCCTCCAGCTGCTCCAACTCCGTGTGGCCGCTCATCAGCGACGCCATCAAGGTGTGGACGCAGGGGCAGATCGCCGCCGGCAAGACGCCCGCGGAGATCAAGGCGTACCTGGACACGTTCGACACGTGGGACCGGTATGACTACGACGGCGACGGTGACTTCAACGAGCCGGACGGCTACATCGACCACTTCCAGATCGTCCACGCCGGCGTGGGCGAGGAGACGGGCGGCGGCGCGCAGGGTCCCAACGCGGTGTGGAGCCACCGTTGGTTCGCCTACAGCACGGGCCTGAGCGCGGACGGCACCGGCCCCGCGTACAACCCGTACGGCGGCACCCGCTTCGCCGCCAACGTGGACAAGTGGGTGGGCGACTACACCATCCAGCCGGAGAACGGCGGCCTGGGCGTGTTCGCGCACGAGTTCGGCCACGACCTGGGTCTGCCGGACCACTACGACACGACGAACGCGGCGGACAACGGGACGGGCTTCTGGACCATCATGTCCTCGGGCTCGTACCTGAACGACGGCACCACGGACATCGGCAGCCGGCCGGGTGACTTCTTCGCCTGGGACAAGCTGCAGCTGGGCTGGCTGGACCACGCCACCACGACGCACGGCCTGTACTCGTACCACAAGCTGGGTCCCTCGGGCGTGACGTCCGAGAACGCGAAGCAGGCGCTGGTGGTGAACCTGCCCGCGAAGCCCCGCCCGCAGGCGACGGTGGCGCCCATCGAAGGGCAGTTCTCGTGGCAGGGTGGCGCGGGCAACAACCTGGACCGCGTGCTCGTCAAGACGGTGAAGCTGCCGAACAAGACGCCCATCACGTTCACGTTCTCCACGTGGTTCGACATCGAGGAGGACTGGGACTACGCCTACGTCTCGCTCGCGGTGGAGGACGGCCCGTTCGTCAACCTGCCCAGCCCCGTGAGCCGCACGTCGGATCCGTTCGGCAACAACCTGGGCAACGGCATCACCGGCCTGTCCGACGGCTGGGTGCCGCTGTCCTTCGACCTGTCCGCCCACGCGGGCAAGAAGGTCACGCTGAAGATCCGCTACAAGACGGACGGCGCGGAGTTCGGCCGGGGCTTCCTGGTGGACGGCTTCCAGCTCTGGGCGAAGAACAAGTACGTCTTCGGCGATGACGCGGAGAACGGTGCGAAGTACTGGGATCAGGCCACGTTCTTCCTGAACGACGGCACCAGCACCTACTACGACAACTACTACCTGGCCGAGTGGCGGCAGTTCCGCGGCTACGACGAGGGCCTGGAGACGGGTCCGTACAACTTCGGCTTCAGCGCCGAGGGCCTCGTCGACTACGCCGAGCGCTACGCCTACAACCCCGGTCTGCTGATCACCTACTGGGACACCTCCGTGCCGGACAACCGCGTGTCCGTGCACCCGGGTGAGGGCCGCATCCTGCCCATCGACTCGCGCCCGCAGCCCCTGCAGCGCAGCGACGGCCGCTACTGGTCCGGCCGCGTCCAGACGCACGACGCGACCTTCGGCCTGCAGCCCAGCTTCCCGCTGTCGCTCAAGCCCAGCGGCTTCCCGCGCAGCGAGTACGCCTCGCAGCCCGCGGTGCCGGTGTTCAACGACCTGAACACCTTCTGGTACGCCACGCAGCCGTACGCTGGCGTGAAGGTCCCGCCGACGGGCACCATCATCGAGGTCCTCAGCGAGAACAAGAAGGGCACCGTGATGCAGATCCAGGTGCGTCCGGTCGACTGACGGCACGCGCTGAACTGTTGAACGCTTGAACCTGGAGGCCGGTCCCGCATCATGCGGGGCCGGCCTTCGTCATGTGGCGGGGCGCGGATGCAGGAATCCCGACACCCGCCAAAGGGCCCGGCACGAAGGACGCCGATGGGGCGCTAGCGTGCGCGCCATGGCCGAGTGCCCCGTGGGC
>SECN01000138.1 GCA_004173515.1 Myxococcaceae bacterium | reverse complement strand
CCACGGCTCGCGCCAGCTCCACCGCCTGGCGCGACAGCTCCAGCACGGTGAGGAACGGAGGCCCCTGGGCGCGCCACGCCTGCGGCCGCCCGCGAGGGCCCCGCGAAGGGTCCGTCCGGAGCGCTGGCGCCGCTGTTGGGCGCGGGCGAGGTATGGCTCGCGCTGCCCGGGCGGCCGCAGGCGTGGCGCGCCCAGGGGCCTCCGTTCCTCACCGTGCTGGAGCTGTCGCGCCAGGCGGTGGAGCTGGCGCGAGCCGTGGAGATGGGCGAGGCCCGCTTCGAGTTGGAGCCCGCGGGCGTGCGCCCCGCCCTGACGCTGGACCTGAAGGGGCAGCGGGCGAAGCTCGGCCCCACCGGCACCTGGTTCCCCCTGGAGCCCGGCGCGCTGTTGTCCGCGCTCTTCCAGTTGGGCGAAGCGCTGGGGCTGGCCTTCGCGGAGGCCCACCGGGTCCAGGTCTCCAACCCGTACCTCGTGGAGCTCACGGAGCGCTGCCGCGAGGGGATGTCGCACCTGAGAGGCGCCCGGAAGCCGCCCGAGGCCCGGGGCGAGGCGCGCGAGCGCAAGAGCGCACCGGCTCGCGGCGAGTCCAAGCCCCTGAAGACCCCGGGGCGGCTCAGGCGCCTGCGCTTCGAGAAGCTGTGGGAGCAGCGCGGGCTGGAGGAGCCGGAAGAAGCGCGGCTGCTCGTGGGCCGACATGGGCCGGTGTACTGCGCGCCGGGGCTGGCGGGCGCGTTCTCACGCAAGGACGGCGCGCCGCTGTGGCGCAGGTCCGCGTCCCTGGGCGTGGCGGCGTCCGCGGACGGGCACGCGGTGGCGGCGGACGGGGCGCGCGTGCTCGGCTTCACCGGACGGGGCGCGGGCGCGCGCTGGCTGCATGACCATGACGGCATCCCGCTGGGGCCCCTGCTCCTGCGCCAGGACGGGCTGCTGCTGACGCTGTCGGAGGACCGCACCGCGGTGGCCTTCGCGGAGGCCACGGGCCGCGAGGTGTGGCGCCTGGCCCCTCCCCGCACGCAGCGGGGGTGGCTGTCCACGCAGGGCCACCGGGCGCTGTTGTCCACGGACTCGGGCTACCTCTACGGACTGGATCTGGAGGACGGGCAGGTGCGCTACCGGCTGCGCTCGCCCATGCCCTTCCACGGCCCTCCGGTGGCGTGGGGCAAGCGGTTCCTGGCCGTCCTGGGGCGCGGTTCGCACTGGGCGATGCTGCTGTCGGACGCGCACACCGGCGAAGCGCTGTGGACGCATGAGCCGGACCTCACCCTGCCCTCCACGCCGCTGCCCATGGGCCAGCGCGTGTTCCTCGCGGGCATGCGCGACGAGGACGGGCTGCTGGTGTGCCTGGACTCGCGCGGGCGCAAGGTCTGGGAGCGCGCGCTGCACCTGGGCCCGGGCCCCTATGCGCTGGCGCCGCTGCCTCGCGCGGTGGTGGTGACGAGCGCCTCCGGGGCCGCCGCCCGCGTGTCGCTGTCCGGTCAGGTGGACTGGCGCGTGGGGGCCGCGGGGGAGCCGCTGATCGCGGCGCTGCCGGCGCGCACCGCCCGGGACGTGACGCTGGTGGCGGGCGAGGTGGTGCGCGCGGTGGATCCTCGCGGCGGACAGGTGCTCGCGGAGGTGCGCGCGGGGGTGGGGCTGGTCGCGCTCCAGGCCGACGTGCGCCTCAACCTGTACTTCCTGGACGACGCCGGCACGCTGTCCGCGTACCGGCTGGGGTCCCACTTCGCCGTCGTCGAGTGACGACGGCGAAGGGCTGCTGAGCCGAAGGGCGCCTTAGCCCTTCTTGGCGGAGGCCTTGGCCGGGTCGATCTCCTCCTCCGGCCGCTCCTCCTGCGTGGCGCCTTCCCACGTCTCGTTGGCGCCCAGCTTCCACTCCGACGGCACGTCCATCTTCCACAGGTACGTGGAGTTGGCCTGGCCACCAGACGCCGCGTGGGAGCCGACGTTGATGGTCATCTCCAGCTTCGACACGTCCGCGGGCAGCAGGTCCAGGTCGTAGTGGCCCAGCACCATCTGCGGGGGGAACTCCGCGATGAGGCGCTCGGGGTAGTCGATCTTCATCGACGGATCCGCGCCGCGCATCTCGCCCAGCAGCTTGCCCTTCGCGTCGGTGAGCTTCCACATCGTGTCGAACGAGGCGCTGGTGACCATCTTCTTCACCTTGCCCTCGTCCTTCTCCACGCGCTGCGCACCCCAGAGCGCCAGTTGCAGGCGGATCTGCGGCTTGCCCATCACCATCACGACGTCGGAGCTCACGATGTCCAGGCGCATGCCCTTGTCCGTGGCGGTCCACACCGGGCGGTATTTGCCCTCGCGCAGGCTGTCGAACTGCTTGCGCGCGTACTCGTAGAACGCCTTGCGATCCCCCGCGCGCGATGAGAACAATGAATCCGAAGTAGCGCTTCACGCGTCAGGCTCCTGTGCGTTCGGGCAGGCAATGATATGAGCCTGCATCATCGTGCTCCACGCCGGGGGAATCCAATCGTTCACCGTCCCCCTTCCACTTGAGGAAGGGGAGCTGCTGGGCAACCCCCAGATTGCCTGGCAGGCCTACGGGAAACCGTCGGATGGCAAAGCGGTGGTGGTGCTGCACGACCTGTCTCATTCTCATCAAGCGCTGGGCACCGGGCCGGACGCCGCGTATCAGCCCTTCGGCTGGGGTCATGAGCTGATCGGTCCCGGCAAGGCGTTGGATCCGGAGGTGACGCCGGTGCTGGTGCCCAACCTGCTGGGCAGCCCGTTCGGATCCACGTCTCCCATCACCGTGGAACCGAACTCCGGCGCGCTCTGGGGCAAGGCGCTGCCTCCGCTCACCGTGCTGGACATGGCGCGGGGCGTGTCCGCGCTCCTGCGGGCCCAGGAGCTGACGCACGTGCGGGCGCTGGTGGGCGTGGGCCTGGGCGGACTCGTCGCGCTGCGGCTGGCGGCGCTGTTCCCGGAGCTGGTGGACAGCGTGGTGGTGCTGGGCGCGGCGCGGGCCCTGCCCGAGGGGCTGCGCGAGAAGATGGGCCTCACGTCGCAGGTGCTGCGCATGGCGCCCGACACCGAGGACACCCCTCCGCTTCGCGAGCGCGCTCCCAACAAGACGCTGTCACGGCTGCGGATGGACTACCTGCGGCTGTTGTACGGACGCGACCACCTGAGCACCGCGTATCCGGACAGCGCTGCGGCGCAGGCGGCCCTGGAGGCGGAGGCCGCGTCGTTCGCGGA
Organism: Myxococcaceae bacterium; assembly: GCA_004173515.1. Classification (GTDB taxonomy): domain Bacteria; phylum Myxococcota; class Myxococcia; order Myxococcales; family Myxococcaceae; genus Corallococcus. Next base: position 14,205 of record SECN01000138.1, on the reverse strand, counting down.
CACGTTCGATCCGACGGCGTGGTCGTTGCTGTGTTCGGCTTACGCGGGCTGCGACTTGACGGACACGTTCGCGCAGATCCGCGCGCGGGTGCTGATGCTCACCGGTTCCACGGACGCGCTGGCGCCCGCGGGCCGCGTGCGCGACACGTACCACCTGCTGACGGCGGCGGGCGTGCAGGCGCGGTTCGTGGAGCTGCAGGGGCCGGGGGACCACGGCACCCTGCTGTCGGACGGGCACCGGCTGCGAGGGCCGGTGCAGGACTTCCTGCGCTGGCGTTAGCCTTCAGCGCGCCAGGTGCTGGGGCGCGACGAGCCGGGCCCGGAGCGCGCCCACGAGCATCCCGATGGCGATGTCGTTGTTGCCGCCGTGCGGGATGATGATGTCCGCGTGGTGCTTGGACGGCTCCACGAAGCCCATGTGCATGGGGCGCACGTGGCGCAGGTACTGGCCCACCACGTGGTCGAAGTCGCGGCCGCGGTCCTTGATGTCGCGCGTGAGGCGGCGAAGGATGCGCAAATCGTCGTCCGCGTCGACGTAGATCTTCACGTCCATCTCGTCGCGCACCTCCTTCATGTGCAGCACGAGGATGCCCTCGATGAGGATGATGTCCCCGGGGTCCACGCGGTGCGTGTGCGGCTGGCGGCCGGACGTGACGAAGTCGTAGACGGGCTTCTGGATGGCCTGCCCCGCCTTCAGCGCGCGCAGGTGGCTGACCAGCAGCTCGATGTCGAACGCGTCGGGATGGTCGAAGTTCACCTCCCGCCGGTCCACCAGGGGCATGTCCTTCAGGTCCCGGTAGTACGAGTCCTGATCAATGAAGGCGACCCGGCAATCGGCGAGGGCCTCACGCACCTTGCGGGCCACCGTGGTCTTACCGGATGCGGTGCCGCCCGCGATGCCAACGACGAGGGGTGACGACATGCGGCGGGCAGTACCCCACCAGACAGGTGGGCGCAAGGATCCGTTGACCCTCCGACATCTCGCCCGCCTTATGCCCGCCGCAAGAGCCCTCGCCCCTGCCCTTCCGCGAGCGCCCCCGGAGGCACATCCCCCACCGGAAGCGGGCCGTCTCCCAGCGCCCACAGCCCGTCCGCCACCCCTGGCGACAGCGTCACGACCTCGAAGCCCTGTGCCCGGCGGCGGATGGCGAAGCGCCACGGGCCTGGGCCCGGCCGGGCTGCCACCTGCGCCAGGGCTTCCAGGCCGGACACCTCCATCGCGCCGCAGGCCCACGCACGGCCGGTGAGGTGCCGTCGCAATGCGCGTGTGGCGAACACCAGCTCCGTCAGGTCCGCCGGGAAGGAGCCCAGCCGGACGTCCTCGGCCAGGGCCACCTGTCCGGGCGCGGGGGCCGGAGGCTCCTGGAGGAAGGCGTGCGGCAGCATCATCTCCAGCGACAGCGCCGCGGCGACCCCGTCCGTCTGGGACGCCATCGCGCGCCTGCGGGCCCAGGACGCGAACGCGTGGGACAACGACCTGCCCAGTCCGTCGAAGAGCGCCCGGTACTCGCGCGAGCGGGTGAAGGACTCCAGGCCCTCCGGCGTGGCCGCGAGCAACAGGCGCGTCAGCGGCCAGTCCTTGTCCAGTTGCTCCGCCACCACCGCGAGCCGGAAGTCCCGGTCCGCGCGCGAGCCCTCCGGGTCTTCATCCTCCGTGGCGGGCGTGACGCCATGACCCACGTCGAACAGCGCCCACGGCCGGCTCTCCCCGGTGAGCGCGGGCACGGGCTCGCGCGACGCGGGGATTTCAAGGGGCGGCCGGGCCTGTTTCGGCACCAGGGTGCGCAGGCGGCGCAGTGAGGCAAGCGCCACCTCCGGCGGATGACCGTCGCCCTCGAAGGTGACGGCGCGCAGGCGCTCGCAGCGGGGAAGCACCTCGGCCAGGAGCTCGAACAGCTCCTCGCGCACGGGCTGCGTGTGATCATCCACGTAGAAGGACCTCGGTCCCCGGCGTGTCACCACGCCGCCCGCCAGGTGGATCTCCACGACCTGATCCAACGGGAAGCCGTCCAGCCCCGCGCGCAGCGGCAGGCCCGCGGAGAGCTGGTGGCTGAGGAGGTGGCCCAGGTCCAGCAGCAGCGGCAGGCCCGTGCGCGCGTGCAGCTTCGCCATGAAGTCCAACGCGTGCATCCCTCCGCGCGTGGCGAGCACCGCGGGGTTCTCCACCACCAGCGGGACGCTCAAGCCCGCCTGGATGTGGAGCGCGTGCGCCGCGCAGTCGCGCAGGCCCGCTTCGTTGAACGGCGGCGTCACGTACAGGTAGCCCGGGAAGGGCTGGCCACCCGCGTGCCACCAGCCGACGTCGTTGCCCACCCACGGACTGCCCACGGCCTTCGCGTGCGCATCCAGTTGCGCGAGCGCGGACGCGGGCTCCAGCTCCGGCCCGTAGAGGTTCAGGTGCACCGGGTGGAAGAGCACCGGCACGTCCGCGCGCCGACGCCACATCTCCGGGAAGAGCGTGGCCTGGGCCCTCGCCTCCTCCAGCGCGATGGGCGCGCTGTACTCCACGAAGTCGAAGAGCCCAGGGGCCGTGTCCAGCAGCCGGTACGGATGCGGCACGTCCGAGGCGCTCAGGTTGCTGCTCAGTCCCAGCCCCATCCAGGGCAGCGTCCACGATTGCGGTGCAGGGCGCGTCATGGGCACACCCTAACCAGCCCGGGCCCCACGTGGCGCTAGCGTTCTGGCGGAACCCGCTCCGCCCGCGTGTCCTGGGGGGTCAGCAGCCGTCCGTCCGCCGCACGCACCTCCAGCTTCTTCAACGGAAGGCCGTGCTCCTTGTCACGCAGCTCCGTGCGCTCCTCGCCCTGTTGGAAGCAGTTCTCCCGCCCCCACTCGCCCAGCGCGACCAGGATGGGAAAGAGGCTCTGGCCCTTCGCCGTCAGCACGTACTCCTGCCAGGCGCTCCCGTCCGAAGCGGGTTGGACCTCCAGGATGCCGTGCGCCACCAGGTGGCGAAGCCGCTGCGACAGGATGTTCTTCGCCATGCCCAGGCTCTTCTGGAACTCACCGAACCGGCGCAGCCCCAACTGGGCGTCGCGAACAATCAGCATCGACCACCAGTCACCAATGATGTCCAGCGACCGGGCCACGGGGCAGGCCACCCCCTCCATGCTCGTCCGCTTCATCCTCGCCTCCTTCCGGGCCTTCGCCGGGCCCGTTCCTTCAGGGGAAACGTGCTTCTGGTTGCATAACGAAACCACCGCGTTTAGTCATTCCTCGTTCGGTTTCATCATGAAACCAATTCAACCGGAGGCAGTCGGATGAGGCTCAAGGGAAAGACGGCGCTGATCACGGGTGGCAACAGCGGCATCGGGCTGGCGACGGCGCGGCTGTTCGTGGCGGAGGGGGCGCGGGTGGCCATCACCGGGCGCAACCGGGAGACGCTGGACGCGGTGGCGAAGGAGCTGGGCGCGAACGTGCTGGCGGTCCAGGCGGACGCCACGGATCCGGCGGCGCTGGAGCGCGCGGTGGCGGCGACGGTGGAGCGCTTCGGAGGGTTGGACATCGTGTTCGCGAACGCGGGCATCGCGGGGATGACGCCGGTGGGCAAGACGACGCATGAGACGTTCGAGTCCATCCTCGGGACCAACGTCACCGGCGTGTTCTTCACGGTGCAGGCCGCGGCGCCGCATTTGAAGTCCGGCGCGTCGGTCATCCTCACCAGCTCCGTACACAGCGAGCTGGGCATGCCGGGGTACTCCGCGTACGCGGCGAGCAAGGGCGCGCTGAAGGCGATGGCCAGCGTGTGGGCCTCCGAGTTCGCGCCCCTGGGCATCCGGGTCAACGTCGTGTCCCCGGGCGCGACGCGCACGCCCATCTGGGACGCGCAGGCGCCCAACCCGGAGGCGTACGCGCAGTTGGACAAGGCGCTCTCGTCCACCATTCCCCTGGGTCGCATGGGGGAGCCGGAGGAGATCGCCAAGACGGTGCTGTTCCTCGCCTCGGACGACGCGTCGTACGTGCACGGGCAGGACATCTTCGTCGACGGTGGCATCAACGGCGCACCGGCGGGGTTGCCCCTGCTTCGCGCCTCCCGGTAGGGCCCGCGGTCGTGAGAGTCGCGTCCAGCCCCGGACATCGAGGTGCGAGGCGGTGAATGGCGTGGGGCTTCACCACACGGTCCCGGGCACGATGCCGGGGCCGTTTCACCGCTCACGAAGGAAACGCTCCTCATGACCTCCCCCCTCAAGCCCACCGCGGTCGTCGTGGGCGTCGGCGCCGAACAGGGCCTGGGCGCGGCGCTGTGCCGCAAGTTCGCCTCGCAGGGTCACCACGTCCTCGTCGCCGGACGCACGCAGGCGAAGCTGTCGCGGGTGGTGGACGCGCTCGTCGGATCCGGTGGCAGCGGTGAAGCGGTCGTCACGGATGCGACGAAGGAGGCGGACGTCGTGAAGCTCCTCGACCGGGCGATGGCGCCGGGGAGCGGCTTCGCGCCCGCGGATCTGGTCGTGTTCAACGCGGGCAACAACCGCCACGTCCCCTTCCTGGACGTGGACGCCGCGCTGTTCGAGGAGTTCTGGCGGGTGGGCTGCTTCGGCGGGTTCCTCGTCGGACGCGAGGCGGCCCGGAGGTTGGTGCCGCTGGGTCGGGGCACGGTGCTCTTCACCGGCGCCTCCGCCAGCCTGCGAGGCAAGGCGGGCTTCGCGCAGTTCGCCGCCGCCAAGGCGGGCCTGCGGATGATCTCCCAGAGCATGGCGCGCGAGTTCGGCCCCCAGGGGCTGCATGTCGCCCACGTGCTCATCGACGGAGGCATCAACGGCGAACGGGTGCGCACGCTCGCGCCGGAGAGGGTGAAGGTGCTTGGCGAGGACGGGATGCTCGACATCGACGCCATCGCGGAGACGTACTGGCAACTGCACCGTCAGCACCGCTCCGCGTGGACGCAGGAAGTGGACCTGCGGCCGTTCAAGGAGACGTTCTAGGCCGATGCTCACCCCCGGAGAGGAGAGGCCCCGCCCTGGAAGACTCCTGCCGTCTGGATGCCGCGCGGTGGACATTGCTTGGAGTGGAATCCTCCACTCCAACAAGGCCACTCAACCTGGAGACAGGCATGTCCAACGACAAGACGCCCAAGCCACCGAATCCGCAACGAGAAGACAAGAGACTGAAGGGAGAAGACACGCGAAAGCTGGTGCTCTTCCCGGAGGATGAGCCCACCTCGGACCCTTCGAAGAGCAGCCAGGATGAAAAATCGAAGGAGCCCGCCAAGAAGTGACGTCCTGCTTTCCTGACCGCGCGTCACGCCTCACGACTTCTTCGCTTGCCGTGCCGCCTCGCGCGCGGCTTCGAGCGTGTCATCCACCGCGGACTCCACCGCGTCGCTCACCAGCTCCGGCGCGGACAGGCGCCAGCGCGCAAGCGACGCTTCGTGCATCGCCTCCGGATCCTGCAGGCGCTCGTCCGTCTCCGGCGCGACCTCCGCGATGCAGTCCGGGCACACGCCTTCCAGCGCCCGCGACCACACCTCCAGGTGCGTGGTGATGAGCACGCCTTCCATCGCCAGGGCCTCGCGCAGCCCCCGCTGGCCCGCGCCGCGCATCTGCGTGCCGTGCACCCGGTCCAGCATCGTCCGCATCCACGAAGCCACCGCCTCGGGTCGGGGACACGTCTGCCTGCCACATACCCGGCACGTCGTCTGCCAGGGCTGCCCTTCCAATGGGTTCATCCCGTCACGCTCCTCGCGGCCCCGTTTGTGTTCCGCTTTAGCAAGGCCCCTGCCCTCACGCACGTAGACGTGAGGCGCGGAGAATGCGGAGAATCCCTCCCCCCGTTCCCCTCCCGAGGTGGCCCTTGTCCCGAGCCGAGATCGATGAGTCGCATGCGCAGTTCCGTGGAGCCTGGAGGCTGTTCGCGCTGGGATTGCCCGGGGGCGAGGTGGTGGAACGGGACGAGGTGGTCCTCACCGCGGGGCATGTCGCATGGTCGCTGATGAACATGGCGTTCCTCACGAGGCCCGCGCAGACGGAGGCCGACCTGGAGCGCGCCGTGGAGTCGGCCGCGCACTACTACTCGCAGGGTCCGCATGGCTGGGCCTTCACGCTGACGCACGACTGGCTGTCCCCCGCACTGCGGCCCCAGGCGGACGCGGTGCTCGCCTCGCGCGGACTCAAGCCCGGCATGTTCATGACGGGCATGGTGGCCGACCGCCTGCTCGCCCCGGTTCGACCGCCGCCGACGCTCGACCTCCGGCCGGTGCGCGATGCGTGGGGTCACAACGCGGTCGCTGACGTGAATGCCGCCTGCTACGACATGCCGCAGGCGCTCGGACGTGAGGCCCTGGCCGCGCCGGGCATCTACGGGCCGGAGTGCCGGGCCTTCGTCGGCTGCCACGACGGCGTTCCGGGCACCACCACCGCCGCGCTGCGCGTGGACGGCCTCATCTACATCGCGCTCGTGGCCACGCTGTCCGAGCACCGCCGCAAGGGCGCCGCGGAAGCCGTGCTGCGCCACACCCATGAGGAGGCCAGGCGGGCGTGGGGCCTGGAGCGCACGGTGCTGCATGCCACCCCCGCCGGAGCCCCCATCTACCGACGCATGGGCTACCGGGATGTGACGGGCTTCGTCACCTACTTCGCCCCGCCCAAGGGCGCCTGAGCCCCCGGTGGGAAACCCTGCTCCCCCATCCAGGGGAGCAGTGCGTGCGGTCCCCACAACCGCTCCTTCTCCAAGCGTCCTGAAGCCAACGACGCACGGCCCCCAAGACAGGGCCCGGGGGTTGGAAGCTACAGGTGCGTGCCTAACCTCGACGGCCACCCCCACACCCTGGACCTCTTCCGTGGCGATCCCCACTCGCACCGACGCCCGTCCCCCTGTGTTCTCGCTCCCCGCGTTGCTGGGAGCGGCCCTGCTGCTGTGCACGACCGCCGCGCACGCGCAGTCCGCGCCCACGCCGCTGGAGGACAACCGCACCATCACGCTGGGCTACATCGACATCGCCTATGAGCTGGGCGGCATCATCGATCCCACCCTGCAACCCGGTGGCACCAGCAACGTGCGTCCGAACTGGTTCACCTTCGCGCCGCACGCCTCGCAGACCGGCGGCATGGGCATGTACAGCGCGGCGCTCGCGCGGCACTTCATCGCCGCGGCACGGCTCCAGCCCTCACTGTCGCTCAGCAACGCCCTGGATCGGCTGGGCCTGAGCGGCGTCCTGCGGGGCCAGCTCCAGGACCTGTCCCTCCAGCTCATCGCGCAGGGCCTCTCCACCGACGCGGCCGCCGCGCTGAGCGTGATGACGAGCTCGCTCAACACCGGGGCGCTCGTGGATGTGCGCACGCTGCTCGCCACCGCGTCGCGGCTGGGCGCGCTGTACGCGAGCGCTCCGGGCCTGTCGCCGCTCGACAAGGTCGAGGTCATCGTCGTCACGCTGGAGCGCACGCTGCACGAGGGCAACCTCGCCATCTTCTCCGACATCGGCGGGTCGGCGCGCCTGTACCTGGACTGGCGCGCCGCGGCCACGGGCCCCATCACCCCGGCGCGCGTGCTCACCGAGTTCACGCTCGTGGACGCCATCAACGCGCAGGCGCAGACGGCGTACACCTACGCGCTCGCGCACGCGGAGGACAGCCCGCGCCCCAACCGCATGGACCTCGTCCTCCCCGGCCTTCACTGGAAGAGCCTGCTGGTGGCCGCGTTCGCCGTCTACGAGGAGGCCCGGCTCGCGCCCACGCCCGCGCGGCGCGACGCGCTCATCGCCATGGGCAACAACTTCGTCGCGTGGCGCGAACAGCGCGACCAGGCCCAGCCCGTCTTCACGCCCCCGGGCTCCCCCACCGACGAGGTGTCCCGCGCGGGGTTGCTCCAGGCGCTGACGCCGCTGCTGATGACGAACTTCGGAACGGTGCGTTGGACGTACGCGGACTACGCCTACGCCCAGCCGGACCGCGACGGCAACCCGCTCACCTCCCCGCCTACCGAGTACAGCTGGGCCGACTTCCTGGACCGCTGGAACGGCATCCTCTTCGCGTTCGATGCGTCGTATGCCCGACCTTCGGAGTTGTGGGTCATGCCGGAACCCCTCACGGATCCGCTGGGCTGACAGACAGTCTCGCGACCTTCCCGGGCTTGCTTGACGCACCCGGGGGGCGTGCGGGAGCGTGTGTTCCTGATGAGTCCCCTGCCCGGTGGTCCGTTTGAACCCGCCCGCCATGCTTCCGCGGACGACCCTTCTGCCTCGGGCAAGGGCGCCTTGAAGGATCCCACCCAGCTTCCGCTTCCGGCCGACGAGGCCAGCATGTCCGCGCAGACCCGCTTGCAGGTCCTGCGGGAGATGATGGCCGAGGCGTTCCTGGCGCTCGACGCGCAGGGGAACATCCATGAGCTCAACCACCGGGCCGCGTCCCTGCTGGGCCTGCCGCACGGGCGCTGCGAGGGGCTGACGCCGTGGGCGGCGCAGCCGGCGCTGGCCGGCACCCCGCTGCACGAGCGCCTGCTGGACGCGCTCACCACGCGGGAGCCGGCGCGGTTCTTGTCGGAGCTGCCGTCCGGGGTGTGGCTGGAGGTGTCGGTGCGCCCCGTGGGGGGCGAGACGTGGGTGCTGGCGACGGACATCACCCGCCGGCAGCGCGCGGAGGATGAAGTCGCGCGCACCGACGAGCGCTTCCGCCAGATGGGCGAGCGCTTCCAGGTGGCCCTGGAGTCCGCGCAGATGGCCGTGTGGGAGACGAACCTCGTCACCGGGCAGGTGTTCCGCTCCGAGGGGCACGATCGGCTGTACGGGTATCCGCAGCCCCTGCCGGAGTGGACGCACGAGCAGTTCCTGGCGTCACTGCACCCGGACGACCGGCCCGCGGTGGAGGCGCAGGTGTCGTCCATCTTCCACAACGACGTGCTGTCGTACTCCTCCACGTTCCGCACGCACTGGCCGGATGACTCGTGGCACTGGCTCAACAGCCGGGCGCGCGTCATCCGCGACGCGAACGGCCGGGTGATGGTGGTGCGCGGCGCCATCCTGGACATCACCGCGCTCAAGGAGACGGAGGAGGCGCTGCACGAAGCGGTGCGCACGCGCGACGACTTCCTGTCGCTGGCGAGCCACGAGCTGCGCACGCCGCTCACGTCGCTGCGCCTCCAGGTGGATCTGGTGCGCAGGCTCGCGCAGGTGTCCCCGCAGGAGCCCCTGGGGTCCGCGAAGGTGACGGCGCGGCTGGAGTCGTCGGACCGGCAGTTGAAGCGGCTGGGCGCGCTCCTGGACAACCTGCTGGACGTCAGCCGCATCCGCACGGGCAAGCTGGACTTCGAGCTGGCGCACGGGGACCTGGCGACTGTGGTGGAAGACCTGGCCGCGCGCTTCGCGGAAGAGGCGAAGCAGGCCGGCGTCGAGTTGGAGGCCCGCGTGGACGGGCGGGCCCCGTGCAGGTTCGACCGGCTGCGCATGGAGCAGGTGGTGAGCAACCTCATCGCCAATGCCCTGCGCTACGGCCGGGGCACGCCGGTGCGCGTATGGCTGCGCCAGCAGGACGGCGAGCTGCGGCTGACGGTGCGCGACAGCGGCCCGGGCGTGCCGGCGGCCGAGCGCGAGCGCATCTTCCAGCGCTTCGCCCAGGCGCAGGGCTCCGCGCGCACGGGCGGGCTGGGGCTGGGGCTCTACATCGTGCGGCAGATCGTGGAAGCGCACGGCGGACGCGTCTGGGTGGAGGAAGCGTCCGGCGGCGGTGCGTGCTTCGCGGTGACGCTGCCCGTGGACGCGGCGTAGGCGCCGGCTTCAGCGCGGGAAGAAGGCTCCGCCGTCCTCGGGAAGCTTCGATGCGATATCGAGGACCCCGGGCTTCGAAAGGTCCACCGGAATCCGGTGGACGGCGATGCCCACCCGGTTCTCCATCACGAACAGCGTGTAGTGCCCCAGGGGCAGCGAGCTGAACTCGAAGACATCGCTGCCGAGGGAAAGGAACGGCGTTTCGTTCCACTCCGGCCTGCGTTCGGAGGTCTCGGGATCGGGCTCCATCGCGTTCAACACCAGGGTCTCCATCGCGGGCAGCGTCGGCGGCAGGGCAACATCGCCCTGGACGAGCGCGACCTCGAACCACTCGCTGGCGGTGGGCAGCTTCACGCGCAACGAGGCCGGCCCCGTGCGGGCCCGCATCTCCATCCGGAGCGTCTCGCCCGGGGCGCCGATGAACGGTCGGGGAAGGAAGACCCGCTGCGGCGGTTTCGGCCAGGCCGAGGGCCCTCCGCTTCGGAAGCCCTTCACGACGCACGGCTGTCCGCCAGGGGCGCGCACGCGGAAGCGGCCCTCCGCGTCGGTGGTGGGCATCGAACCGAAGCGTCCCTGGCAACGGGCCATCAGCTTGAAGCCCTCCAGCGGCCGTCCCCTCGCGTCCGCCAGCGTGCCCTGGAGGGTGGCATCGGGCACGAGCCGCAACGTCACCTCCTGCTGATCCGCGTCCAGCGACTGCACGGCGGTTCCGGCGTCCTCGGCTGCGAACTGGAGGATCCCCGCTTCACGCGGCACGTGCTCCATCACGAACCGGCCATTCGCGTCCGTCCGGGCACTCCTCGTGTCCTGGGAGAAATGGGCATCCCGCTCCCGGGTGAGCACCAGCGTCACGTCGTGCCCGGCCGGAAGCGGCTGTCCGTCCAGCCCCAGCAACTGCCCCCGCACCGTCCGCCCCGCGTCCAGGGTGACGTCTGGCAGCGCGGTGCGCGGGGACGTCAGGGCCCCCACGCCCACGCGCACGGGTGCGAAGCCTTCCGCTGAAACCGTCAGCACCTGGGGCAGCATCGTGGGCACCCGGAGCGAATACCGCCCCCGGGGATCCTCGAACGCCGTAGCTTCCACCTTGAAGCTCGGGATGGGTTTGCCGTCGGGTGCCAGGACGCGGCCCTCGACGAAGCCCTCGGTGGGCCGAAACGCACGGAACACCAGCGACACGTCGCGGGCGTCCTCGGCGACCTGCACGACCTCCTCGGACCCGAGCAGCGTCATGCGCTGGGCACCTTTCAACAGGTGCTCCAGCACGAAGCGCCCCTGGGCGTCGGGCACCACGCGGGTCCAACTCTTCCGGTCCCCCGTCTTCACGTCGCCCGAGGTCGCGAAGAGCGGAGTGTCCGTCACCGGGCGGCCATCCGTGCCGACGACCCGGCCGCGAAGGGGCGCGCGCTCCTGGAAGCCCTCGAAGCGCAGCACCGCGTCCTGGGTCTGGCCAGGGAGGATCATGACGTCCGAGGCAACCGTCCACGTGGTGTCAGGACGCGGCGAGTACTCGGTCGACACGCGATAGCGCCCCGGCTGAAGGCCCTCGTAGGCCACCACTCCGTCCGCGACCACGCGGGACCAGTCTCCCTTCTCCCCTGCATCGATCCGATGGAGGTCCGCGCTGTAGAGGTTCACCGGACGTCCGTCCGGCGCCACGGCACGCACGCGCAGCTTCCCCGTGGCGGTGAGCGTGAGCTTGAGGTCGCGGGGCAGGGACTCGAAGGCCTGGCGCCACCGGCTGAAGCCCGGATGTTCGGAGACCAGGACGCCCCGGCCATGCCCCACCCCGTCGAGGGAGAAGCGCCCCTCCGGGTCGGACATCACCGACACCCGGGGCGCGGTCTCATCTCCGGGAACCCAGGCGACCCACACGCTCCGGAGGGGCGCCCCCGAGGCATCCACCACGCGCCCCGACACCGAGCCTCCTGGCTGGAGCGTCATCGCGACGGTGGCCGGATGGTCGCGCGCGATCCGCACATCCGTGTCCACGAAGGACTGGTAGCCCGGGACCACCGCCGACACGACGTACCAGCCCGAAGCAAGCCGGAGCTGGCCCCGCCCGCTTCCATCCGTCCTTTCCCAGAGGGCCTGGGCGTGGTCCGCGCGTCCTTGCCGAACCTTGAAGCGGATGCCGGACAGGGGCCGTCCTCCGGCGTCCCGCACCAGGACCGTGAGCATCGCCCCACCGGGAGCAGCTTCGGGAGACAGCGCAGTGGAGGCCTCCGTCGGCGCCACCGGCACCTGAGACGAAGTGCCCGCGCACGCAAGCACGCCCACCACGAGCCCCACCCAGGTCCATCGCATGCACCCACGCTAGCAGGCGCCCGCGCGGACACGGAACGGTCAGCCGAAGCGCTCGCGGAACGTGCGCAGGTTGGGCCCCTGCCCGTCGCGCTCGTACACCGCGAACACCACGCGGCTGAACGCCCCCTGCATCGTGGTCAGCCCGCACGCGAACGCCTCCGCCGCGTCATGCGGGTTGTTGCGGAACGCACCGCAGCCCCACGCGCCCAGGATGAGCGTGCGGTGTCCGTGGTGCGCCGCCACCTGGAGCACCTTGAGCGCCCGCTCGAACAGCACCTCGCGCAGCTTCCGCGCGACCTCCGGATCCTTCACCGGCAACTGCTTCGCGTTGGGTGCGGGCGCGGTGAGCACCGACACGGGGAACGGGCGCTCCAACAGGTCGTAGCGCTCGCTGCGGAAGAAGGGCACGCCGGGCGAATACAGGAAGTGGTCCGTGTACAGCGGCGAGAGCCCCTTGCGGTTCACCTCGTAGAACTCCGGCCACTTCAACAGGCACGCGTACAGCGCCGAGCACCGCGCCAGGTCCTCCTCCTGCGCCTTCGCGCCCGTGAGGAAGCCGCCGCCCGGATTCACCGCCGACGCGAAGTTGAGCGCGAACACATCCCGCACGCCTTCCAGCTCCACCAGCCGGCGCGCGGCCTCGCCCGTCTTCTCCGCCGTGACCTCGAGGGTGTAGCCGCTCACCGGGGCAGGACGCGTGAGGTGCGCGAAGTCCCCGGGGCGCACGAGCACGGTGCCCTGGACCGCGTGCGACACGGCGTCCCGGATGGACACCTCGCGTCCGGAGAACGCCACGTAGGTGCCCTGCTCGGTGATGCGAAGGGTCTCATCCGCGATCTTCGTCAGGGACATGGCGTCACTCGTATCCGAACGGGCCCCCCTCCTCCAAGCAGAGAGGCCCGGTGCCGCCAGCTACTCGCAGCCGATGCGCACGGGGGCCACCGCGACGTCGTCGATCCACGTCTCCGACGCGGAGTCGCCGTGCGGGTGCACGAAGCCGTAGCCCACCGCGAAGTTGGTGAACGGCCGCATGCCCACGTTCGGGAAGTCGAAGGCCAGCGACCCGTCCACGTAGACCTGCGCGCGGCCCGTGGTGTCCGTCGCCTTCGTGCGCTTCACCGCCCACTCGATGCAGGTCCAGCGGTTGGGCGACGTCGTCACCCCCAGCTCGTCCTGGTAGTTCCAGCCCGTGCCCTCGATGCCGCTCCAGTCATCCAGCGCGAAGCCGCCGTTGATCATCCCCTGGAGTTCGATGCCGCCGAAGTTCCCCTCCTTGGGCGAGAAGAGGATGAAGTACGTGCCCATCACGTCCTGCGGCGCCGCCCGGTTCAGGTACACGTACGCACGCGCGTAGAGCTCCGTGCCGAACGTGGGGATGTCCTTGCGCAGGTGCGCGATGGTCTGGGGGTCGGCCTCCTCGCCCAGGGGGAACTCGTTGTGGCCCGCCTCCGTCACCACGTGCAGCGCGCCGCTGCCGGAGCGCGTGCGCGAGCCATCGATGGTGATGGTCGCGTTGTGCTCCTCGTCCGGGGTCTTCCAGCCGTTCTGCCCGTTGTCGAAGCTCTCGCAGATGTAGGCGGAAGCGGGGCACTTGCCGGTGGGCTCGCCCCCCGGGCCCGCGTCGGTCCCTGCATCCGTCCCCGCGTCCGCGTCGCCGCCCGTCGGCTTGTCATCACCGCACGCCGACAGCGCGCCAAACGCAAGGGAAGCCATCATCAACGCCAGTGCCGAAGTCGAACGCATGAGTCCTTCCAGGGAGTGCGTCGCGAGCCTCGCGGTGTCGCATCGCGAACCCGGGACGTGAGGCAGTCCTAACACGGCCCCCCGTCGTCCTTGGAATGGGGCCCGGCAGACCCTGGGAACGGCAGCAGGCGGCCAGGCCCGAAACGACGAAGACGAGAGGCCCCGCGGGACCATACGGCTGTCGGCCATTGATGGATGCGCGCGCGCGGCGATCACAAGTGCTCACTAGCGGCGGCCTGCCCTGCCCGACAGGTGCACGTTGCCGTTCCGCCCCGTACTGCTTTCCATGTGAAGGGTCGACGTCATGGGCGTCACCCTCGCGGGCAACACGGTGGCACCGGGGTGGGAGCAGGTGGGGTTTCTGGCATCGGGGAGAGCTGCAGCATGGGAGAGGCCTTCCGAAGACTCACGGTCGTCGAGCCCCCGACCGACGAGGCCCCTCCCGGCCGTGACGGGCCGCCCCT
>SECN01000611.1 GCA_004173515.1 Myxococcaceae bacterium | reverse complement strand
ATTCCTGAACGCATCCGCGACCCCCTACCGAAACCGCATTTCGCTGCTGTTCAACGCCCGGGGGCCAGGCCCCATATCGCTCCCCGCCCACCGCCTCTACCCGTGAGGTGGGCGGGGAGCGATATGGGGCCTGGCCCCCGGGCGTTGAACAGCAGCGAAATGCGGTTTCGGTAGGGGGTCGCGGATGCGTTCAGGAATCGTGCTGTCGCTGGTGCTGCTGGGGTTCGCGGTGGGGTGCGCCGGGAGGCAGGAGCCGGAGACCCCGGACTACGAGGCCATCTACGACGCACCCCTGGATGAGATGTGGCCGTCGGTGCGCGAGTACTTCACGAACGCGAACCTGCCGTTCCGTGAGGACAAGGGCAGCCGGGTGCTGGAGACGGAGTGGAAGCAGGAGTTCGGCGGCTCGAAGATTTCAGGCTTCTGGCACCGCTACCTCGTCATGGGCAAGCGCGAGACGCCCACGAAGAGCAAGCTGTGGATCATCCGCATCACCAAGTCCATGAACAAGGCGCTCTCCGCGCCGGGCAAGGAACTGGAATGGGGTGCCAGCCGGACCATTGGAAGCAATCCCGGGTCTCGGAACACGGGCGCTCCCGGAGATGAGTCCTCCACGTCGAGTGGGGCGCTGAGCATCAGCGCCGAGGATGACGAGGACCGCTACAGCTTCCCGCGCGGGGAGAATGGCTTCTATGTGGAGTCCGGCCAGGGCACGCGGGACCTGCACATGGAGTGGCGGGTGTTCCGGGGCATCGCGCCCCACCTGGAGAAGAAGGCCCCGGTCACCGTTGTCCAGAAGGTGGCCCGGGCTCCCGATGCGAAGCAGGCCGCGCCGGAGTTCACCGAGTGCGGCCAGGAGATCATCGGCCTCAAGGCCCGCGCGAAGGCGGGTGGGGTGATGCTGCTGGGCGAACTGCACGGCACGCAGGAGGTGCCGCGCTTCATCGCGCAGGCGGTCTGCCAGCTCGTGACGTCGGGCACGCCCGTGTCGGTGGGGCTGGAGCTGCCGGTGGAGAACGAGGAGCGCGTCATCACCTTCCTGAAGAGCGAGGGTGGGGAAGAGGACTGGCTCAAGCTGATGGAGGCCCCCTTCTGGCGCAGCCCGTATCCGGACGGCCGAGGCAGCGAAGCGGTGGCGAACATGCTGGAGCAGCTGCGGCAGTTGCGCGGGCGTGGGCTGGACGTGGAGGCTTTCGTCTATGACCACCCGAAGCTGTCGGGTCAGAAGCGTGAGGATGCGCTGACGCAGACGGTGCTGGGCCACGTGAAGGCGGGGCCCTCGCGCTTCCACCTGGTGGTGAGCGGCAACATCCACCCGCGCACCGCGCAGGGCCTGCCATGGGACAAGCAGTACCAGCCGATGGGGCGCCTCTTGAAGGCCCAGCTGAAGAACGTCCTGTCGCTGGACATGGCGTATGACAGCGGGTCGGCGTGGATCTGCGCCGCGGATCAGAAGGGGCGCAAGCTGGACTGCGGCGTGAAGGAGACGAAGGGCAAGGACAACGGGGACCGCTTCTTCGTGCACGTCTGGGACTCGCCCAACAAGGAGGGCTACCACGGGGTGTTCTACGTGGGGCGGGTGAGCGCGTCGGAGCCGGCCATCGACAAGGGCCTGGGCCGGCCGTCGGACGCCGTGCCCCCGCAGGAGCCCGAAGTCCCACCGTCCACGAGCGGTCTGTAACACCCGTCAGCAACGCCAGCCGCAGGGGCCGTGCGAATCACCGGAGACGGTGGTGCGCACGGCCCTCGTTGCGTTGCGGGGGACGCGAGGACACCGTCGATACGTCTTTCTCCCTGGTGCGTTGTCCCTGTGTCGTGGAACCGCAGGGAGGGGTCTCGCAATGCGTTCGACATGGCTCATGGGGTGGATGGCGTTGGTCCTCGCGGCGGGATGCGCCGGGCGACAGGAGCCGGAGACCCCGGACTATGAGGCCATCTACGACGCGCCGCTGAACGAGATGTGGCCGTCGGTGCGCGAGTACTTCACGAACGCGAACCTGCCCTACCGCGAGGACAAGGGCAGCCGGGTGCTGGAGACGGACTGGAAGCAGGAGTTCGGCGGCTCGAAGATTTCGGGCTACTGGCACCGCTACCTCGTCATCGGCAAGCAGGAGACCCCCACCAAGAGCAAGCTGTGGGTCATCCGCGTCACCAAGTCCGTGAACAAGACGCTCATGCAGCCCGGCAGGGACCTCGCGTGGGGCCAGACCCTCGATCGAGGCGGCGAGGCGGGGCTCAGCCCGGAGGACCTCGAGGCGCGGCTCGCCTTCCCGCAGGGGGAGAACGCCTTCTACGTGGACTCGGCCCAGGGCAACCGGGACCTGAACATGGAGTGGCGGGTGTTCCGGGGCATCGCGCCCCGCCTCGCGAAGCAGCAGGAGGTCGTCGCCGCCCAGAAGGTGGCCCAGGTGTCCGAAGCCAGGAAGGCACCGGCGTTCACCGAATGCGGTCAGGACATCATCGGCCTCAAGGCCCGCGCGAAGGCGGGTGGGGTGATGCTGCTGGGTGAACTGCATGGCACGCAGGAGGTGCCGCGGTTCATCGCGCAGGCGACCTGCCAGTTGGTGACGTCGGGGACGCCCGTGTCGGTGGGGATGGAGCTGCCGGTGGAGAACGAGGAGCGCATCATCACCTTCCTGAAGAGCGAGGGTGGGGAAGAGGACTGGCTCAAGCTGATGGAGGCCCCGTTCTGGCGCAGCCCGTATCCGGACGGCCGAGGCAGCGAGGCGGTGGCGAACATGCTGGAGCAGTTGCGGCAGCTGCGCTCGCGCGGGCTGGACGTGGAGGCCTTCGCCTATGACCACCCGAAGCTGTCGGGCCAGAAGCGCGAGGACGCGCTCACCGAAACGGTGCTGGGCCACGTGAAGGCGGGCCCGGCGCGCTTCCACCTGGTGGTGAGCGGCAACATCCACCCGCGCACCGCGCAGGGCCTGCCGTGGGACAAGCAGTACCAGCCGATGGGGCGCCTCTTGAAGGCACAGCTGAAGAACGTCCTGTCGCTGGACATGGCGTACAACAGCGGGTCGGCGTGGATCTGCGCCGCGGACAGGCAGGTGGGCAAGCTGGACTGCGGCGTGAGGGAGACGAAGGGCAAGGACAACGGGGACCGCTACTTCGTGCACGTCTGGGATTCACCCAACGAGGACGGCTACCACGGGGTGTTCTACGTGGGGCGGGTGAGCGCGTCGGAGCCCGCCATCGCGAGGGGGCTGGGGCGGCCGGGCGCGAATGACAATTCGGTGTTCCCGGCGGCGGTGGACGCGGACGTGATGGCTTCCTCGCGACGCTGAAGCACGGGCAGGCTGGCATCGCGGCGCGGGCGGTGGCATGCAGGTGGCCTGACTGGAGGCCATCCCATGAGCGACACGCTGCCCGCGCTGCGGGCCACCCTGGCGGAACTGGTGGCGCTGGACACCACGTCCTCGCGTCCCAACGCGCCCCTCATCGACTACGCCCAGACGCGGCTGGAGG
>SECN01000610.1 GCA_004173515.1 Myxococcaceae bacterium | reverse complement strand
GGGGCGTCGGGCGGGGGGCAGCGTGAAGACGAAGGGCACAGGCGGGCATCGAGGACTCCTGCCCGTGCGCACGCGCGCAGGGGCGGTATACTGGCGTCCCCAGCGGTGCTTTCCCGGCGCTCCTGGCTCCAGCGGGCTCGACCGTCTTCCCCGGTCGGGCCCGTCGTCTTTTCCGCTACCACGCCTACCCGACAGCGCCACCCGCCGCCCGGCCCCGCCTCACCGTAGGCGTCGCCCGGGCCGCCAGCCCGCGCTTCGCACCCTTCGCCTTCGCCGCGCGGTTCCGGTTCCGCGTGGCGCGCGCCTTCGCGGCCCGCTCCACGCGGGCCTGCCGGTGGGCGGCGGCCTCCTCCGGCGTGGCGAAGCGCGCCGCGGTGGCCACGAGTTCCACGCGGGGCGCCTTTGCATCGTCCGCGCGGTCCGCCCGGATGGACACCACCTGCTCGTCATCCAGCCAGGCCAGCCCGTTGAGGGCGTCGCCCAGCACCTTCAGCGTGTTGTCCAGGTCGCCCACGCGGCGCGGGCGGTACACGGAGAGGGAGAGGCGCACGGGCCCGGCAAGCGGCTGCGCGCGGGTGGCGCCCACCAGCCGGGCCACGGTCGCCTTGTAGGCCAGGGCCTCTCCGGAGGGCACCAGCCCGCGCCCCCGGGACGGCTTCCAGTAGGCGTTCGCGCTGGGCGGGTACGGCAGCACCAGCCGCACCTCACAAGGCGTTGCGTCCTCCTGCCTCACCGGGCACCTGCCGTGCGTCTGTCCATGCCCGGACAGAAGGGGCGCCGGGCGCCGACCCTAAGCAGGAGTGAGGGTCGGGGAAGGGTCAGATCCGTTCTGACCCTTCGCGCCCGGGGTGGTTCCTGTTTCGCGCCCTCATTCGAGGGGGCAGAACCGGAACCGGGCGGGTCAGGCAGCGCGCCGGAGCGCAGCGCTCCCCGCCTCGAGCCGGCGTGCGGCGGCCTCGCAGTAGCGCTCCTCCAACTCCACGCCCACGGCCCGGCGCCCGAGCTGCTGCGCGGCCACCAGCGTCGCACCGGTGCCGGCGAACGGATCCAGGACGAGGCCTCCCGTCGGGCAGGAGCGCTCGACCAGGTAGGCCAGCAGGTTGACGGGCTTCTCCGTCGGGTGCGTCCGCGCCCGCGCGGGCACCGGCGGGTAGCCCGCGAGCACGGCGCCGTGGCGCTTCCCGGTGAGAGGCCGGCGCTTCGGCCCGGCCCCGTGCAGCACCACCTCGTAGTCCGGGGCGTAGCCGGCCGCGCAGTCGCCCATGCCGCCCCGGGCTTTCCACCACACCAGCGCGCCCTTGATGCGCAGGTGCGCCGACGCCGCGTCGAAGAAGTCCGGCCAGCTCTCCCAGTGGCAGAAGACGTAGGCGTGCAGGTCCGGCTTCAGCGCGTGGCCCGCGGAGGTGAGCGCCTGACGGAAGACGCGCATGCCCTGGCGGGAGCCGTCCGCGCGGATGGCCGCGCCGCTCCTGCCCTTCGCCTCGTAGGCCATCCCGTAGGGCGGGTCGCTGAGAAGCACGTCCACGGACTCGGACGGCAGTCCGAGCAGGTGGTCACGGCAGTCGCCGTGGAACAGCGTGATGGTGTCGGTCTGGAAGTAGGGCTTCACTCTGGGGGACCTCGGGGAGTGGTACCGGGGTGGCACCACGCGCGCGTGGTGCACGAGGAGTGCCGTCTCAGATAAAGGCCCACGAGGGTGCGGATTCGCAGTTTTCCTGATACCCCTGTCTGACCTATGACCAGTGCTCAAGACCAACTAGTTCATGGAAAGCGACTCTCCGCAGGGCTTGATATGCGTGGTTACTACGCTGCCCTCAAGGAGAACAAACTCGACGTTCGTGAGATCATCCGTGACGAGATGGCGATGCGATCACCCGAAGAGCGGCAGAAGCTCATTGGTATCCATCGGCTCCGGGTGGCAGAGCGACAAGCAACGCTCAAAGAGCACGTTGAGCTTGTTGCAGCCTTACGAGAACAAACGAACCGCTTCCCAGTCGAGTCGTTCAAGGAAGCGCTCAGCCATTTGAAGGACCAGGAGTGGCCAGCGACCGACTACCTTGATGAGAAGCTGATCTTCGAAGCCATGGTTGAAGACGATCGCGCTCTATCTCGAGCGCGGAAGTAGACAGCGATGCGAGCAAGGCAGTAGCGATCGCCGCTAAAGACATAGCCTATGGAAACTGTGTTGAGCCATGTGCCGCATGACCCAACACCTTCCGCCACTTTGAACACTAGGACTGGCCCTTCTTAGGGCGAGGCAGTCTTCTTCGGGGCCAGCCAGTAGCAGAACAGCCAACCTACTCTAAGTAGACGCTGAGTCCGCTGTTCGGAGCGCCAAGGTCTGCGTCATTTCCGATGTTGGCGCGCATGTTTTTCAACAGCCGATCAGGCGCTACCGCGCGCCCAATTTTGGCTTGGCTTTCAAGCCGGGGGTCCTCCACCGGTTTGGCTCGATAGATGACAACTTCATCAATCTCGTCCTCGATGGCACGCAGGCAGATTGCTCGAACATAGAACCGGTTGAACTCGGCCTCCGCCAGTGTCACCGGCGCAGTTACAGGGACCTCGGCGAGGCCTCTCCCGCGAGGTTCATGTGACCTGAAATAACCCGGCTTCCCGAGAGCTTCCGCAAACGAAACCTCGGTTCCCGACTTGACCGCTTTCAGAAGATGATCCGGATATGCCTTTTGACCAGCATCGGTGAGGCGCCGACTCAGATAGAGCTTGTTGTCCCCTCTATCGGCTTCAATCTCCTGCTCCATGAGAGCGCGAGTGCGCTCGTCCAGATTTCTCCAGCTAAACATCTATCTACCCCTTAGGGCGTGTGGGAACGACGACGCCACTGAGTGACTAACGACGCCACGGGTTGGCAGAAACCTGCCCTGCGGGGAGGGGTACTCAAGACTCGCGTATTCAGACGTACTACAGCCCGCCCCGGATGACCTGAGCGGGCTTTTGCTTCACCGGCCGAACGTCCACCGCATGCCCGCGCCAGCCATCCGCTCCCGCTGGTTGGCCTCGGCGAAGGCGAAGAGGCCCAGGGACTGCCGGAACCTCGCCCCACCCTCCAGGCGCGCGTACGCGCCCGTGAGGGAGGAGGCACCGGCGGAGGCCTCCAGATATCCGGTGCGCACCGGCACGTCGCTCAGCACCCGCGACAGCCCCGCGGCGACTGCTACCCGCGGGGCGTCGAAGGGCCCGAGGCCACCTCGACGGCCGGCGCCAGCGCGGCGGCGCTGCCGATGGCGCCGAGCGCCAGCTCCATCGCCTCCGCGCGCACCTTCACCTCGGCAGCCTGCGCACCGTGCAGGGAGCGGAACAGGGCGCGCCAGCCGTTCGCCTTCATCCAGTCGTCGATGACCTTGAGCCCACGGGACGCCTTGTCCAGGCCGTTGTCCGCCGGGTCCTCCGACGCCACGTCCTCCACGATGTGGAAGGCATGGTACGCGGCCATGGCGATGCGCCGCTTGCGGGTGGTGGTGAGCCACGCGCCTCCGGTGAAGAGGCCAACGCCGCTGGCGATGACGCCCAGGGCGATGCCGATGTTCGCGGGGGTGAACATCGCGTCGAGGATGCTGCTGCCGGCACCGGTGGTGGCCTGGGCCAGGGCCACGGGCGCGGTGAGGACGACCGCCAGCGCGGCGCCGAGGATGATGCGCTTCTTCATGGTGATGCTCCTGATGGGAGTTGAACTGCACCACGAAGAAGGGGCGACTCAGACGCGCGGCGGCCAGAACCACGTGCCGGGCTTGTCCGGCCCGCCGAAGGGCACCGTGCCGCGCCAGGCGTGCTCACCGCCGTGCCCGCCAGCCGCGGTGAAGTCGTCGTTCGGCCCGTCGCCCAGCACCTGGATGTTCGGCGCCATCTGGTCCGGCGCGCGCAGAGCCACGACGACGGCCGGCCGCACCTCGCCCTTCCGGGTGCCGCCCTCGTCACCGAGGCAGTAGAGGACGATGCGGCCGGGGCTGGGCTTCTGGACCGGCATCGGCGACAGCTGGCTCGGGGGCGCCACGGACGCGACCGGGGTGTTGATCGCCAGGGCCACCGCGAGCCACGCGGCGCGCACCAGCAGCGGGCACTTCTCGAAGGGGGGCAACTCGGCTCCCGTCACGGCGGAACGCCCGCCGGTGACTCCGCAGTAGGTGGTGTAGAGCACGGTGGCCCGTCCGATCTCGTCGGGCCGGGCCTTGGCCAGCGCGCTCTCGGCGGCGGTGATGATGTCGGCGGGCGGGGTGTACGGCGTGGGGTTGGGCGTGGACATGGGGCGCGTCTCCTGGTGCGGCGGGTGAACTGCACCAGGAGAAAGGGGCGCCGACAGCGTCAGGAGACGAAGGGCAGACGCCGGAAGCCGAGGATGTCGGGCCGGTACTCCGGGCGCGCGAAGGCCTTCACCCGGGCGGCGTCGCGCGCCGCGTCCTCCAGGGTGAGCGTCTTGCGTCCGCCCCCGGAGGCGCCCACCACCACGCCCGCGCCCACGTGCACCATCACGTGGTCCGGGTCGCCCGCCTTGCCGTACAGCACCAGGTCCCCGGGCAGCAGGTCCGCCACGCTCGCCACCGGCTTGCACACGTCCCACAGCCGGTCCGTGTTGTGCGTCGCGCGCCAGTCGGGCCCGCCCACCTGGTGCAGGCACCACGTCACCAGCCCGGAGCAGTCGAAGAGCTGGGCGCCGTTCGCCGCGCGCTCTCCCTTCGCGCCCCAGCGGTAGGGCGCGTGCATCTGCGCGAGGGCGAGGGACAGGAAGGCGGCGCGCTGCGAGGTGATGGGCACGGAGGGCTCCGGGGACGGCGAGTGTTCACCGGAGAAGGGGCGCCCGTTGGCCTGCCGCGAACGGCAGCGCTATCCTGGCGAGACAGCACAAACCTCCAAACCTGGAGAAGCGCATGCGAGTGACAATCATTGCCGGACTGATGGCGGTCGGCCTGCTGGCGGGCTGCGGGGGCGTCGAGAACGCCGTGGACGAACAGGACACCCTGGCAACGCGGGAGGATGCGCTTCCCTTCTGCGGCAACCAGGAGTTCGACCGCGTCTATTATGCTGAACCGGCAAGGACCACCGAGGTCGGAGGCTGGAGGTGTATCTGCGACGTCAGCTCGCCTCTCCAATGGGGAGCCAAGACTGGGTACTACGTAGACACTCAGCATCTCTCCTGTCCTGCGCCATAAGCCAGTGGGCGAGGACCTGTCCGGACTGCACTCCGGAGAGCGCTGCCTACGGGCTTGCTGAAACTGCCGAGTGAATGCCCTACCCGGCAGCGTCACGGGCGCGCGCGGTAGAGCGCGGGCCGGGTGTCCTCCACGGCCCGCTGGAGCATGCCCTTCATCTCGCTCACGTCGTTGCGGATGCCGGTGAGGACGCCGTCCATCCGCTCCTGGCGCAGCTCGGTGGCGTGCAGGGCGTTGGCCTGGGCGTCCTGCTTGGCGCGCACGTCCACCACGTCCTGCTGGAGGCGCGTCATCAGCGCGTAGGTGCCACCAGCACTGAAGGCGGCGATGACGAGGCTGCCCGCGAGGGACAGCGTCACGGTGGTGCCCGGGGAGATGGGGCG
>SECN01000137.1 GCA_004173515.1 Myxococcaceae bacterium | reverse complement strand
AGGCCGTCGCGGCTCCGGTCGCCGCCACGCCGCGCGCGCCCGAGCCGAACGTGGTGCAGGCACCTCCGCCCCCGAGGGAGGAGGAGGCCCCGAACACCGCGAAGGGCAACTCCATCGCGGATCGCAGCATCCGCGTGAACGTGGAGGTGCTGGACTCGCTGGGCCTGCTCGCTGGCGACCTGCTGGTGGAGAGCGCCCGGGGCCGGCTGCGCAGCACGGAGACGGCGGCGCTCTTCGAGCGCTTCAGCCGCCTGGGCGACCGCTTCCTGCGCATGTCCGAGGAAGTGGACGTGCCGGACGCCATCCGCGTGGAGCTGGAGCGCGCGGAAGCCGACCTGCACATGCTGCGCGACGACGCCTTCCGCTTCGTGCGCCGCAACGGCGACGGCATCGAAACGCTGCACGGCAACCTGGCCCAGCTGGCGGACCACGTGGCCGAGGCGCGGCTCGTGCCGCTGGCCACCGTGTTCGATGCCTTCCCTCGCGCCGTCCGCGACATCGCGAAGACGCAGGAGAAGGACGTGGACCTGGTCATCGAGAACGCCGACATCGGCGTGGACCGGTCCATGCTGGCCGACGTGCGCGACGCGCTGGTGCACCTGCTGCGCAACGCGGTGGACCACGGCCTGGAGTCCCCGGACTTCCGCCAGCAGATGGGCAAGCCCGCCACGGGCCGCATCCGCATCCGGGTGCGCGTGGACGGCGACATGCTCCACATCGAGGTGGAGGACGACGGTCGGGGCATGGACACCGACCGGCTCAAGCAGGTGGCCGTCAACAAGCGCCTCTTGTCGCCGGTGCAGGCCGCCGCGCTGTCGGAGCGCGAGGCCATCGAGCTCATCTTCCGCCCCGGCTTCTCCACCCGCGAACAGGTCAGCGAATTGTCCGGCCGCGGCGTGGGCATGGACGTGGTGAAGCGCAAGGTGGAGACGCTGGGCGGCTCCGTCGGCGTGTCCAGCCGCCAGGGCCGTGGCACCACCATCACGCTGCGCCTGCCGCAGTCGCTGGCCCTGATGAAGGTGCTGCTGGTGCGCCTGGGCGACGACGTCTACGGCATGCCCGCCGCGGACGTGGTGGCCGTCATGCGCATCAAGCCCGATGACCGCATGGAGGTCTTCGGCACGCTGGCGGTGCGGCACCGCGGCAAGCCCACGGCGCTCGTGGCGCTGGGGCCGCTGTTGGGCCTCAACGGCGGCAACCGCTTCGACAAGCCTCCGGCGGTGGTGGTGCGCCACGGCGACGACTACGCCGCGTTGGTGGTGGACGGCTTCGTGGACGAGCGCGAGGTGGCCGTGAAGCCCTGCGGCGGCGAGTTCCTCAAGGGCGCGCCCTTCATCGCGGGCACGGCGGCGCTGGAGGACGGGCGCATCGCGGTGCTGCTGCACGTGCCGGACATCATGACCGAGGTGCGGCGCATGGCGCGCCCCGTCACCCAGGCGCCCGCCAGCCGTCGGCTGCGGGTGCTGCTGGTGGACGACTCGCCCATCGCGCGGGCGACGGAAGGCGCGCTCGTCAAGGCGCTGGGCCACAACGTGGAGGAGGCGCAGGACGGCGAGGAGGCGTACGCGAAGGTGCAGACGAACACGTACGATCTCATCCTCACCGACGTGCAGATGCCCAAGCTGGACGGCTTCTCGCTCACGCGGCGGCTGAAGGCCACGCCCTCCGTGGCACGCATCCCGGTCATCATCCTGTCGTCGCTCGCGTCGCCGGAGGACAAGCGGCGCGGCCTGGATGCGGGCGCGGATGCGTACCTGGTCAAGGGCGAGCTGGGCGTGGAGAGCCTGGCCCAGTCCATCGATCGGCTGACCTGAGGAGCCTCTGGTGGGCGGCGGCACGGCGGTGATGGGGATGGCGTTCCGGGTGCTCCTGGTGGGGCGGGGCCTGCGCTCGTTGGTGCGCGGCCTCTTCGACGGGGAGTCCCTGGTGGCCGTGGGCCCGCCCGAGGCGGAGTTCGTGAACGCCGAGGACGTCGTGCGGCGTCACTTCCCGGACGTCGTCCTGGTGGACCTGAGCTCGCACCAGGCCCTGGGCGCCATCGAGCGCATCATGGCCGCCCGGCCCCTGCCCATCCTCGCGCTGCACCCGGGGGTGCTCACCGGGCAGCAGGCGTTCCAGGCCCTGGCCATGGGCGCGCTGGACGTGATGGACCGGCCCATGAGCCCGACGCAGGACTTCTGGGCGGCGGTGGGCCGCAAGCTGGTGATGCTGGCGCAGGTGAAGGGCGTGCGCTCGTCGCCCGCGGTCCGCAAGCGGCAGCAGGAGGGACCGGCGGCGCCCTTCCCCCTGGTGGCCCTGGCCGCGTCGCTGGGCGGGCCCAAGGCCGTGGCGCAGGTGCTGCGGATGATTCCGCGCGGCTTCCCGGCGCCCATCGCCTACTGTCAGCACATCAGCCAGGGCTTCACGGAGGGGCTGGCGCACTGGCTGTCCACGGAGACCGCGCTGCGCGTCGTCGAGGCGACGCACGACGCGGCCATGGAGCCGGGCACGGTGTACATCGCGCCCTCGGGAGGGCACCTGCTGGTGAAGCCGGAGGGTCGTCTGGAACTGGACACGGGCCCTGCCCTGCGGGGCTTCCGGCCTTCGTGTGACATGCTGCTAACTTCGGCGGGGGAGGCATTCGGCCGGCGCTGCATCGGCGTCATCCTGACGGGCATGGGCCGCGACGGCGCCAGGGGTCTGAAGGAGATTCGCGAACGGGGTGGACGCACCATCGCGCAGGACGAGGCCTCGTGCGTCGTCTACGGCATGCCGCGCGAGGCGGTGCTGCTGGGTGCGGCGCAGCAGGTGCTGTCGTTGGAGCTGATTGGCCCGACGCTGGTGCAGTGGGTGGACGCGTGCTGACCATTGGCAACAAGGTCCTCCAGCAGCTCGCCGCGCTCCTGCTGGAGCGCGCGGGGCTGAAGATCACCCTGGATGGCTACCACAGCCTCCGCCTGGCGCTGTCCACGCGCATGCCCGTGCTGGGCCTGAGCGATCCGGACAAGTACATGCAGCGGCTCATGAGCACCCACGGCGAGGAGGAGCTGCGCGCGCTCCTGCCGCTGGTGACGGTGGGCCACACGGAGTTCTTCCGCGACGCGAAGCAGTTCCGCGCGCTGGAGCAGAGCGTGCTGCCGGAGCTGCTCGCCCGGGCTCGGCGCGAGATGCGCAGGGTGTCCATCTGGTCCGCGGGCTGCGCCACCGGCGAGGAGCCCTACAGCCTGGCGCTGGTGATGGCGGAGCTGGGCGCGCTCGCGGTGGAGGTGGACCTGTGGGCCACCGACCTGAACCTGGCCGCGGTGGAGTCCGCGCGGCTGGGGCGCTTCTCCACGCGCCGGGCCATGGCCATCGGCCTGGAGCGGCTGTCGCGCTTCTTCAAGCCGGTGGAGGACGGGTACGAGGCGTCGCCCGTGCTGCGGGAGTACATCCGCTTCGATGGCCAGAACCTGGCCGTGCCGGTGTTCGACAAGGTGGCGCCCGCGTCGCTGGACCTCATCCTGTGCCGCAACGTCATCATCTACTTCGACCTGCCCACCATCCGCGCGCTGATGGACCGGTTCCTCGCCGCGCTGCGGCCGGGCGGGCTGTTGTTCCTGGGGTACTCGGAGAGCCTGTTCAAGGTCTACGACCGCTTCGAGATGATCGAAGTGGACGGCGCGTTCGTGTACCGCCGACCGCTGGGAGATCGCCCCCGGCCTCCGCCGCCCCGCGTGTCCAGCCCGTCGGATCCGCCGCTGCGCCCTGGCAGTCCGGAGTCCTTCGCGGTGGACCTGCGCCAGCGGCTCCAGGCCACCGCGGAGACCGCCGTGAAGCTGCGGGCCTCCGGTGGCTCTGATTCGCTGGCGTCCCGGAACGGAGAGGCTCCGCGCCGGCCCACCACCGAGCTTCCCGCCATGGGCAACCTGACCGGACGGCGCACCGGGGAGTTCCCGGCCGTCCGGAGTGAGCCCGCGCGCACGACGGCCACGCCGCCGCGCGACGTGTCGGCGCGTCCCACGGGGTCGTTCCCGGTGGTGCGCATGGAGACCCCCGCGACCGCGCCCTCGGCCGACGGCGGCTCCGCGCGTCCGGGAAGTTCGTGGCCGCAGCTCCTGCCGCCCGCGGAGCGCCTCAACATGGCGGTGCGCAAGATGGTGGCGGGGGACTTCCCGGGGGCCATCGCGGGCGTGGAGCGGCTCCTGGTGGACGAGCCCAGCGACCTGGACGCGCTCCTGACGCTGGGCAACCTGTATTCGCTCACCGGGCGCAGCGCCAACGCGCGCGACACCTTCGCGCAGGCGCTCCAGCGCGAGCCGCTGTGCGTGGAGGCGCGCATCTTCGCGGGCGTGGCGGCGATGCAGGCGGGGAGCCTGCCGGAGGCGCGCTCCGAGCTGGCGAAGGCGCTCTTCCTGGAGCCCACGCTGGCCATCGGCCACTACCTGCTGGCGCAGGTGCAGGAGCGCACCCAGGACTTCGACGCGGCCCGGCGCAGCTACCGCAACGCCGTCGCGCAGCTCAAGCATCCGCAGCGCCCGCTGGCGGGGCACTACCCGGAGATGCTCGATTCGGCGGAGGCCATCTCCCGCGCGGCCCGCTATGCGCTGGCCGCGCTGGAGGAGCAGCCGGGCTGAGGGGCCCGGCCGCGGTGGGACTCAGTCCAGGGTGCCCTTGACCTGATCCAGGCTCTTGGACGGATCCAACACGGCGCCGAACTTCTTCTGCAGGTACGTCTTGGCCTGACCGCGCAGCAGCATGCCGGGGTCGGTGCCTTCGCCCGTGACGGTCTTGTCCGTGATGACGAAGCTGGCGTCCAGGTTGATGCCCATCACCTTGCCGGCGAGCTTCGCGCCCTCTTCACCCGTCCAGTCGGACTTCACGCCGTACTTGGAGCCCCAGTAGCTGAGGAGCTGCTCGACGCGCTTCTTGACCTCGTCCTTGGGAAGGTTGTGGGGGACCTCGAATTTCAACATGCCCATGGCGGTGACTCCTGTTCGGAAGGTGGCTGTCCCTGCGGTTTAGTGACACCGGACCGGAAAAGGAACCGCCGTGTTGTGTTTGCCGACGGCGATGTCCACCGGTGGCCTACCGGGCGGCCTTGCTCCGGGGGCGACGCGCCTGCTTAGGAGCTTCCTGGGGTTGCTGCCCCGGTTCGCCCCAGCGCTCCAGGTAGGGGTCCAGGTCGAACTTCTGCGCCGTGCGCAGGGAACTCATGGGACGCACCTTCCCAATCACCGCGCGCTCCTGGAAGGGCCGGTCGTGCAGGCCCAGGATCCACATGAAGTTGGACACGCTCGCCGGGTCGCGTCCATCCACCGCGTAGGTGTCGTTGAGCCGGTGGATGCGCTCCAGGGCGTCCTGGGGCGTGGGGCTCCATTCGAGGATCTTCTTGCCCCAGAGCATGCGCAGGTAGTTGTGGATCCGGCCTCGCTCGCGCAGCTCTTTCTGTGATGCGTTCCAGAGCGGATCCGCCGTGCGGCCCTCGGCCAGCTCCTCATAGGAGTACAGGTGCGGGCGCGGATCCTTCGCGTGGCGCGACAGCGTCTCGCGCGCCCAGGGGGGCAGGGAGTCCACGGTGAGCTGTCGGGGCCCGGGCGTGTGGAAGCAGAAGTTGAAGCCCAGCTCGCGGCGCACGAGCAGCTCCTCCAGGAACGACTGCACGGCGGGGTGCTCCTTGCCCTTCGCCGCGATGGCCGCGCGCGCCGCTTCGCCTGGGAAGAGGTTGCCCCAGTGCCAGTAGGGCGACAGGTTGGACTGCTGGCCCAGGCCCGGATCATTGCGGCCCTCCTCGTAGCCCTCCAGCCGCCCGTCGAGGAACGCGTGCAGTGCCTTCAGGCCCGCCTTGCGCCCTCCCTTTTCGTCCAGGGGCTTCACGGAATGATCCACCGCGAACGTGTGCAGCGCGGCCCTCGCCTTCACCGCGTCAGCGAGTTCGAAGTCCGGTTCCAGGTGCGCGCCCGACTTCTTCACCTTGCGCTGGGGCAGGGTGCGCTCCAGGTATTCGGGCCACAGCTTGCGCAGCTTGGGGCGCAGCGCGTACGCGCCCACCTGGGCGGCGGGGATGCGCTGCATGGGCACCACGCAGGATGCGTCCACGGCGAAGAGCGGAACGTTGAGCGCCTTCGCCGCGCCTCTCAGGTGGCCGGGGATGATGTACGTGGGGAACAGGTCCGACACGATGGCCGCCGCGCGCTGGCCCAGCTTCGCGATCCGGGGCTTGTGCTCCTTCGTGGTGCGCGGCAGCTCCAGCCAGTACGGCAGCCCGCGCGCGGCGCAGCCCCTGGCCATGTCCGCCATGCCTTCCAGCGCCCACGCGTGGAGCCGGTCCGACGCGAAGGGGTAGTCCGGACGCAGCGCCTGATAGACGACGACGGGCAGTCCCAGGTGGTTGCCCAGCGCGATGGCGGCATCGAGCGCGTGGTTCTCCTCCCACCGGTGGTTCACCATGCACCAGTAGAGGACGAAGTCCCGCTGGCCGGAAGGGAAGGGGACGTCCTTCACCTCCTGGATGCGGGCGGAGTCGACGGCGAGTTCGGACCACGAGATGCCTTCGGGCATGGGACGGTGAAGATGCCGCATCCCCGCGCCTGTCGCGGTGGGAGTTTCACTGCGTTGTGCGGTGGACCTCATGTCCGCGCGAATGTTTCGGACGCGGCGGAAAACCAACACGTGCGCACGGGTTGTGGTTTTCTGCCTGCCGGCCGGACCCAAGGAGCCCCCTGCGTGGCACACCGTCGAACCTGGAACCTCCCTGTCACCGTCCTCGTTGTCGCGCTGATGTCGGCGGGCCTCGCCCACGCGCAGGCGGGTGGCACGTCGGTGTACCCGGCGCCCCAACCGCCGCCTCCGCCCGCGCCGGGGATGTACGCGGCCCCGCCGTCGCAGGCCGAGACGCCGCCGTCCAACGACGCGTCTCCGCCGTCGCAGACCGCGCCGGCCTCGAACACCGACGCATATCCGCCGTCGCAGGCCGAGACGCCTCCGTCCAACGACGGGGCTCCGCCGTCGCAGGCCGCTCCTTCGAACGGAGGCTACGCGCAGCCGCGGAATCCGAACGACGCGTATCCCCCCCCGCGCGACGCGCCCGTGCTCCCTCCGGAGCCGGATCGCCTGCGCACCGAACCGCAGGCCCCGTTGACGGAAGGCCCGTCGGGCGTGCGCCAGGAGTCCACGTCGGATCCGGCGACCGCGGCCAACTACGTCCGCCCGCCTCCCGCGGACAACGGGGTGTGGCTGGATGGGCAGCGGCGCCGGGGACCGTTCCTGTCCGGCCCCGGCAGCGCGAAGTTCGTGGTGCACCACACCACGATGGGCGCGCTGGGCGGCTTCTTCACGCAGGCGTTCTCGCAGGACTTCAGCTTCGATCGCAGCTCGCGTGAGGCGATGCTCGCGGGCACGCTCATCGGCGCGGGCCTGGGCTTCGGCGCGTCCGCGTGGTGGCAGTTCAACAACTGGGTGGCGGAGCCCATGGCCAATTTCAGTGTGGGCAACTCGCTGGTGGGCTCCATGTTCATGGCGGGCTTCATGGACCTCATCACCCAGGACCCCGGCGTGCTCACCTGGTCCGCGTTCCTCGGCGCGGAGCTGGGCGCGTGGCTGACGGCGGGCATCGGCGGCGGACAACTGCCGCTCAACGACGGCCTGCTGGTGGCGTCCGGCGCAGGCTGGGCGGCGGCGTACAGCGCGCTGCTGCTGGCCATCGTCCACTTCTCCGGTACGTCCATCTCCGGCAAGACGTGGAAGGACATGCTGCTCATCGCCCCGGGCGTGGGCGCGGGTGTGCTGGCGCTGGCGACCATGCGCTACAACCCGACGCCGTCTCAAATCCTGCGCGCGGACCTCTTCGGCGGCGGCGTGGGCGCGGCGGTGCTGCTCATCTCCGGGCTGGTGCTGGGCGGCTTCAACCAGTCCACGCCCTACGTGCTGTCGTTCCTCGGTTCCGCGGGCGCCATCACCACGGTGAGCCTGCTGTGGGAGGAGAGCGTGGACCGCTCCGCGACGACGGTGCGGAGCGCGAAGGACCGGCCCTACAAGAACGTCTGGTGGTAGACGGCCCGGGGGGCGGGCGGGCAGGCGTCATGGCGCGGAGGGAAGGCCAGCATCACCTTCCCACCATCCATGGCTCGCGTCCTACCCTTCACGGCCCTCCTGGCTTCGCTGGATCGCTCCCTGGAGCCCGGCGACGGCCCTTCCCGCGGCAACGCAGCCCCCTGGCCCTCGCATCTGAGGCCCCTGCTGGAGGCCGCGAACCCCAGCGCGGAGCTGCGCCGCATGCGCGACGCGGGCACGCTGCTGAAGGACACCCGCCCCTCGCTCTACGTCGTGGAGCTGTATGGCGCGGCGGGGAAGTTCTCCGGGCCCCCCTTGCGCTACCTGTTGTGCGCGCTGACGCCGGACGCGGCGGCGCCGCTGGAGCATGACCCGTACCGGCCGCGCGCCTGGGAGGTGGAGCCCGCCGTCACCCTGGTGGCGGACGACCACGGTGCCCTGCGCGCCCTGTTGGCCGAGGCCGCCGAGCGCGGCATCTCCGTCTGGAAGGGCGAATACGACGGCGCGCCGGTGTCACTGCTGCGCATCGAGCCTTCGCCGGTGTCCAAGCGCTTGCAGGCGGTGCTGGACGAAGCGCCCATGCGGCCGCTGGCGGCGCTGAGCGAACAACGCCAGACGCTGGCGGCGGTGGTGCCCCTGTCCGAGCCGGGGCTGGAGCTGTGTCCCATCCACCGCGCCCTCAAGGGCGTGACGACGTTCCGGGAGGAGACCTTCCTCACGTTGGTGTCCGCCTACGCGCGCGTGACGGACGTGGACGCGCCCCTCACCACGCCGCAAGGCATGGCGGCGGCGCGCGAGCGGCTGGCGACGCTGGTGCCCGGACAGCACGCGGTGCTGCTGGTGCTGCCGGGAGGGCGGGGGAAGATCCTCCGCTTCCGACAGGGCCTGGACCTGGCGCACCTGAAGGGCGCGCCGCGCAGTCCCACGCTGAGGAGCCTGGACCTGGCGCTGCTCAACGCGCTGGTGCTGCGCACGGTGCTGGGCATCCAGGAGCCGGAGGCGTCGGGGCATCCCCAGGTCTATCCGGTGCATGGCCTGGACTCGCTGGTGCAGGGCGTGGAGAGCGGCATGTTCCAGGCGGGCTTCGCGCTCAACCCGCCGCCCGTGTGGGAGGTGCGCGCGGTGATGGAGGCCCAGGCCACGCTGCCACCGCGCACCCTTCGCGTGGAGCCGCGCGTGCCGGCGGGGCTGCTCTTCCTGGACCCCGAAGCCTGACACCCACGTGCGGGCGCTGACCGGAACCCCGCAGGACTGGCCCCGGCAGGTGCGGCTGGAGTTGCAGCCCGGCCCCGGGGAGACGCTCGATGCCATCTGTGGCGGTGAGGTGCAGGTGCTCCAGCGCAGGGCGGGCTACCGCTTCACGTTGGATCCGGTGCTGCTCGCGCACTTCGCCGTCTTCGAGGCGGGCGCGCACCGGGGACGGCTGCTCGACCTGGGCACCGGCTGCGGCATCATCCCGCTGGTGCTGGCCCGGAGGTTGGGGCGTGTAGACATCACCGCGCTGGAGCTGCAACCGGGCCTGTTCTCCCTGGCCGAGCGCAACGTGTACCTCAACCGCAGCGAGGGCATGGTGACGCTGGTGCAGGGCGACCTGTGGCACGTGACGGAGATGTTTCCCGCGGGCAGCTTCGGCCACGTGCTGTGCAATCCGCCGTACCGCGCGCGCACCGCGGGCCAGCGCAACCTGTCCACGGAGAAGGCGCTGGCGCGACATGAGATCGCCTGCGAACTGCCGGACGTGGTGCGCGCGGCGGCGTACCTGCTCGTGCCTCGGGGCGGACTGTGCATGGTGTATCCGGCCTCGCGCTTCAGCGAGCTGGTGTCCGTGTTGCGCATGCTGCGACTGGAGCCCCGCACGGTGCGCATGGTGCACCCTCGCGCGGACCGGCCCGCGAAGCTGGTGCTGCTGCACGCGGTGAAGGGCGGACGGGCGGACCTCACCGTGCTGCCCTCGCTCGTCGTCCACGCCGAGGACGACCACGCCTTCACCGACGAAGTGACCGCGATGGTGGGCTGAGCGGAAAATCACAGTCGCGACCCGGGTCGACGCGAGCGGCACCGGAGGGCGCGGGTCGTGCTGCTCGCCCGGGAGGGTTCTGGCGTAGAGTGCCCGCTCTGGGGCTCGGACCGGGAGTCCCCTGTCTCATCCGAAAGCAGGACGTGATGCGCGTGGGCTCACGACGAATGGACTTGTCCTGGATGGGTGGGTTGGCGCTCGCCCTGGTGCTCTTCAGCGCCCCGGCCCTGGCCCAGACGCAGTCGGACCGGCTCTATGTGGCATACGGCGAGTCGGGGGGCGGCAGGATGGACGCCGGCGGCCTCCAGCTCCAGCGGCGGCGGCAATTGGACCTGCGCGTTCCACTGCCTCCCCTCGTGCTGGGCCGCACGTACCTGCTGCCGTCGGTGGGCTACGAGATGCGGTGGCTGGGTGTGCAGGCACCGCCCCAGGGCTTCCCCGTGTCGGGCGACGATGACGTGGGGCGCAGCTTCCACCGCATCCAACTGGGCCTGACGCTCATCCGTCCCGTGGTGCCGCGCTGGTTGCTCATCGCGGGCGTGACGGGCAGCACCCGCACGGACTTCAAGTCCTCCTTCGACCTGGGCCTGGACACCACGTGGGTGGCCTTCGCGATGGCCAACCACCAGTTGGGGGAAGAGCCCGGCTTCTCGGTGACGTTCGGCCTGGTGGCGCTGTATCCCTTCGACCTGTTTCCCGTGCTGCCCATGGCCAGCCTGAACTACCGCCGGGGCCCCTGGATCCTGGAGGTGGGCCTGCCCAAGCTCACGCTGCTGCACAAACTGGGCGAGACGGTGGAGCTGGGGCTCGTGGGTGGCTTCGACACGCAGGTGCTCCGCACCCGCTTCGAATCGGAGGCCCTGGCTCTGGGCGCGTCCTACGTGCGTGAGACGACCGTGCGCGTGGCGCCCACCGTCAACGTCCACCTGGGGCAGGACTTGTGGCTGAGCTCCGCGGTGGGGTTGTCGCTCGTCAACGACCTGGCGCTGCTGGACCGCCAGCGCGACAACCTCGACATCCCGGGGCTGGGCACCGGGCCCACGCCGTATGCCCGCGTGGTGCTCGGCTGGCGTCCGCAGATGGGCCGGCCCAAGGCCCGCGAGACGCGCTCCGTCCGCTGAAAGAAGCGCTCGCGGGCCCGGCACTACGGCGCGGGAGGCTGCGCGTTCTCCACCGTCTTGCGGTCCTCGCGGCACCACGCGAGCTGTTGCTGGATGGCCTCCAGGGGCACCGCCAGCTCCAGCTTGAAGGACGTGCCGTCCGGCCGCACCTTCGCGAAGTCCAGCAGCTGCGCCAGGTCCGTGTTGCCCTCCGTCTGGGCCTTCATGCGCGCCATGGACAGCACGCCGCCCAGCGACTTGCCCAGGTCGGTCATCTTCTCCGCGTCCAGGCCGCTCACGTTGGCCACCATGGCGACATCCCCGCTGGTGTCCAGGTGCAGCTCCACGTTCTGGGCCACGTCGACCAGCCGCTGCGCCAGCTCCTGCTGCCCCGGGCCCAGCAGCTTCGCGAGCTGCGACACCGCGAGCACGCCGTACATCTCCCCGTAGGTGCTGTTCTCGTCGAGCAGCGGCGGCCCCTCCTCCGTCCCTCGCCCGTCCATGCGGTCGAGCACCGTCTTCACCTCGTCCGGGTTGCGGCCCACCACCAGCATCTGGTTGTTCCAGGTGCCCACCGCGTTGTCCATGCGACCGCGCCGCGTGCCGCCGTCCGGCAGGGGCATGGCCGTGTCGCCCGCTTCGTACACGCGGGCGCCCGGGCCGTGGTCCGACGACACGCGCTCGCCCAGCAGCTCCTGGTAGCGCGCCTTGCTGAAGTCGCCGGAGAGGATGAGGCCCTCGTCGGTGATGACCATGCGGTCCAGGTCCTGGAACGGATCCACGCCGCTCAGGGACTTGAACTGCTCCAGGTTCTTGCCGCCGTCGCGCATCAGGCAGTCCATCAGCAGCTCCCCCAGCGGCGAGTGCCGCAGGGCGTTCGCCTCGATGACCACCGCCGTGCGCCCCGGCCCGCGCGGAAGGGCCGCGAGCAGCGGGTCGCGCGGCTTCGCGGGGGCCTGCGCCACGCCCGCGTCCAGCGTGGGCATCACCCAGGTGCGGCGCTTCTCCGCGCGCGCGAAGTCCGGGCCGCTCATGCGCGAGGGGAAGTTCACCTCCGGGGCGGAGGGGCGGTCGCCGTCTGCCTGGCCCGTGAACATCAGGAACGCGGCCACCGCGAACAGCAGCAGGGCCCCGCCCAGCCACACCTTCCTGCGCCTGCGCGAATCCATGCTCAGCAGTCCTTTCCTTCGAAGTGCCAGAAGCCCACCGCGAGCGAGCCCAGCCCGAACACCAGCACGCCTCCCAACAACATCCCCAGCGAACCCGGCGCGAGCGGCGTGCTGCTCGCGAGGTCCGCCGCCCCGACGGCCAGCGCCGACAGCCGGGGCAGCACCAGCGTCACCGCGTCGAAGGACGCACGGCCCACCCCCGGCTCCAGGTAGCGCGACACGTCCGCGCGGAACCCCGCGAGGATGCCGCACACCAGCAGCACGAAGCCCGCGGCGGAGCACAGCGCCGCGCTGCGCACCAGCGTGGCCGTGGTGAGCATCACCGCGTACACCGCCGCGAACCCCACGCACGCCATGGCCCCCGCGATGAGCGGCCCCACCGTCCAATACCCCGTCTTCACCCCGAAGATGAGCGTCAGCCCGCCCGCCGCGTACACCGTGCCGCCCAGCGCCAGCGTCATCACGCCCAGGAAGGTGCCCGCCAGCAGGTGCCAGCGCTGCAGGGGCAGGGCGAGCAGGTGTTCGATGCGGCCGGGCGACAGCAGCCCCGGCGCGAAGTCCGAGCACGCCACGATGCCGAAGAGGATGCCGCCGTAGAACACCAGGTAGGCCGCCGCGCGGAAGATGGGCCGCAGCGCCACGTCCACGGACACGATGTTGGCGCGCACCACCTCGCCAAAGAGCCGCGTCGCCGCGAGCGCCCCGTCCACCACCTCCAACTTGAGGCTGAACGCCACGGTGGCCAGCACCAGCGTGAGCCCCACCATGAACGCCAGGATGAACTTGCGCGACGCCGCTTCGCGCAACACGTACCCCGCGATGACGAACACTGGATTCACGCCGCCACCCCCGGGCTGCCCACCGCGCCCAGCAACACCGCTTCCAGGTCCGCGCCCTCGCGCCGCAGCTCCACCAGCAGCGCCCCGGAGGCCCGCGCCCGGTCCAACGCCGCGTTGAGCACCGTCACATCCGCCGCGTCCACCACGTACACCCCTTCTGTCTGGGCACCGTCGGCCGGGAGGCCCGCCGCGCCCGCTCCGCTCCGTGACAGCGCCCCCGTGGCTCCCGCCAGCGACGTCGCCCCGGTCCGTGCCTCCGCGCCGGAGTCGCCCGCCACCACGAAGCCCGCGGCCACCAGGGC
This sequence comes from Myxococcaceae bacterium, assembly GCA_004173515.1. Lineage (GTDB taxonomy): Bacteria > Myxococcota > Myxococcia > Myxococcales > Myxococcaceae > Corallococcus. The sequence goes on along the minus strand of SECN01000137.1, from coordinate 1,680 downwards.
GGAGGCGTCCGCGCCGGGTGCGAAGCGCACGCGCCACCGGGCCCCGCCGCGCCCAAGGTCCTCCAGCCGGCCTTCGCGCAGCACGCGCCCGTCCGCGAGGATGGCCACCCGGTCGCACACCCGTTCGGTCTCCGCCAGCAGGTGCGAGTTGAGGAACAGCGTCACGCCCCGGCGCACCTCTTCCTGGAGGATGCGGCGCACCTCCAGCCGGCCCATGGGGTCGATGCCGTCCGTGGGCTCGTCCAGCACCAGCAGGGCCGGCTCTCCCAGCAGCGCCGCCGCCAGCCCCAGCCGCTGCCGCATGCCCTTGGAGTACCCGCCGATGCGCCGGTCCACCGCGTCCGAAAGTCCCACGCGCTCCAGGAGGCGCAGGAGCCCCGGCGCGTCCGGCTTGAGCCCCTTGAGCCGGGCCACGGTGGCCAGGAACGCGGGCGACTTCCAGGTGCCCGGCAGGTGCAGCCGCTCCGGCAGGTACCCGATGCGCGCGCGGATGGCCGGATCCTCCGGAGAGCCGCCCAGCACGCGCACCGTGCCCGCGGTGGGCCGCACGATGCCGAGCACGCTCTTGATGAAGGTCGTCTTGCCGGCGCCGTTGGGGCCGATGAGCCCGAAGGCGCTGCCCGCGGGGACGACGAGGTCCATGCCCCGGAGGGCTTCATGGCCGCCGCGGCCGAACGCGCGGTGGTAGGTCTTTCGCAGACCCTGCACTTCAAGGGCGGGAGGAGGCGTTGTCACGGTCGCGACTGTAGACGACCCATGGGGACGACGATTGCCTCCCTCCCGTACGCCAGGGAGGGGCGAGCGGGCCTGAAACATTTCACCGGCCCGCGTCCCTCCATTCGCGCCGCTGGGAAACACCTTGCGCACCCTCCCAGGCCGTGCCGCGCCGCGACACCCCGTCGTTCCGGGACATTGCGTTTCTGGGGGCTCCAACGGTGCCCCTGGTCCAACCCCTGCAATGCCTGGAGGGGACACGCGGCACTCAAGCGACACACCATCAGGAGTCACGGGCATGACGTGGGCAAACGGAACCGAGCAGCAGCTTCAGGACGCGCGCCGCGAACTCGAGGCGGCGGAGCGGGAGCTGGCCAACGGGACCGAGGCGGCGCGGGTGCGCTACGCCCGGGCGATGTACGAGGCGGACCTGGCCCACCGGCGGGCCGACCGCATGGCGCGCGACAGCCGCCGCCAGCAGCGGAGCTGGCGCCCCGTCGCCGGCTGAGCAGGCAGGTAGGAGCGAGGGAAGGGGTGAAGCGCGGGGCCGGGCGGTTTATACCGGCGATCCATGGCCCACCCCGTCCACCGCCCCCGCCGGCTGCGCCGCTCCGCGGCCCTCCGTGACATGGTGAGAGAGACGCGTCTCTCGCCCACGGACTTCATCTACCCGCTGTTCGTCGTCGAGGGCCGGGACATCCGCCGCCCCGTGTCGTCCATGCCGGGGGTCTTCAACCTGTCGGTGGAGCACGCCGTCCAGGAGGCGAAGCACGCGAAGTCCCTGGGCGTGCCGTCCGTCATCCTCTTCGGCATCCCGGACCACAAGGACGCCGAAGGCACGCAGGCCTACGCGCGCGACGGCATCGTCCAGCGCGCCATCCGGGAGATCAAGGCAGCGGTGCCGGACCTCCAGGTCATCGCGGACGTTTGCCTGTGCGAATATACCGACCACGGCCACTGCGGCGT
>SECN01000609.1 GCA_004173515.1 Myxococcaceae bacterium | reverse complement strand
GAGGTGGAGGAGTCCTACCAGTCCTTCCTGGAGCTGGTGGCGCAGGCGCGCGGCCGGACGAAGGAGGAGATCCACGAGCGCGCGGAGGGCAGGGTGTACTCGGGGCTGCGCGCGAGGGATGCGGGGCTGGTGGACCGCATCGGCGGCTTCGAGGAGGTCTGCCGCCACGCGATGGAGGAGGCGCGGGCGCCGTCGGACGACTTCGAGATCCTCCGCTACGGAGGAGGGGCCCGCTCGAAGCTGTCGCTCCTGAAGCTGCTGACGGCCGCGGCGCACCCGACCACGTATGCCTTCTGCATGGCGTCATGGGGGCTCTGGGGGTTCGGGACTTCCCGGCGCTTCGACTAACATGGGCCCATGGCCCGCTCCTGCCCGGTGTGCCCCAGCCAGCCGTTGAACGTCGTCCAGGCCTCGGACGTGGACGTGGACATGTGTCCGCGCTGCCACGGCCTGTTCTTCGACAGGGGGGAGCTGGAACGCTTTCCGGATCGGCCCTCGCTCAAGCCGCTGATGGGCACCGCGAGGAACGCCGCGTCCCGGTGCCGCGCCGGAGGCCACCTGGTGCCGCGCGCCCTGGCCAGCTGCGCCACCTGCCACAGTGAGCCCGTGGCCTGTCCGGGCTGTGGCGCGAGGCTCGGGCTGGTGTCCGCGCGAGTCTGCACCGTGGACCTGTGCGTGCAGTGCGGCGGCGCGTGGCTGGACGCGGGCAAGTTCGAAACGCTGGAGCACGCCACCGTGGAGGCCCCGAAGGCGCCGCCTTCCGGCCCCCCGAGGGGCTGGGATGTCGCCCCCGCCACGGACGGAGGCGCCGACCCGTGGAGGGCCCCGGGCGCCACGGCCCCGTTGCCCCCGTCGCATTCGCCCTCCGGAGGCTACGGCCTGTCGTCTCCCTTTGGCTGCGTCCGGTGCGGCATCCCGGTGGCGGTGAGCCAGGCCTGGGCCTGGGACGGCGACATCTACTGCGGCGAACACCGCCCGAAGGGCGCCGTGTCGGGCGCGAGCCTGCCCAAGCACCAGTCTTCGGAGGCCATGCCTGACCTGACGATGAACCGCGACGGCCCGGACTGGAGCGATCTGGTGTTCTGGGTCGTCCAACTGCTCAGGATCCGCTGAAGTCCCCCGGAGCTGAAGCACCCACCTGCCCGGCCGCACAGGGGAGCGCCAGGGAGGGCAGGGCGCCGGAACGACCTCCCGGGGCACCCGGAGATTGCTCCCCCCAGGGCCGGGGTCTACCCTGCCGCGCAGTGATGCCCCGCCTCGCTCCCTTAAGCCTGCTGCTCCTGGGCACCGCCTGCGCCACCGCGTCGCGCGAACCGGCCTCCGTGGCGGAGGCGTACGCGAAGGCATTGGACGAGAACCGGCTGGCGGACGCCTACCGCCTGACGACGGGAGGACCGGAGGGCGAGGTCGCCTTCCTGGATGAATTCTCCAACGAGGCCGCCCGCCGCGAGCGCGCCGCCGCCGTGCGCACCGGCACGGGCGTGCTGGAGGCCCGAGCCCCTTCGGTCACCCTGGCCCGCCAGGGCGAGGACTGGCGCGTGGTGGAGTCCCGCCCGGCGGACATCCCCCGGGCCGCGCTGAAGAGGTTCCTCGACCAGGTGGAGTCGCGCGACTGGAAGGGAGCGTGGGGCCTGCTCGCCTCTGGGCTGCGCGCCCGCTACACCCCGGAGCGCCTGCGCGAGGACTTCGAGCGCGAACCCCTGGCGAAGGAGCGCCTGCGCCGGGCCCGCCTGTCCCTCAACACCCACGTGCGCGTGGCGGCGGGCGAGGCCCTGTTCCCCCTGGGGGAGGAGCGGGCCGTGCGCCTGGTGCTGGAAGATGGGGAGTACCGCGTGGCGGCCATCGAATGAGGGCCAGAAGCCGGGCGCTGTAGGTCCGTGGCGATGGCCGATGCACCTTCCGGGCCCTCGCGTTAAACGACGTTGACAGCCCCCGGAGTGCTGGCAATCTCCGCCCCCCTTCAAGCGTGCAAATGCCCGTTTTCAAAAGGTTTCAGGTGTCCCGATGAGCGTCACACAGGCCGATGTCATGACGGCCATGTCGAAGGTGATCGATCCCGAGCTGCACGTCGACCTGGTGAAGGCCGGGATGGTGAAGGACGTACGCGTCACGGGCGACACGGTGAAGTTGAAGATCGAGCTGACCACGCCCGCGTGTCCCATGAAGGGGAAGATCCAGGCGGACGCGGAGGCGGCGCTCAAGGCGGTGCCGGGCCTGAAGACCTTCGACATCGAGTGGGGCGCCCAGGTGCGCGGCGTCGCGGGTGGCTCGGGCGGCGGCGGGGCGCTGCTGCCGGGCGTGAAGAACATCCTGCTCGTGGGCGCCGGCAAGGGCGGCGTGGGCAAGAGCACCGTGGCGGTGAACCTGGCGGTGTCGCTCGCGCAGCACGGCGCCAAGGTGGGCCTGCTGGACGCGGACTTCTACGGCCCGTCGGTGCCGCTGATGACGGGGCTCGCGGACAAGCGTCCGGTGAGCCCCAACGGCAAGACGTTGGATCCGCTCGTCGCGCACGGCATCAAGGTGATGTCCATCGGCTTCCTGGTGGAGGCGGATCAGGCGCTCATCTGGCGTGGCCCCATGTGGTGCGCGCCAAGCAGATGTTCGACAAGGTGCACATCCCGGTGCTGGGCATCGTGGAGAACATGAGCCAGTTCATCTGCCCGCACTGCTCCAAGGCCACCCACATCTTCAACCACGGTGGCGGGCGCAAGGCGGCGGAGATGTTCGGCATCCCATTCCTCGGGGAGATCCCCCTGGACCTCAAGGTGCGCGAGTCCGGAGACTTGGGCGTGCCGGTGGTGGCGGGGGCGAAGGACAGCCCGGAGGCGAAGGCCTTCCAGGAGATCGCCCGGAATGTGGCCGGACGCGTGTCCGCGCAGACGATGAAGAGCGTGCCGTTGCCGGTGATGCAGGCCCGGTAGTGCCCAACCCGTAAGGAGACCGCATGGCCCCCGCCGGCAACGACGACTTCCCGCCTGATCCGCTGTTCGACGAATCGGAGCAGCAGCCCGGGCGCGAAAGCCGCTCGGGCGGTTTCGTGCCGGACTTCGTGCGGCGCATGGCGGTGGCCGGCATGGGCGCGGTCTTCATGACGGAGGAGGGCATCCGCTCGCTCGCGGGTCAGCTCAAGCTCCCCAAGGAGGCCCTGGGCTTCATCCTCTCCCAGGCGGAGAAGACCAAGGATGACATCTCCCGCGTCGTCACGGAGGAGATGCGCCGCTTCATGCAGTCGGAGAAGCTGCGCGACGAGTTCCTCAAGCTGCTCTCCGGCATGACGGTGGAGGTCAAGGCGCAGATCCGCCTGGTGCCGTCGGAGAAGGAGGAGAAGTCGGAAGAGGAGCCCCCGCCGCCGGAAGCCCCCAAGGGCAAGAAGGCCGCGGAGCCGCCGCCCACCGCGCGCGTGGTCATCACGGAGCTGAACGCGCGCCGTCCCGCCTCCAAGCGAACGAAGCGGGAGTAGGCACGTGGCGGAAGCACCGGAGTCTCCCCCCACGTCACCAGAGCCCCCAGCGGCGCCGGTGCCCCCGACGCCGCGCAAGACGTGGCGCACGCACCCGCTGCCCAAGCGCCTGGCGCTCATCGCCATCGTGGCGGTGGGCCTCTGGCTGTGGAAGGCGACGGACGTCCCCGAACGTCAGCTCATCCTCCAGTTGGACGGCGCGGGCTGGAGCGACGTGCGCGCGATGGACCTCCAGGTTCTGGATCCGGAAGAGCACATCCTCAAGCGCGAGGAGCGGTTCTTCACCAGCGGTCCGCCCCCGGAGGTGACCTTCAAGATGAACCTGCCGGAGGGCACGTTCCGCACGCTGCTGTTCCTCAAGGTGCAGGGCAGCGAACAGCGGGTGCGCCTGGAGGAGCGGGTGTCGGTGGGCGAGGGTGAGGCCATCGTCCGCCAGCTGCGCCTGCCCGCCACCAGTCGTTGACCCTCCTGGGGGCGTGCGTTATGGCCGCCGACACAGGAGAAGTCGCCATGGCAACGGAACACATCGTCGTCGTCGGTGCAGGGCAGATGGGCGCGGGCATCGCGCAGGTGGCGCTCCAGGCGGGCATCCGCGTGTCGCTGGTGGACGTCAACAAGGACGGCCTCGCGAAGGGCGCGGACCGCATCAAGGCGGGCCTGAAGAAGCTGGTGGAGAAGGGCAAGCTGGACGCGGCGAAGCAGCAGGCCGCCGAAGCCAACCTCGCCACGTTCACCAGCGCGCGCGACGCGAAGGACGTGGACGTCGCCATCGAGGCCGTCACGGAGAACGAGGACCTCAAGCGCCGCATCTTCCTGGAGCTGGACGAGGTCGTCCGCCCCGGCGGCATCCTGGCCACCAACACGTCCTCCATCCCCATCACCCGCATCGCCGCGGCCACGAAGCGCCCCGAGGCCGTCATCGGGATGCACTTCATGAACCCGGTGCCGGTGATGCAGCTCGTGGAGCTGATCCGCGGAGCCGCCACCAGCGACGAGACGTACGCCACCATCCGCGCCATGGCCGAGCGCATGGGCAAGACGACGGTGGTCTCCAAGGACTACCCGGGCTTCATCGTCAACCGCATCCTCATCCCGATGCTCAACGAGGCCTGCTTCGCGCTGATGGAGGGCCTGGGCACCGCGGAGGACATCGACACCGCGATGAAGCTGGGCACGAACCAGCCCATGGGCCCGCTCCAGCTCGCGGACTTCATCGGCCTGGACACGGTGCTCTACATCGCGGAGGTCCTGCACAAGGGCCTGGGTGATTCCAAGTACCGTCCGTGTCCGCTCCTGCGCCAGTACGTGGACGCGGGCTGGTACGGCAAGAAGAGCGGCCGAGGCTTCTACAAGTACTAGCCGTCCCCACCCGACACAGGAGCTTCGACGCACATGGCCTACGAGAACATCCGGTTGGAGAAGGACGGCCCCATCGCCGTCCTCACGGTGGACCGCCCCAAGGCGCTCAACGCGCTCAACAGCGCGACGTTCCACGAGATGGACGACGCGATCCGCTCGCTGAAGGACGACACGCGCGCCCTCATCGTCACGGGCGGCGGGGACAAGGCGTTCGTCGCCGGCGCGGACATCGCGGAGATGGTCACCATCACCGCCGCGCAGGCGCGCGAGTTCTCCGCCCTGGGACACCACGTCTTCCAGTCGCTGGAGAACCTGCCCATCCCCACCATCGCGGCGGTGAACGGCTTCGCGCTCGGCGGCGGCCTGGAGCTGGCGCTGGGGTGCGATCTCATCTACGCGTCGGAGAAGGCCAAGCTGGGCCTGCCGGAAGTCACCCTGGGCGTCATCCCGGGCTTCGGCGGCACGCAGCGGCTGACCCGGCTCGTGGGCCGCTCCCGCGCGAAGGAGCTGCTCTTCACGGCGGACCGCATCGACGCGGCCCGGGCCAAGGAGATCGGCCTGGTGCTGGACGTGGTGCCCGCGGACAAGCTGATGGAGCACTGCCGCGCGGTGGCCGCGAGGATCCTCAAGAACGGTCCGCTCGCGGTTGCCCAGGCCAAGCGCGTAGTGGAGTACGGCGCGGATCAGGACCTGCGCAGCGCGAACGAACTGGAACGCCAGGGCTTCGCGGTCCTCTTCGGTTCGGAGGATCAGCGCGAGGGCATGGCCGCGTTCCTCGCCAAGCGTCCCGCCGCGTTCCAGGGCAAGTGACGTGAAGCACGCGGTCGCGGCCGGAAGCCTGCTGTGCTTCCTGGCCGCGCCGCCGGTCCGGGCCGAAGCCCAGGCTCAAGCCAACGAGCAGGAGCGGGCCCCGGCCCTGGTCTCCTGGAAGCGCACGCTGTGTCTCTACACGCTGTGCTTCCTGGAGCCGCTCATCCCGGACCTGCGCCGGGAGTGGGGCGACGGCGCGCACTGGGTGTTGTCCTGGCCCCTCCACCCGTGGGCCACGCCGCCCCTGGATGTGCCCGGACCCACGCTCATCGTGTCGCCCTTCGTGGAGCCCCAGCTCCGGCTGCGGCCGTCCACGTTCCGCCTGCTCGCCGGGGCACGAGTCATGGCCTTTCCGGACACGTCCCGCTTCGGTGTCCTGGCCGAGGGAGCAGGCGGAACGTGGACGGCCGCAGCCGGAGCTGGGGCTCCACGAAGGGCGACACGA
>SECN01000136.1 GCA_004173515.1 Myxococcaceae bacterium | reverse complement strand
CCCCGGGGGCGCGGGAGGGACACCGGTGACCTTCGGAACGCACTCCTCGGCGAGCCACGCCGCCGTGAGCGGTTCCCGGCGAAGCAGCCGGCGCCCCACGGGCACCAGCTGCTCGCCAATCAGGATCCCCAGCAGCCCCGCCAGTGCGACCAGGGGCGGGGCGGGGGAACGGACACCGAGCAGGCCGTAGAGGAAGCCAATCAGCGTCCCCGCGGCGATCGACACCAGGTAGATCTTCATGACGGGAAGGCCAGCAGGTCAGTGACCGCCCTCGCCCCCGCCGAACATCGTCTTGGCGTAGAGCAGGCCCAGGCCGTAGGCGCCGCCCGACTCCTTCGCGAGGTTCACCACGGCGTCGTACGTCTTGCTCCGGGCCCAGTCGCGCTGAAGCTCGAGCAGGTACTGGAGCGACGTCATGGGCCGCACGCCCGCCTGGATCATCCGCGCCATCGCGCGCTCGTGCGCCTCCGTGGAGACGTCACCACACGCATCCGCGATGACGTAGACCTCGAAGCCCTGGTCCAGCGCGGACAGCGCGGGCCCCACGATGCACACCGACGTCCAGAGGCCCGCCAGCACGATGCGCGACTTGCCGAGGGCGTTGACCCGCTCCGCGATGCGCGGGTCCTCCCAGGTGTTCATCGACGTCCGGTCGATGGCCACCTCCTCCGGAAACGCCTCCTTCAGCTCCGTGAACATCGGACCGGAGAAGGACTTCTCCGCCACGGTCGTCAGGAGGGTGGAGACGTTGAACACCCGCGCCGCTCCAGCGATGAGCGAGACGTGCGTGCGCAACTGGTTCGCGTGGATGGAGTGCGTCGCGAACGCCATCTGCGGCTGGAAGTCGATGAGGATGAGCGTGTGGTCGCTGGGGTTCAGCAGCGTCTTGCCGGGAGCTGCGGTCGCGGTCGCCATGGGGGGAGGGCCCTTTGTTCCGTGGAAGGACGGCACCCTCGCCCGACAGCGGCGTCGCGACAATCCGCGAAATTCAGATGATCTGCATCGATTTGGCAGATGGCGCGAAAGCCAGACGGCCTTCGCGCCATCCGGGCGCCGGCTCAGCGCGTGGTCGCCGGCATCACGCCCTGGCTGTAGTTGTCGCACAGGGCCAGGTACTCGTCGCTGTCGATGGCGAGCGCGGAGACCCGCTGCTTCTTCACCCTGGGCTTCGCCAGGGTGGTCTTCACCTGCACCATCTTCAGGATGGGGATGCCCATGTAGCTCTGGTCGACGTAGAGGTTCTCCTGCATCTCGTCCCAGCCGATGAGCACGCCGTCCGCGAAGCGGATGCCGTCCCGGCCAATCAGCAGCGCGGGCTTGTCCAGGCTGCCCAGGCCCTTCACGCAGTTGAAGAACATCCAGCCCGCGCCCAGCACGACCACGCCGAAGAAGGCCATCGCGCCCGTCTCCCCCAGCGACCGGTAGGTGAGCGCGCCGAAGAAGGCGAGCGCCAGCGCCCAGAGGACCGCGCCCGCGATGAGCTTGAGGCGCGAGTTGTAGACGGCGTGAGGCTGTTCGGCTTTCTTCTTCGTCTGGGGGTTGCGGTAGATTTCCATGAGGTGATGCCCGGTGTTGAGGGTGAAGGTCAGCCGGCCAGGCGGTCTGACAGGTAGGCCAGCAGCACTGGCGCGTTGGGAATCTTCGCTTCGTCGATCTTCCGGGGCCTGCCCTGGGCGACGATGACCAGCTCGCGGGTGGACACGCCGGTGTCGAACTCATCCTGGACGCGGATGCTTTCGATCTCCTCCCAACGCATCAGCCGCCCCTTGTGCGTCAGCCCCGCGTCGTCCAGGGTCAGCGGCCCGAAGCGCACCGGCTGGCCTTGCGCGACCTCACGGCTCACCCGCGCCAGCAGCTCCGGCACGACGTGCTCCATCACCTGCTGGTGCAGCGCCTCCGCGTCGCTCCACAGGTTCAGCCGCAGCCGGTAGGTGCCGCCCCGGTGACGCAGGACGACGCGGTCGTGGTTCTGGACCTCCAGCACCGACTCCACGTCCCGCCAGGCGATGCGGACCGCGCCCGCGCGCAGGCCCTGGTCGTCCAGCGACAGGGAGTGTGGCGCGCGCATCCAGACAAAGAGGTCGCTGGCCCGCCAGCCGATGAGGTAGATGCCACAGGGCAGGCCGAACAGCAGGAGGAAGAACCCCATCCGGCTGCGCAGCAGGCCCATCACCATGTCCAGGGGCAGCAGGCGGATCCCCGCGGGGGCCAGGAGCGTCGCCGCCACGAGGTAGCTCAGCACGAGGCCCGCGAAGAACCAGAAGAGGACGGGCGTGGGGAAGACCCGAGTGTGCGAGCGTTTCAACCGAAGTCTCCAAGCAGGCCGGGGATGGGCCGGAGTCGGGGCTTCGTGAGCCGCGGCGACGCGTCCGCACGTCTATAGACAATCGCATGTTTCAACGCGATGTCTTTCGTCCGGTTCACGACTTCTCACGCGCTGAGACCGTCTATGTTTGGTGTTCATGGAGTCCGGTGATTCCAAACGCCCCGGGGATCAGGGCTTACGCCGCGAATCGGCCCCCGAAAGTCGGGGCTTCTCGGCTAGGGTCTCCCCCATGTCCAACGACTTCGAACCCATCGACTCCAAGCGCGCGAACGAGCTTCTTGCCGACATCCTCGCGACCCCCTTCGATGAGGACGACGATCAGCTCCAGTTCGTGCTCCACCGGGGCAACCTCTCCATGCCGGGCGACTTCCAGCTCGACAGCAACGAGGTCGTCATCGTGAACGGGGACATGGCGGTCGCCGGCTGCCTGGCGGACTCGTTCGAGAACGAGGACGATTACTCGAAGCTCTACGTCCTGGGAAACCTGCGCGCGCGGGACATGGTCTGCGGCTCGGAGGTGCACGTCACGGGGAACCTGGACGTGGCGCACGTGCTGTACGCCAACTCGTTCGACCACGACACGCTGCACGTGGGCGGGACGCTGACCGCGAAGATCCTCATCGAGGAGGGCCACCAGGTGGAGTTCGGCACACTCGCGGTGGAAACCCTCATCACGGACGATGAGACCTGGCGCGAGGTCAAGAAGGATGCGCAGGTGGGCGACTATGGCAAGACGCTCAAGCCGCACCTCGTCGGCAAGGGCGGCCGCTTCATCCTGAGCGAGGCCCTCCACAAGGACCTCCAGGAAGGACTCTCCGTCCTGCGCTGAAGTGGGCGGAAGGTCACGGGCCGTGCGTCACGGCGCGGCCCGCGTCCTCGCGATGCTTCGCGGGGCGGTCCCAGGCCTGGAGCGACCGGACCCACCCGCACTTCTCCAGCGCCCGCAGGCTCAGCCAGCCCAGGTCCAGCTCCTCCGGCCGCATCCCCATCCGCGCCGAGCTGGCGAACGCATGGTGGTTGTTGTGGAAGCCCTCGCCAAACGAGAGCACGCCCAGCAGCCAGACATTCGTGCCGCTCTCCGTGACGCCTGGGATGACGTGCCTTTTCTCACCCCAGACATGCGCGGCGTAGCCGACGAACCAGTGCCCCAGGATGCCGCCCGCGGTCCTGGCGCAAACAAAGACAGCCACCGCGCCCGCCCCACCCACCGCGTACGTCACCGCCGTCAGCGCGAACACGTGCAGCGGCCACGTCCCCTCCAGGAATCGCAGCCACCGGTCTTCAAAGAGGCCCGGAGGCAGCCGCGACAGGGCGCGGTCATCCGCCGCGTCGAAGCGCAGGTGCAGGTTCCACACGAAGTCGCGAAACACCGAATGCCGGTAGGCGAAGTACGGCGGACAGTCCTCCTGGTTCTGCCAGTAGTCGCGCACCGCGTGCAGCCGCGCCCACGACAGCGGCCCGCCCAGGCCGCTCAGGACGAAGAGGTAGAGCAGGGCCCCGCGCACCGCCGGGCTGGCCTCGTAGGCGCGGTGGATGACGCCCCGGTGCAACCCCACCGAGTGGCCCAGGCACAGCGTCAGGAAGGCCATCCCCAGGGACGCCGTGAGCGTCGCGGGCGTCACCGCCGGGATTCCGAAGAGGAGGCCGGGAACCCACATGGCCCAGAGCCACAGGCTCTTGAACGCGTCGAACCGGACCACACCCACCGACGGGGGCACCAGGGGGCGCCCCGACACGGCTGCTGCTGCTTCGGTCAACATGGGGATGCTGCCTTTCGTCGTCCCAGGGGGACGCACTTCGGCGCTCCATGACCACGCTGGCTTGTTAATCGCGCGGGCTCCCCACGCCCGCCATCCCGCCGCGCGCGGATACACCCGCCTCGTGGCACGCATTAGACTTCGTTCCGAGGACCCCATGCCCCTGCCCCTGTACGACTACGTCCCCCAACTGGCCATCGTCGGCAACGCGCGGCTGCGGGGGCTCGACCTGCGCGCGCAGGTGATTGACGACCCTGGTGGCGCGGCCATCCACCGGGGCCCGGATGACTTCCGGGGCTTCGAACATGATGGAGGCCTTGAGCCGTCCTTCTACGTCTGGGTCGACGCGCTGAAGGCCCGGGGGCTCGTCGCGCTCCAGGTGCTCTGGACACCGGAGCCGGCGGATTGGGTCCTCGACAATCCTCCGCCGCCCCTGCCCCGGCAGCCGGAGTTCGTCCTCGTCTTCAGCGACCGGGAGGTCGGGTACGCGCTGCGCCGTGAGCGCGCCGCCCCCGACGTGTCCTCGCCCTTCCCCCTGGAGATGGAGTCCTTCGTGCCGGTGGAGGCTCCGCCGAGGAGTCCCCTCCCCACGACGGACGCCGCGGAGCGCGAGCTGCTGGAGGCGACGCGGGGCTACGTGCGGTTCCTCGAAGGCAAGGTGCGGCGCGACGACACCACCGCCGTCTTCTACGAGGCCCTGGGCCGCGACGCGCTGGAGCTGCTCACGGACTCCGAGGCCCGCTTCCAGGAGCGGCTCGCGGAGCGGCGTGCGCAGGAGCTGCACCGGCTGCGCAAGGATTACAAGCCCCAGACCGGCTACACGAAAGCGATGCGCCCCCAGGTGCTGGAGCAGGCGGCACGGGTCCAGAAGATGAACGACTTCGTGCGCGTCATGGAGCAGGCGGGGCTGTCCTGGCGGACGCAGCGGCTGGCATTGGCCGCCCGGAACATCCAGCCCCTGAACATGCGCAACGAGCGCACCTCGGAGGAGATGCTCCCGGACTACGTGCGCCACCCCGACTATGTCGCGGTCGGCTCGCGGTGGGTCCGCGCCGCGGCTGCCGCGCGCAACGCCGCGCTGAATGCCTCCCGGTGACGCTCAGGCAGTCCGGGTGCGGGCGTTCACCATGGCGATGCCCGCCAGGATGACGCCCATGGACAGCAGCATCGGCAGCGTCAGGCGCTCGTTGAAGAAGAGCAGGCCAGACAGCACGCCCGTTGCCGACACGACGTAGCCGAACTGGCTGAAGTACACCGGGTCCGCGACCTTCTGGAAATGGAAGTACACGCGGTAGCCCAGGCTGGTGAAGAAGCACTGGGCCAGGATGACGCTCCACCCCGCCAGGCCGGGGCGGGTCAGCCCCCCGTTCATCACCAGCAGCGGCAGCAGCGCCAGCGCTCCGCCCAGCAGCATCCCCCCGGCCAGCAGGCTCGCGGGCACGCCCTTGGGCATGCGCAACTTCCGGTACACGTTGCCGGCCGCGATGCTGATGGGCGTGCAGAGCGCCAGCGCCAGCCACCAGGACGACCCGGTGCCCGGGGCGCTGCTCCGGCCCAGCACCAGGATGGCCGCGCCCACCAGCCCCACCACGATGCCCGTAAGCCGCAGCGGCCGGTAGCGCTCGATGCCCAGCCCCCAGGCAAAGGCATACGTGAACAGCGGCGGCAGCGTGTACACCAGGGACGTCACGCTGGTGCCCACGAACTGCATGACGATGAACGTGACACTGTTCGGCACGGCCACGCTCAGCACGCCAGCAATCAGGCTGTAGAGCAGCACCGGCCGCGCCTCCGGGGTGCCCGTCACGCTCCGGCCGCCAGCGAACGCCAGCACCAGCCCGCTGCCGAGCGCCGGCCAGAAGGCGAAGGCCAGCGGCGACCAGCCCTCCGCGCGCGCCACGCGGGACATGGGCAACATGCTGCCCAGCAACATCCCGGTGGCGATGAGCAGCAGCAGCGGCGCGTCACCCCACTGTCGCAGCCGGGCGCCGACCAGCGAGGGGGCACTCATCGGGACGGGGTCGCTCATCAGAAGGTCGTGCCCAGCGCCAGCGCCGCCGCCCAGAGCCCGTTGTCGGAGAAGGCGAAGCCCAGCGGCGCATCCAGGTTCATCACCAGCCGGGCCTCCACGAAGCCCGCGGAGCCGTAGAAGCGCGCGTGGGGGATGAGCGCGAGGAAGGTGGGGTCCGCCCCCTCCACCGCCGTCGCCAGGTAGATGGCCTGGAAGGTGGAGCCCACCAGGACGTGGGACGTGACGTCCATGGCCGCGGAGCCGGAGACCTGGAAGACCGCGTCCACGCGCTGCCCGCGCTTCTCGGAGAGCTGGGCGGACATGGGGATGCGCCCGTCCACGCCGAAGCGGAAGCGCCCCGTCTTGAGCGTCGCGTCCACCCACGGCGTCAGGCCGACGAGGCCCGGGTTCACCAGGCTGAAGCCGCTGTTGCCCCGCAGCGTGGCCGCGCGCCGCAGCAGCGCCGAACCGAAGTCGTCCGGGTCGGTGATGAGGGTGAAGGGCAGCACCAGGTTTCCACCCGTGCGGACCTTCAACGCGCCGTCGTCGCTCAGCACGCCCCCCAGGCCCACGGAGGGGTTGCCCGCCTGGAACGCGGTGGGCCCGCCCGCCCGCGACGGGGCATAGGCGAAGAGCCACGCGGCGTTGAGGCTCAGCCGGTCGGACAGCGCGACGGAGGCGGAGAGCGCCGGGGCGAACACCGTGGTGGCCTGCCCGTTGAGCGACCCGGAATAGGCATACGTCTCATACAGCAGGGCATTGGGCGGACGCGGCGAGGGCCCCTGGGCGAGGGCCGCCGGGGCGGCGAGGAGGAGCGCGGCGGCGCCGAGGGCGCGAAGGAAGGGTCTCATGACAGGGGAACCGCGGGATGAAGGAGGAAGGAAAGAGACTCAAAGGCCCACGGACGCGTACGCGGCGCCCAGTTGGAACAGCTCCGGCAGCAGCTCCCTCCCCAGGAGGAAGGCCACGCACACGGAGGAGAAGGCTTCGCGCTCCGCCGGGAAGACCGGCGTCGGGAGCGTGTGCGGCTCGCCCACGGGCGTCGCTAATACCTTTCCGGACTCCGGCTCCGGCTCCGGCCCCAGCTCCGGCAAGGGCCTCGCCGCGTCGAACCGCTCGTGCGACGGGCGGAGCTGGTGGGCGACTCCCGGCAGCGCCGCCGTCACCGCGCGGACCACGGGGCCCTGTCCGTCGGAGACGACCGCGACCACGGGCACGTCCAGCGCCCGCGACAGCTCCTGGAAGCGCGGCACCAGCTCCTCCGCGCACGCATCCGGCAGGCTCCAGGCCGCCAGCACTTCGGAGGACAGACACTCCCGCGCCACCCACAGCACCTGGGTGCCCACCTCGGGGCGCAGGGCGCTCATTGACAGCACCACCCGGCCCAGCTTCTGCGTCACCGCCTGGAGCCTCGGGCAGTCCGACAGCCGCAGCGCCAGCAATTCGTCGTAGCGGTCCAGCAGGTTGGTGACGCTGCGCTCGGAGATGGGGACATCCCGCGCGCGCAGGGCCGCGTGGATGGAGGGGACGCTGCGCTGCTCCTGGTGGCGCAGCGCCCCGATGAGCGCGATGACGTCCAGGCCGAACTCGTGCTCCGGCAGGACCCACAGCCCCTCTTCCTCCGCGCGGATGGCCTTCAGGCGCAGCGGGCAGCCGTCCTGGTGGCACACCCGCACCTGCACCTTGAGCGCGACGACGCCGTTGAGCGTCACGACGTTGCGGCGCGCCCGATAGTCCGCGGGCGTCGGTCCGCCACACGCGGCGCACTGCCGCCGCCGGTTCTCGAGTCCGACCTGACGACTGGCCGGGGGATGCGCGGTGGTCCGAGCCATGACACCAACTCCCTGGAAGAAGAGGGGTAGACCGCCTGGGAAACGGCGGCGTTACGGGGTGTTGCTCGCGGCGGACTTCACCGGCTGCTTCGGCTGCTTCTTCACGAGCTCGATTTCGAGCGTGATGGAGACCTGGTCGCCCACCGCCACGCCGCCCGTCTCCAGGGCCGTGTTCCACGTCAGGCCGAAGTCCTTGCGGTTGATTTTCGTGGTGGCGCTGCCGCCCCGCTTGAGGTTGCCGTACGGGTCCTTGGACTCCACGGTGAAGCCCTCGGCCTCCAGCACCACCGGCTTCGTCACGCCGTGGAGGGTGAGGTTGCCCGTCAGCTTCAGGCCGTCACCGGACTTCTCCACCTTGGTGGACTTGAAGGTGAGGGTCGGGAACTTCGCGACGTCGAAGAACTCCGGCCCGCGCAGGTGTTCGTCGCGGCTGGTGTCGTTCGTGGTGACGGTCGTCGCGTCGATGACCGCCTCCACCGTCGACTTCGTCAGGTCCTTCTCGTCGATGTTCGCCGTGCCGGTCACCTTCGAGAAGGTGCCCCGCACGTTGGACACCATCATGTGCTTGACGGAGAAGAGCGCGGACGAGTTCGTCGGGTGGATCTCGTACTCGGTGGCGGCGGCGAGCGAGGGAACGGCGAGGGCGACGAGGGCGAGGGACTTGAGGAACGACGTCATGGTGTTGCTCTCCAATGGGAAACCATCACGGGGCCCTCCCGCCCTTCGCGGGAGGGCCGCCAGGAATCAGGTCGCGTAGATGCGCTTGTGGTCGCGCGTGCCCTGGTAGCGGAAGCCCGTGCCGGCGGCGTCCGCGGCGGGCCGCTCGTCCAGGTGCTCACGCGCGCGCATCACGTCCTCGTATTCAGGGATGGACAGCGCGCGGCGGCGCGCCAGCCGCGCCTCCAGGCCCAGGGCCTTCACGCGCGCCTGAGCGCCGTCCTGCACCACGCCGCTGAAGAACTCCGCGCAGGAACCGCTGCCGTAGGAGAACAGGCCCACGCGCTTGCCCGTCAGGTCCTCCGGGGCGGAGGACAGCAGGCTCGCCAGCGCCAGGTACATGGAGCCCGTGTAGATGTTGCCCACCTGCGAGGGCATCACCAGGCTGTGGCCCACCAGCCGGTCGAAGCTCGCGTCCGGCGCGGCGTCCCCGTCCAGCGTGCGCAGGTGCCGGTGCGCCTTGCGGGACATCTTCCCGTAGGGCACGTGGTAGACGAGCGCGGCGAAGCGGTCGCTGTAGGCGCCCTCCCCGCCCGCGTCCCCCGCGGCCTCCTGGTAGGCGCGGTAGGCCCCCTCCAGCGCGTCCAGGTAGCACTGGACGGAGTAGTGCCCGTCCACCAGCGCGTCCTTCGAATACAGCGGACGCCAGAAATCCATCACGTCCTTGGAGTAGACGCCCGTCTTGCCGGCCTCCAGGACGACGAGGCTGGGGTGGTCCGACACCAGCATCGCCACCGCGCCCGCGCCCTGGGTGGGCTCGCCCGGCGTGCCCACGCCGTAGCGGGCGATGTCCGAGCACACGATGAGCGCCTTGCGGCCCTTCGCGCTGCCGGAGCGCACCCAGTCCAGCGCCATCTGGAGCGCGGCGGTGCCGCCGTAGCAGGCGTGCTTCGTCTCGAAGATGCGGCAGCGCGTGGACAGGCCCAGCAGGCCCTGGACGTAGGAGGCCACCGGCTTCGAGTGGTCCACCGCCGTCTCCGTGCCCACCACCAGCAGGCCGATGTCGTCGGGCGAGCAGCGCGCGGACTCCAGCGCCATCCGCGCCGCGCGGGCCGCCAGCGTCACCGTGTCCTCGTCCACCAGCGGCACGCCCATGCGCGTCACGCCCAGGCCGTCCACGTATTTGCCCGGCGCGACCCCCCGCGCCATCGCCAGGTCCGCCAGCTCCACGTACGTGTCCGGTACGGCGACACCGATTGCTTCCAGGCCCACCTGCATGACTGCCCCCTCGAGGTCCTTCGGTTGACTGCGCTTCACGCACACGCCTCCCGTGCACCGCGAGCGCGGTGGATGGGATTGCGGGTGTGTGTGTCATTGCTTCAGGGCCGGCGCTTCGCACGGGGGCCCCACCCCACGTGCCGGGACGCCGGCCATTTCAACAGGCGCTCCGCCGCGCGTCGGTGTTGGAGGCACCGACACGCGAGCGAGCGCCGCCTGCCTCAGCGCCGCGCGTAGGAACCCGTGCGCAGCTCGTCGATGATGCCGGGGCCCTTGGGCGCCCAGCCCAGGAGCGTCTGCGCCCGCTGCGCGGAGAACTTCTGATCCAGGGCCAGCGCGTCGGCGAAGGCGCCGAACTGCTTGCGCGCCTCCTCCAGCGGCCAGGCGACCGTCTTGCCCCCGGCGCCAGCGCCCTCGCTCGCGGCGGCGGCGATGTCCTTCACCTTCAGGGGCGGGCCCTGCACGGCGACCAGCACGGTGCCGGCGGGGGCCTGCTCGACGGCGCGCACGTAGAGGTCCGCCAGGTCCTCCAGGAACACCACCGGCCAGTGGTTCTCCCCCGTGCCCATGAAGCGGGCCGCGCCCGCGTCCTTCACGGACGAGGTGAGCATGGAGGGGATGCCGGCGCCGCGCCCGTAGACGATGCCCGGGCGGATGACGATGCCGCGCACGCCTGGCGTGCCCAGCGCGCGCTGCTCCACGGCCGGGCGCCAGGCGACCAGCGCCGCCGCGCTCAGCGGCGTGTCCTCGTTCACGATGTTTCCGCGCGTGTCGCCGTGCACCCAGACACCGCTGGTGTAGACGAACGTCTTGTTCGTGCCCTTGAGCGCGTCCAGCACCGCCGCGACGGCGGGCGCGTCCACGGCCTCGCTGTTGGTCGTCGCGGTCCAGACGACCGCGTCCAGGTCCTTCACCAGGGAGGCCAGGCCCGCGGCGTCCGCCAGGTCGCCCGCCACGGCCTGCACGCCCCGGCCGGTGAGCTTGTTGCGCGCATCCTCGGAGCGCGCGAGGCCCAGGACCTGGTGGCCCGCCTTCTTGAGCGCATCCACCACCGCCCCGCCGATGTAGCCCGTCGCGCCCGTGACAAGGATCTTCATGTTCAGCCTCTTCTCGAGTTCAGGTTGCGTCATTCGACAGTCACTCCCACCACCTGCCCGTCATGGGCCCAGGCGTAGGAGCGCAACAGCAGTTGCCACACGACCTCAAGCTCGTCCGCGTCCCGAGGTCCGAAAAGCATCGGTGTTCCAGAGCGCGGATGCGGCATGCCCCAGCCCTGCTGGAACACCTGCCGCGCCAGGTCCGGCGGGAACTTCAGGTGCAGGCTGCCGTCCTCCGCCGGGTGGATGTGCGCGAACTCCGTGCCCACCTGGAACGCCGCCCGGGGCCCGTGCACCGACTCCGGCCGCAGCCAGAACGCACGCGCGCCCGGCACGGAGATGCCGCTGGGCGCCACCGTCACGTCCGGCAGGGCCGCCGCGCGGGTGAACAGGCGCTCCTGGAGGTCCGTCGGGGACTGCTGGCTCAGCTGACGGTGCGCCAGCGGCGTGCCCGGGGGCGCGTCGCTCGTCTCAGGACGCGGCCCCTTGCGCGCGCCGAGCCGGAAGGACGGCTCCGGCGCCGTGGAGGCAAGCACCCGCGACACCCCCGGCGCCTCGGCGCGGGGCGCTTCCTTCGCGGGAGGGGTGCAGGCCGTCGCGGCCAGGAACAGCGCCACGTGCACCCCGAGGGCCTTGCTTCGGGAAACCATGACTTCCCTATAGAGCGGGTTGACGACTGGACACTACGCGTTGGAGGGAAAAGGATTGTTTCCTGGAGGTGACCAATGGAGCACGTCGCGCCCTATTTCACGTTCGCCGAGGTCGTGCGGACCGGCAGCTTCACGGTGGCCGCCAAGACGCTGGGCCTGTCCAAGGCGACGGTGAGCAAGCAGGTGATGCTGCTGGAGAGCACGCTGGGCGTCCGGCTCCTGCACCGCACCACGCGCAAGCTGTCTCCGACGGCGGAGGGGCGGGCGCTGGCCACGCGGTGTCAGCGCATGACGGAGGAGCTGGAGGCGGCGAAGGCGGAGGTGCTGCTCCTGCGGCGCAAGCCGCGCGGGCGCCTGCGCGTGAGCCTTCCGATGACGTTCGGGCTGATGCAGGTGGTGCCGGCCATGCCGGAGTTCCTGGAGCGCTACCCGGAGATCGACCTGGACATCCAACTGGATGACCGCGTGGTGGACCTGGTGGAGCACGGGTTCGACGTCTGCATCCGCATCGCGCAGATGCCGGACTCGTCGCTGGTGGCCCGGAAGCTCGCGTCCAGCCGCCGCGTCATCTGCGCGACGCCCGCGTACCTGAACCGCCACGGCACGCCCCACCGGCCGGAGGACCTGCGGCAGCACCGGTGCGTCCAGTACACCTACCTGGCCTCCGGCACCGCGTGGAGGCTGCGCGGGCCCGGGGGCGAGGAGTCCCTGGTGGAGACCAGCGGCCCGCTCCAGGCCAACAGCAGCCTGGCCCTGAAGACGGCGGTGCTGGGGCACGCGGGCATCGGGCAGTTCCCGCTGTTCGCGGTGGCGGAGGAGCTGCGCGGCGGACAGCTGGTGGAGGTGCTGGACGACCACGCCCTGCCCGACCTGTCCATCTGGGCCGTGCACGCGCCGGGCCGCACCATCACACCGAAGATCCGCGCGTGGGTGGACTTCCTGGCCCGGCGCTTCGCGAGCGACACGGGCTGGAGTCACGACGCCGCGGTGAAGCGCGGCTGAGGCTTCAGCCCTTGCGGGCCGCGCCGTCCTGCCAGTCCACGCGCATGCGGAACTTGCTCAACTGCGCGGAGGCGATCTGCGTGCGCTGGCCATCCTCCGCGATCTTCCAGGCCTGGCTCTGGGTGAAGATGAGGTTGCGGCCGCTTCTGAGCACGCTCGCCTCGAAGAGCACCTCCGCGCCCAGGGGCGTGGCCGACATCATCATGCTGTTGAAGCTGTTGGTGAGCGCGTACTCGTCGGGCCCCAGCAGCGGCAGGGTGGCCAGCATGCTGACCACGTCGAGCATGGAGTAGATGACCCCGCCGTGCAGCGTGTGGCTCAGGTTGTCGATGGCCTCCGTGACGCGCAGGCGGCACTGGCAGAAGCCGGGGCGCTGTTCAATCAACCGCAGGCCGCAGTAGCGCTGATACGCATGCTCCAGCAGCGCCTGCGAGTGCGCCCGGGCGTGTTCACTCACGTCCTTCATCGTGTCTCCCGTCACAAGGCCCGTCCGATGACTTCCAGCATGACTTCCCGCGCGCCCCCGCCGATGCCGAGCAGCCGCGCGTCGCGGTAGATGCGCTCCACCCGCGCCGGCTCCACGCAGCCGTGCGCCCCATGCAACTGGACCGCGTCGTGCGCGATGCGCTCCAACACGTCCACCGCGGAGTTCTTCGCGATGGCGGCCTGCGCCGGGGACAGCAGGCCCTCCGCCTGCCACCGCACCGCCTGCTCCACGTACACCCGCACCACGCTCAACTCGGAGTGCCGCTCCGCCAGGCGCTGGCGCAGGACGGACTTGTCCAGCAGCGCCTCGCCGCCCACCCGCCGCGCGCGGCAGTGCGCCACCGTGTCGCCGAGCGCGAGTTCCGCGGAGGCCACCGCCATCACCGCCAGGTTCAGCCGCTCCTGTTGCAGGCACTGCTGGAGCAGGCGCCCCGCCTCGCGTCCGGCGATGAGCAGGCGCGCGGGCGTCGCTTCGAAGCGCAGGGAGACCAGCGGCAGGCACCGCCAGCCCAGGCACGCAAGCCGCGTGTGGCTCACCCCGGGCGCGGAGCCCTCGACCAGGAACAGCGCCAGGGCGCCCTCGTGGACCGCGCCCACCAGCAGCAGGTCCGCGCGGCCGCCGTTGCAGATGAAGCTCTTCTCGCCGGTGAGCCGGTATCCGCCCTCGCGCACCTCGGCCCGACACTCGAAGGCGCGCAGGTCGGAGCCCGCCTGGGGTTCGGTCAGCGCGAGCACGATGCCCTGGTCGCCCTTGAGCACCGCCGGCACCACGCGGGCCGCCACCTCCGCGTGGCTTCCCTGCACCGCCTTGAGGCTGACGAAGTGCGACGCGAGCCCCATGGTGATGCCCTGGGAGCCGCCCAGGGTCAGCTCCTCCACCAGCACCGCGAGCGCCCGGGGGTCCTCGGGGAGCTGCTCCGGGGACTTCCCCAGCGCCAGCAGGCCCGCCCGGCCCGCCTGCCGGTAGAGCTCCAGCGGGTAGGCACCCTCGCGCTCCCAGGCGTCCACGGAGGGCCGCACGTGGTCGTTGACGAAGGCGCGCACCTGCTCCCGGAATGCTTGCGTCATCGCGTCCGTGCCCACCTAGAAGACCGTGGTCTGCGCCAGGTGCTGGAAGCGCTGGACAATGGGGGACAGCCGCGCCGGGGACACCTCGCCCTCCGGCTCGAAGTAGTAGAGCTGGGTGAAGTCGTTCATCACCTGGAGCATCTCGCGCGAGCGCCGGGCGGCCCGGATTTCGTAGCGCTTGAGCGCCGTCTCCAGGTCCGCGTCGCAGTGCCCCACCAGCGCCTGGGCCAGCATGAAGCCGTTCTCCAGCCCCAGCGTCAGCCCGTAGCCCAGGGTGGGCAGCATCGCGTGGATGCTGTCGCCCAGCATCACCACGCGGCCCCGGAACCACTGGCCCTCGCCGGTGAGCGCCTTGAGCTTGTGGGTGAGGATGTCCTCCTCCGGCGTCCGGGCCATCATCCGCAGCAGGTCCTCCGGCAGCGGCGCGAACAGGTCCAACAGACCCTGCCGGTCCAACAGGGGCTGGTTCCTGTGCTGGTAGGCGGCGAACCAGTAGCGCAGCGAGCTGGCCTTGCTGAGCGGGTAGGTCACCACGCGCGAGTGGTGGGACGTGAAGATCTGACAGCGGTCGGAGTGCAGCAGGGGCGAGTCGAACGTCACCACGCCCCGGCTGGCGACGAGCCCCGTGTCGTGCGGCTGGAGCCCCGGGTTGACGAAGCCTCGCGTCGTGGAGGAGACGCCGTCCGCGCCGACCACGAGGTCGAAGTCGAAGCGGTGGCCGTTGGTGAAGGTGAGGCGCACCTGGTCGCCCAGGTTCTCAAGCCGCTCGCAGCCCATGTCGTAGTGGATGTCGTCCTCCTCCAGGCTGTCCGCCAGCAGGCGGAACAGCTCCGTGCGAAGGAACATCATCGCGGGCGCGGGCAGGCCCAGGCCGTCCGGGCGCACCGGCTGGCTGTGGATGAGCCGGCCGTGCTTGTCGTGCGTGTCCAGGAACTCGATGGGCTGGCCCCGGGAGAGGAAC
>SECN01000608.1 GCA_004173515.1 Myxococcaceae bacterium | reverse complement strand
CCGAAGAGCGTGACGGTCTTCAGGTCCTTCTTGCCCGTCGTCTTGCGGATGCGCTCCAGGTCGCGCGGGTCGCACGCGTTGGTGACGATGTCCTCCACCGCGAGCGCGGGCGTCACCAGGCTCACCCGGCGCCAGTCGTCCGGGATGAACAGGCCCTCGAAGTCGACGATGGGCTCCACGCCACTGCGCGCCTTCTCCATCGCCTTGCGGCGGCGGTACGCGTCCGTGATGTTCTCCCCCTGCACGTCGCGCACGGCCTCCGCCCAGTCGCCGCGGTCCTCCAGGTAGTAGCGGCCCACCAGCCGCTTGGCCTCGCTGGTGAACGTGGTCTGGTCGTACGAATACGACTCCGCGCCGCGCACCGTGCCGCCGCGCGACACCACGTCGTCCCAGAACTCGTTCGCCAGCTCAACGCCGTAGGGGATGTTCGGGTAGAGCACCGCGAACTTCTTGTAGCCCTTCACGTTCATCGCGTAGTCCGCGATGGCGCGCGCCTGCGCGGAGTTCGTCATCATGTTGCGGAAGACATACGGGCCGATGTCCGTGATGCCCTCCTGACGGCTCAGCGTCAGCAGCGGCACCTGGAGCTCTTCGGCGAGCAGCGCCGCGCGCTTGGTGTCGTCCACCAGCAGGGGTCCCAGCGCCGCGATGGCGCCGTCGTCGAACGCGAGCTGCTCCATCGCCTGGCCCGTCTTGTTGACGTCGCCCTGCGTGTCCTTCACCACCAGCTCCACGTCGCTGCCCTGGAGCGCCAGCTTCACGCCGCGCAGCACCGCCTCACCGATGGGCTGATAGCGGCCCGTCATGGGCAGCAGCACCGCCACGGTGCGCGGACGCACCTCCACGCGGCGGGTCGCGCGCGCCAGCAGCTCCCTGGCCTGCGGCGCGAACCCACTGTCCGGCGCGTCGCGCAGGAAGCGCTGGAGCGTCTCCTCCAGGCGGGTCCAGTCGCGCAGGTGGTAGTAGATGCGCGCCAGCTTGAACTGGAGCACCGGCCACGCGGGGTTGGACGGGGACAGGCCTTCCTGCGTGCGCGCGATGTCGATGAAGTCCGCGCGGCCCTCCACCAGCTTCTCCACCTTCGTCACCGCGGCGGCCCGGTCCTCGGGCGTCTGCGCCTCGCCGGCCTCCTTCACCGCGGAGGACAGCGCCTGCGAGTACAGGCCCGCGCCTTCCGCCGCGCGCGCGGCCTCCCGGAGGAGTTGCTCCTTCTTCTCGCCTTCGGCGCGCTCCGCCAGGCTGGTGAGCGTCTGGTACGCGTCGCGGTAGGCGCCCACCTCCATCGCGGAGAGCGCCAGCTTGTGCTTGGCGTCCTCGGCCTGGTCGTAGAGGGGGTTCTCGAAGATGAGCTCGTTGAAGGTCTTGCGCGCGTTGGCGTAGTCCTTCGCCTCGAAGAAGAGGACGCCCGCGTTGTAGAGCGCGTCCTGGCCGGCGGTGGTGGCCGGGTAGGCCTTGCGCACGGACAGGTAGGTCTCCGCGGCCTTCTTCTTGTCCGGCTGGGCCTGGGCCTCCGCGCGGGCCTGCGCGAGCCCTTGGGACAGGCGGTCAACAACAGGGCCAGCGCGACGACGAGCGCGCGGCGCGATGCGGAGAGGACTTCCATGGCGGGGTGCATAGCAGCGCGGGTGAGGCTCCGTCGACACTTGAGCGGGGGGATGATTCCCCAGGAACGTCCGCTTCAGTGCACCTGCCATGCCCGCGCGCGTCACCGAGGGGGAATCCCGCGATGGCCCCCCACCCGTGGCCTCCAGACCGCACCGGGGTGCGGTCCGGAACACACGCCTGCCGTGCGAGCTAGCCGAACAGCTCCTTCACCTTGTCGAAGAAGGTCTTCGACTGCGGATGGGTCTCCTCGCCGGACACCTCCGCGAAGCGCTCCAGCAATTCGCGCTGCTTGGAGGACAGCTCCGTGGGCGTTTCGATGATGACGCGCACGTGCTGATCCCCGCGCTGCTGGCTGTGCAGGTGCGGGATGCCCTTGCCGCGCAGGCGGAACACCTTGCCGGACTGGGTGCCCTGCGGAATGGTCATCTTCACCTTGCCGTCCAACGTCGGCACGTCGATCTTCGCGCCCAGCGCCGCCTGCGTGAAGGACACCGGCACCTCGCAGAAGACCTCGTACTCCTCGCGCTGGAACAGCGGGTGCTCACGCACGATGACCGTCACGTACAGGTCGCCCGCGGGCCCGCCCCGGTCTCCCGGTTCGCCCATGCCGCCCAGCCGCACCCGCGTGCCGTTGTCCACGCCGCCGGGGATCGCGACCTCGATGACCTCCTCCGACGGAATCTTCCCGCTGCCCCGGCACTTCGCGCACGGATCCGGGATGGTCGCGCCCGTGCCGCCGCAGTCACCGCAAGGACGCGACACCGCGAAGAAGCCCTGCGTGTAGCGCAGCTCTCCGCTGCCGCCGCACGCCGAGCACTGCCGGGGCGCGGCGCCACTCTTGCTGCCGGAGCCCGTGCAGGTGTCGCACTTCTTCGGGCGGGGAATGGTCACCTTCGGGCGGCAGCCGAACGCCGCTTCCTCGAAGCTGATCTCCAGGTTGTAGCGCAGGTCCGCGCCCCGGCTCGTCTGACGCCGGCCACGGCCACCGCCACCCCCGAAGATGTCGCCGAAGATCTCCCCGAAGATGTCGTTGATGTTGACGCCCTGGAAGCCGCCGCCCGCGTCCCCGAAGGGGTTGCCCGCGTGGCCGAAGCGGTCGTACTTCGTGCGGCGCTCCGGATCGCTCAGGACCTCGTAGGCTTCCGAGGCCTCCTTGAACTTGTCCTCGGCCTCCGCGTTCCCGGGGTTCCGGTCCGGGTGGTACTGCAAGGCGACCTTGCGGAATGCGCTCTTCAAATCCTGCGCGTTGACGGTCTTCTGGACGCCCAGGACCTCGTAGTAGTCGCGCTTCTGCCCCGTGGCCGCTGCCATCGAATCGAACCCCTGGAAATTGCTGGCGTTTCTACGCTGCGTTGGAAATCAGAGTCACTATAACGCAGCGAAACACGCCAGCAATCCAGGCCCGAAACCCACCCCGGCTCGTACGGCGGGGCACCTCGTCGCGGCTACACGGTCCAGACGCGGTTGACCGTCAGCTCCATGCGGGAGAGCCGGCGCTTGAGCGCGGGATCCACCGGGCCCTGGGCCGACCACTTGGGGACCACGAAGTGCAGCTCCGCGTTGTAGAGCTTGGCGGCGCTCGCCAGCAGGCTCCAGCGGTTCTCCGCGGTCGGATCATCCACCATGCCGGGCGTGACGATCTCCAGGATGATGGGCGTGCGCGCCGAATCCGACTGGCGGCAGGTGAAGTCCGGGCGGTGATCCTCGATGGTGCCGGACAGCACCGGTGGCGGCATGAAGCCGGGGAGCCGAGCCTTGATGTCCGAGTAACCGATGGTCCGGAAGTACTCGGCCATCAGCCACAGCAGCCGGCGGCGCTCTTCATCGTCCACGACCGACTCGCAGCCGGGATTGAACAGGACTTCTTTTTCGGAATTGGTTTCCATGGCGCCTCTCAAGCTGTCCGCATGTGTGGGATGCGGCAACGCAGCCGGGCAGAGGCGCCCCCTGGACGGCCGTGGAGCAGGCGGGCATGCATGTCCGCTTCCCACCTTCCTTTCACTTGGACGACACCGTCGGCTCGGTGACAGAGTGCGCCCCCTCTCGTGGCCCCCCGTCCCTCCGCGCACGTCTACCGCCGGCTCCTGGGCTACCTGCTCCCCTACCGCCGACTGCTGCTCGCGGGCTCGCTGGCCTCGCTCACCGCCGCGGCCGCCACCGCCGCGTATGCGTGGATCGTCGGGCCCCTGCTTCGCGCGGTGCTGACCGGTGCCCCCGTCTCCGTGGCGGGGATGACCCTGTCGCCCGAGGCCCTGCTGTCCCGACTGCCCCTGCTCGTCGTCGCGGTGGCACTGGTGAAGGCCACCGCCCAGTTCCTCCAGGGGGGCCTGATGCAGCGGCTGGGCCAGAGGGTGATGGCGGACCTCCGGGGCTTTCTCTATGGCCGCCTGCTTGCCCAGCCTCCCGCGTTCTTCGAACAACGTCACTCGGGAGAGCTGGTGGCGCGCTTCACCTCGGATGTTCCGCTGGTGGAGTTCTCCGTCACCCAGGCGCTGTCATCGTACGTCAGGGATGGTCTTCAGATCTGCGCACTGCTGACGACCTGCTTCCTCATCGACGCGAAACTCTTTCTCTTCACCTTCGTCGTCGTGCCGGTGACCGTGCTGCCGGTCAACCGCTTCGCCCGCTCGCTCAAGAAGGTCGCGACGCGTTCACAAGCGAGCCTGGGCGCGCTCAGCGCGATCACCGCTGAACAACTCCAGAACCTGCCCGTGGTGCAGGCCTACGGCACGGTGCCGCGCGCGCTGGAGTCCTTCGACGCCGAAGCCGACGCGTACCTGGGCGAGATGCGCCGCTCGCTCTTCATCCGGGGCGCGTTCAGCCCCACGGTGGAGCTGTTGGGCATCGTGGGCGTGGCGGCGGCGGTGGCCTGGGGCGCGCGAGCGGTGTCCCTGGATCCGACGCTCGCCGGACGGCTGCTGTCCTTCATGGCGGCGGCGCTGCTGCTCTACCAGCCGGTGAAGTCGCTGAGCGGCACGCTGTCCCAGGTGCTCACGGGCCTGGTGGCCGCGGAGCGGCTGTTCGCGCTCGCGGATTCACCCGTGCCGCCGGACGTGGGGAACGACGCCCGTCCGCTCTCGCGCGCCCTGGAGCTCAAGGGCGTGCGCGCCACGTACGCGGACGGCCGCGAGGCGCTCCGGGGCGTGGACCTGACGGTGCCCGCGGGCGCGCGCGTGGCGCTGGTGGGGCCCTCCGGCGCGGGCAAGACGACCCTCTTCTCCGTGCTGCTGGACAGCTGGCGTGGGTGCCCCAGGAGCCGGTGCTCTTCTCCGGCACCGTGCGCCACAACCTGCTGCTGGGCCAGCCGGACGCGACGGACGACGCGCTGTGGGAAGCGCTGCGGCTGGCGCACGCGGAGGACTTCGTGCGCGCCCTGCCCGGCGGCCTGGACGAAGGCGTGGGCGAGCGGGGCGGCCGGCTCTCCGGAGGCCAGCGCCAGCGCATCGCCCTGGCCCGGGCCTTCCTGTGCCGCCCGTCGCTGCTGCTGCTGGACGAGCCCACCAGCGCCCTGGACGCCACCAGCGAGGCGGCGGTGGGCGCGGGGCTCGCGGCGCTGATGAAGGGCCGCACGGTGCTCGTCATCGCCCACCGGCTGGCCACCGTGCGCGACGCGGACCTCATCGCCGTGGTGGAGGGCGGCCAGGTGGTGGAGGCCGGCACCCACGCACAGCTGCTCGCGCTGCGCGGCCGCTATGTCAGACTGCTGGGCGAAGGCGCCGTCGCCGCCTGAACAGCGCGCGGCCCCGGGGGGTGACGTCCCGGCCGCGCGCTCCCGCGACTGTTCACTGCTCCGCCCGCGCGGCGTCCCCTGCACCGGAGGGTGACCCGTCCCGGACCCCGGGTGCGGGACCCTGGGCAGCGTGCCCACCTGCCCCCGCCCCGGCATGGCGCACGGCCTTGCACGGGGGGTCACGCCCTGCCAGCCTGCGGCGCCGTCCCATGCCTCCGACGCCGCCGACCCGCGAACGAGAGCCGCTGTCGCTCAACGCGCTCCTGCTGGCGCCTTCGCTGCTGCTGGCCGCGGGCGCCTGCGTCGCGGTGGCCGCCCGGCACTTCGCCCTGGCCGCCGCCGCCACCGTCACCCTCGTGCTCGTCCCGCTCGTCTTCCGGCTGTGGACGCGCACCTGGTACCGGGGCCTCGTGCTGCGCGGGCTGGGCCTGTTCATCGCCGGCATGCACCTGCCCATGCTGGTGGGCGGCGCGCTCGCCTACGGGCGCATCGGCTGCGAACCCGCTGACTGCGGCCAGACCGTCCTCGTGGGCATCGTCCTCGCCCCGGTGGCCGGCGCCGTCTGCAGTGTCGTGTACTGGCTCGTGGGTCGTCCTCCCGTCTGAATTACCAGGAATAGCCCGAAGCCCTACTCTTACTGGAAATGCTTGTTCCAGTCAGACCACACCTCGCGCCCGGGCTTTTCGTGGCGCTGGCCGTTCCCGCCACGGTGTGCGTGCTTGGCTGCACGCTGCCTGCCCTGCTGGGAGGCCCCGGCCTCCTGAGCGTGGTGACCTCCGCGGGCCCCTTCGCGCTGCTGGTGGGATTGGCACTGCTGGTGGAGGTGCCGCTGCTCACGGTGGCGGCGGGGTCCACCCTGCTGGGCCGGGCGGTGCCGCTGGCGGTGATGGTGGGCATGGCGACGGTGCCCTGGACGCTGGGCCTGCTGGGCACGGAGGTGCTGCTGGAGCGGATGCACGCGGCGCTGCCGCTGGTGCGCGCGGGGGATGCGGGCGTCGCGCTGACGGCGGGCATGGGCAAGGCGATGGCGCCCCGGCTGTTGGGCGCATGGACGAGCGCGGTGCTGCTGGGCTCCCTGTCGGTGGCGCTGGCCGTGGCGCGCTTCAGCCGCGCGAGCATCCCCCGGG
This sequence comes from Myxococcaceae bacterium, assembly GCA_004173515.1. Lineage (GTDB taxonomy): Bacteria > Myxococcota > Myxococcia > Myxococcales > Myxococcaceae > Corallococcus. Next base: position 1,755 of record SECN01000608.1, on the reverse strand, counting down.
GCACGCGGCGGGGACTGCTGCTGGCGAGCCTGGTGTCGGCGGCGCTCGCGGGCATGGCGGCGGTGGGCGCGATGGAGGCGCACCACCTCTTCACGCTGCTGTCCCGGCTGTCGCGGGCGCCGGGGTCGCTGCGGCCGGACCTGATGGCGGAGGGCATGGCGCAGGCGGCGCGGCTGCGCACGGTGCGCTGGAGCTGCCTGGGCTGCCTGTCGGTGCTGGCCTTCACGTGGCTGACGTACCGCGCCCGGGAGGCCCGGCGCGCGCGCACGCTGGAGTGGGCCGGCGGGGTGGTGCTCACCATCGCGGTGGGCGGCCTGCTGCTGCTGGACGCGCACCCGCTGCACACCACGCTGGGCCCGGAGCGCATCACCGCCGGACGGCGCAGCGAGGGTCAGGTGCCCACCGACGCGGACGTGACGCACCTGATGGGCGCGCGCTCGCCCGTGCGGCTCAGCTTCCCCGCATCAGCACGAACAGCATGACGATGGCCACCAGCACCGCCACGCCGAAGACGGTCACCAGCACCAGCCCCTCCGAGCGGCGCACCACCGGGGGCAGCACCTCGTTGGGCAGCGCCTCGCCGTAGCGCAGCATGACCTCCGGCTCGGGCTCCGGTTCCGCCCGGGGCTCCGGCTCGGCCCGAGGTTCAGGCGCGGCGGGAGCAACGTCCTTCACCGGCGGAGGCACCGGGGTGAAGCTCGCGCGTCCGCCGGGCTCCTTCGCCACGATGCTGGACATCTCCAGGCCCTCGCGCGCCAGCGCCAGCACGCGCTGCATGTGGAGGATGTACCGGTCCTGTCCCTCGTACGTGGCCAGCGCCTGCGCCGCGCGCACCAGCCGGTGGGGCACCAGTTCCGGGTCCGCGCGCACTTCGGTGGACACCGGGGGACGCCGCGCTTCGCCCAGCTCCACGAGGCCGGTGCGCACGCCCTGGCCGCTGGCCCAGATGCAGTGCTCGTCCAGCAGCGTGAGCTCCTGGCGCCGGACGCGGCCCTCGTTGTCGATGAGCGACAGCAGCTCCGCGCCCTGGGGGCTCAGGTGCCAGACGGTGCGCAGGCCGTTCTCACCCGGGGGCCCCTCCACCGCGCGCGCCCGATAGAGTTCCTGCATCGCGGACTTCAGGGTGTCGGGCGAGGTTTCCACGGCCATGGATGGCGCAGAGTAGGGGCGCCCGGTCTGAAACGGAAGCCAGCCCTCCCGCCGCACGGCCGCCCCCCGTGAACAGGGGACCGTGATTGGCCCGTGCGCGAACGCCCACCTTGTGTCTACCGTCCGCCCCACGATGAGCCGCTCCAAAGACCGAGGCCCCGACTTCATCCGCCAGTTCGAGGGCGCACAGACGCTCGACGGATTGCTGGAGCTGGCCGGCAGTCCCTGCGACACCGCCGAAGTGCTCGAACGCATGCGTCAGGCCCGCGCGGAAGGCGACGGCGCCAACGACGTCATCCCCACCCTCTTCGCCCGGGAGCCCCGCTTCAAGGACGCGGAGCTGGCGCGCCGGCTGTACCAGAACCTGCTGGGCCTCTGGGACCTGGTCCAGGAGGGCAAGTCGGTGCGACTGGACGACGGCCCGCGCCCGCCGCGCCCGAAGAAGGAGCGGCTGCAACCGCCCGCGCCCTTCCACCCCGACGCGCCTTCCGCCGAATTCGTGGAGGCCGCCTGGCGTTACCTGGAGGACGACGACAAGGCGCGCACGCGGCTGATGCATGCCTATGAGAACCGGCAGGATGGCCTGCTGGGTGCGCTTGACGCCGC
>SECN01000607.1 GCA_004173515.1 Myxococcaceae bacterium | reverse complement strand
ATCTTCTTCGCGGAGATCCTCAACAGCGCGCTGGAGCAGCTGGTCGACCTGGCCGTGCAGCAGTTCGACGAGAAGGCCCGGCTCACCAAGGACGCGGCCGCCGCGGGCGTGCTCGTGCTGGCGGGCGGCACGGTCGTCATCTTCGCCGCCATCCTGATCAACTACTGGGAGACGGTGCGCACCAGCACCGACGCCATCTTCCGGCAGGTCGCCCTGGGCCTGCCCCTGGCCGGGTGCGCCACGGTGCTCGTGCTGCCCCAACCCCGGCCCGTGGCCATCGACGTGCTCGCGTTCCTCACCGGCTGCGGCCTGCTCGCGCTGACGGCGCCCACCTCCGCCAGCCTCGTCTTCACCGCGCTCACCGCCGCCCTGCTCTTCATCGCCGGAGCGGCGGCCCGCGAGCGCAGGCGCCAGCCCCAGCCCTGAAGGCCCACCGCGTCATCCGGCGGGCGGACGGCACGTGAGCCGCGTTGCGTCATGAATGAGGGCTTGGAGCAGGGCCTGGAGCGTGGGGACAAAAAAACCGGCGGTCGCCGGTTCGCTCCCACCACCTTGCGGGCGGGGACCCCGGAACCGGTCCGGAGCCCGCTCACCCGCGAGGGTCTGTCGCGCATCCTAGCGGACTACGCGCGCTGCTGCCACTCGGGTCCGGCTTCGGAGGTCGGCGGGGTGGGACCCGCCTTGTCGCCTTCCCGCAGGTCGGTGGTGACCAGCTCCAGCAGCTCCGTCGCGATGCCGATGACCTGGTGCGGCGTGTAGCCGGCTGCGCGCAATTGATTGAAGAAGGTGCGCGCCAGGATACGGGTGCCCTTTTGGTCGGTGCTCACGGGAATTGCCTCCGGAATCGGCGCCAGACCCCCGGGCGCCGCGTCATCACTCGGCTGCGTAGGTTCAACGGGCGTGCCAGAGGTTCTCTTCCAAACGGTTTCTCCAACAGTCACCAGGGGTTGAAGCCAGGAAGTGGACGGATCAAGATGGCGTACCGGGTGAACAACATCGGGCTGTGGCTGGACGAGCCGGAGGAGCTGCTCGGCCAGCGCGCCGCGGAGAAGCTGGGGGTCACCCGGAGCGACCTCGCCTCCGTGCGTGTGGTGCGCTCGGTGCTGGATGCGCGCAAGAAGGGCAGCCCGCGCTACATCTACACGCTGGAGGTGGAGCTGGCGCCGGGCAGGAAGGCGCCGAAGCTGCCGCCGGACGTCAGCGAGGCGCCGCCCCCTCCGGAGCTGCTGCCGCGCGTGAAGGAGCCGGAGAAGCTGCCGCTCATCATCGGCACCGGACCCGCCGGGTTGTTCTGCGCGCTGGGCCTCTTGGAGCGCGGCGTGCGCAGCATCCTGCTGGAGCGCGGCCGCGAGGTGGTGACGCGCCGCAAGGACGTGGCGAAGCTCATGCGCGACGGGTCCCTGGATCCGGAGAGCAACATGAACTTCGGCGAGGGCGGCGCGGGCGCGTACACGGACGGCAAGCTGTCCACGCGCATCAACCACCCCATGGTGCGCAAGGTCATCGAGGCGTTCGCCCGCTACGGCGCGCCGGATCACATCCTCATCGAGGGCAAGCCGCACATCGGTTCGGACCTGCTGCCCGGCGCGGTGGCGAAGCTGCGCGACGAGCTCATCGCGGGCGGCTGCCAGGTGCACTTCGAGCAGCGCGTGGACGACCTGCTCTACCGCGACGGCCACATCGCGGGCGTGAAGATGGCGGACGGGCGCACGCTGGAGAGCGACCGCGTCATCCTGGCGCCGGGCAACTCCGCGCGCGAATTGTACGAGCGCTTCGCCGCCGACGGCCAGGTGAGCGTGGAGGCCAAGCCCTTCGCCCTGGGCTTCCGCGCGGAGCACCCGCAGTCGCTCATCAACGGCATCCAGTACGGCGCCGCCGCGAAGCACTCGAAGCTGCCGCCCGCCGACTACAAGCTGGCGGAGAACCTGGACGTGGACGGCGAGGTGAGAGGCGTCTATTCGTTCTGCATGTGCCCCGGCGGCATCGTGGTGCCCACGCCCACACAGGACGGGCTGCAGTGCACCAACGGCATGAGCAACTCGCGGCGCAACGCGAAGTTCGCCAACGCGGGCATCGTCGTGTCCGTGTCCGTGGCCGACTTCGAGCGCGAGGGCTTCCGGGGGCCGCTGGCGGGCCTGGAGTTCCAGCGGCACTGGGAGGAGAAGGCCTACACGCTGGGCGGAGGCCGCTTCTTCGCGCCCGCGCAGACCATCCCGGACTACCTGGCCGGCCGCGTGAAGAAGGACCCCGGGGACACCAGCTACCGCCCGGGCCTTGCGCACACGGACCTGAACCAGCTGTTCCCGGAGCGGCTGACGCAGTCGCTCAAGGCGGCGCTGCGCACCTTCGACAAGAAGATGCGCGGCTTCATCAGCGACGAGGGCAAGCTCATCGGCATCGAGAGCCGCACCAGCTCCCCGGTGCGCATCACCCGGGGCAACGACCTGCAGTCGGTGTCCATGCGCGGCCTGTACCCGGCGGGCGAGGGCTGCGGCTACGCGGGCGGCATCGTGTCCTCGGCCATTGATGGACTGCGCATCGCTGAGCAGATTGCCACCGAGCTGACTTGAGCTCCCCTCCCCTTCCGGGCAGGGTGACCGGGGAGGGAGAAACCCATGGCGTATCGCGTGCGCACCCCTGACGGAGAGCTGATGTTCCCCTCGCTGGGCGACATCGAGCGCGCCTACGTGCAGGGCCTGGTGGACCCCGACGACGAGGTGCGCGAGGACGGCTCGGAGAAGTGGCGCAAGGCGTCCTCGCTGCCCGTGCTGGCCAACGCCCGCAGGCCCCAGGCCGCGAAGGACTCGCGGGCCCAGACGCTCACGGTGCTGGGGGCGGTGGCGGTGGGCGTGCTCGCGCTCGTGCTGCTCGTGTCCGGCGGATCCTGGAATGTGCGCATGCTGGGCATCGCGCTGGCCCTGGTGGTCAGCGGACTGCTCACGCGGGTGACGTTCAAGGCGTACAAGCGGCCGCCTCCCGTCCTCTGACGCTGAGTCCTCGCCTGCCCTCCAGGGCAGCGGCGGGGCCCCTGCCGACAGCAGGCCCCACACGGCCCATCTTCCAGGGAAGGCGCCCTCCGGGGAGCCTTCCATCGCGCTGGAGGAGGACCGCACCTTGCTCAGCACCTACCTGTCCCGAGAAGCCGCCCGGAAGCTTCGCCATGGAGCGCCCTGGCTGCGCCGCGAGGACATCGTCTCCATGGAGGGCGAGCCGGAGCCCGGCACGCCCATGCAGCTCAAGGACGAGGACGGACAGGTCCTGGGCCTGGGGGACGTGGACCTGGAGGCCTCCTACGCCGTGCGCCGCCTGGGCCTGCCGGACGAGGCCCTGGAGGGCCTCATCCCCCGCCACGTGCGCCACGCCTTCGAGCGCCGCGCGCGGCTGGTGGACGACCCGCGCTTCTGCCGCATCGTCAACGACGACGGCGACGGGCTGCCCGGCCTCATCGTGGACCGGTATGACCAGCACTTCGTGGTGCAGACGCTCACGCGCTCCATGGACGCGCGGCAGGAGGAGATCACCCGGACGCTGGGCGAGGTGACGGGAGCGGCCTCCGTGCTGCTGCGCAACGACACGCCAAGGCGCCAGGCCCTGGGCCTGCCCACGCAGCGCCCGCACGTGATGTACGGGACGCCGCCGCGCTGGTGCCGCCTGCTGGAGATGGGCGCGCGCTTCACCGTGGACCTCACGTACGGCCGGGGCACGGGCTACGGGTATGATCACCGCGAGCTGCGCCGCTTCCTGGGCCGTACCGGCAACGGGGACCGCGTGCTGGACGTGGCCTGCAACGTGGGCGGCCTCTTCGTCCACGCGGGGCGCCATGGGGCCAAGCAGATCCTCGCCTTCGACGGCAACGCGGATGCCGCGGACCTGGCGCGCGAGAACGCGGAGGCGAACGGGCTGCTCGGCCGGGTGACGGTGGAACAGGGCGAGCCCCTGGCGGTGCTGCGGGCCCTCAAGGACACCTTCGACCTGGTGCTGCTCGACACGCTGGGTGTGGCCTCCGAGGAGGACTTCACCGAACAGGTGCGGCTGGCCCTGCGGCGCACCCGCCATGGCGGCAGGCTCCTGGTGGTCGGTTATCACCCACCGCTGGCCCTGGGTTCGTTCACGGAAGCGGTGGCCACGGCCTGTGAGCAGGAGGCGCGCATCGCCTTCCGGCTGGCGCGGATGGGCCTGCCGCCGGACCACCCGGCACCGGTCGGCTCCCCGGGAGCGGAATACCTGGAGGCGGTGGCGCTCGACTTCCACCCCGGAGGCTTCCGTCGAGACCGTCCGCAAGGTGTACGCGGTCGACCTGCGCGAGAAGGACCGCGTCAACACCGTCTTCCGCGTCACCAAGAAGGAGAAGGTGAACGCGCGCAGCGGCAAGGTGTTCCTCTCGCTGTCCCTGGCCGACAAGAGCGGCACCGTCGACGCCCGCGTCTTCGACAAGGTGGACGCGCTCGAGCCCACGTTCCAGAGCGGTGACTACGTCCTCGTGCAGGGCGGCGTCATCGTCTTCCACGGACGCACCCAGGTCGTGGTGGAGGCCGTGGAGCGGTTGGATCCGGAGCCGCTCGACCCCAAGGAGTTCGAGCCGCCCCCGGCCCCGCCCGCCGAAGCGAAGCCCGCCGCGGAGGCCAGGGAGCCCCGCGAGCCGAAGGAGTCGAAGGAGCCCAGGGAGGCCAAGGCTCCCGAGGCGGCGAAGGAGCCCCGCGAGCCCAAGGCGGACGGCAAGCCGGAGGCCCGTCACGAGGGCGGCGCCGGTGGACCGCGTGCGGTGGGGCAGATCCGCGAGCTCATCAACGAGCGCGTCAACGACCCGTACGTGAAGCAGCTGCTGGTGGCGTTCCTGGACGACGCGCAGGTGTCGGCGGGACTGCCCGTCGCTCCGGCGGCCAAGGGCGTGCACCACGCGTGGCGCGGAGGCCTGGCCGAGCACGTCCTGTCGGTGATGCGCCTGACGCTGCGCGTGTCGGACCACTACCCCATGGCGGACCGCGACCTGCTGCTGGCCGGCGCGTTCCTGCACGACGTGATGAAGGCGGGCGAGGGGTCCTCCGACAAGGGCTTCGAGAACACCGACGAGGGCCGGCTCGTGGGCCACGCGGTGCTCGCCGCGCAGAAGATCCGCGAGAAGACGCTGGGCATCCCCGGCTTCCCTCCCCTGCTGGAGCAGCACCTGACGCACCTGGCGATCTCCCAGCAGGGCGCGGGCGGCTCCGTCGGGGCCCGGCTGCCGCTGACGCTGGAGGCGCAGATCGTCGACTCGCTGAGCGCGCTCGACACGCGCATCTCCTCGTGGGTGGAGGCGATGCAGCGCGACCCGAACGAGCGCTGGACGGAGCACCTGCGCACGTATGACCGCGCGCTCTGGAAGGGCTCCGTGCCCACCGGTCGCGGCCGTGCGCCCGTGGAGGGTGGCAGCGGCCGTCGCAAGCACCGCGAGGAGAAGCGCAAGGCCCGGGGCGACAAGGCCCCGCAGGCACCGGCCGCCGAGGGCACCCCTGCCCCGGCGACCGAGGCGAAGGAGGCCCGCCCGGAGCGTCCGCCGCGGCCTCCCCGCGAGCCTCGCGCCGAGCGTCCCCCGCGCGAGGACCGTCCGCCCCGCGAGGAGCGTCCGGCCCGTCCGCCGCGCGAGGACCGTCCCGCGCGCGACCCCAAGAACCTGCCCGGCGAGTTGACCTTCAAGCCGTTCAGCGCGCTGGCGCCGTCCGCGCCCGCGAAGTCCGGTGGTGAAGGCGAGGGCTCCTCGGAGGGCTGAAGTCCATGGCGAAGCGGCTGGGAGAGCGGTTGATTGAGGCCGGCCTCGTGACGCCAGGGGCCGTGGAGCAGGGACTGGAGCACCAGAAGATCACCGGCCACAAGCTGGGGGACTGTCTGGTGGAGCTGGGCCTGCTCCAGGAGGCCGCGCTGCTGCGGCTCCTGGCCAACGAGTTCCAGACCCGCTTCGTCACCGCGGACAAGCTGGCCAAGGTCCGCATCGACACGAAGGTGCTCGACAAGCTGCCGGTGCGGCTGGCGGAAGCGCAGAACGTGCTTCCGCTGGCCATCGATCCGGAGCGCAGGCTGTTGTCGGTGGTGGCCGCCGAGCCGCAGAACAAGTCGCTGCTCGATGAGATCGCGCTCGTCACCAACATGTCGGAGGTCTACGCGTACATCGGCCTGCGCAGCGCCATCTCCGCCGCCATCCGCAAGCACTACTACGGCGACCCCACGGCGTTCACCGCGCTGCTGGAGGGGCCCCACGGCGGCGGGCCCCGGCGTCCGGAAGCGCCCGCGAGCAACAACGGGAGCTCGGACTCCGGCCGCAGCGGCACCTCGCCCGGACGCAGCACCAACACCAGCCTGCAGATGCGCCTGGAGACGGACGCGCGGATGCGGCTGCGCGGGCCGGGCAGCGGCACCCAGGTGCGGGCCGCCACGCAGCGGCGCGAGCCGGGTGGACCGCGCGGGCTGATCAGCGACTCCGACTACGTGGAGACGCTGAGCCTGATGGTGGGCCTGCTGGAGCAGGACCGGCCCCGGCACCGGGGACACTCGGCGCAGTTGGCGCGGCAGGCGGGCATCGTCGGCCAGCGCATGGGCATGCCCCACAAGGAGCTGGCGGCGCTCTCCATCGCCGCGTACCTGCACGACCTGGGCAAGCCCGCGGAGCGTCACTTCTCGCTGGCGAGCAACGCGGCGAACGCGGAGTGGAAGGCCCAGGCGAAGGCCAGCCACCGCGCGCCGACGAAGCTCTTCGAGACGGTGCACCTGCCCACGCAGGTGAACACCATCCTCGCGCAGCTCTATGAGGCCTGGGACGGCTCCGGCACGCCCCAGGGCGCCAAGGGCGAGGACATCACCCTGGGCGCGCGCATCCTGGCGGCGGTGGACAGCTTCCTGGAGCTGACCAAGAACCCGGGCAACGCG
>SECN01000135.1 GCA_004173515.1 Myxococcaceae bacterium | reverse complement strand
ACCCCGCCCGGAGCCCCCGACCCCGAGGAATCCGGGCCCGGGGAAGCGCTCTCCGCCCAGGAGGTGACGTCGCGGCTGGCCGCGTTCACGAAGGCGGTGGACGCGCGCGACGTGGCGCAGGCGCTCGCCCTGTACGCGGCCCTGCGTGTTCTGCCCCGTCTGAAGCTTTCGCCCACGCACCATCTGTTCATTGGTCAGGCCGCGGCGGTGGAAGGAGATTTCCCACTGTCGGTCGCGGCGTTGGAAGCGGCGGCGGACGCAGCGCCCGAGGAGCCCACCGCGCCCCGTGCGCTGGTGCTGCTGGCGCGAGTGCAGGGGGAGAAGATGGGAAACACGGTGCGCGCGGAGGAAATCTACCGGTACATCCTGCACCGTTATCCGGACACGGATGCCGCCCGTTTTGCCCACGCGAGGGTGCCGCCCGCTGCGTAGTCTTCGCGTTGCGTCACCCGTCCTCCGGTACCAGATTGCCTTTCATGGGACGGGTCGGGGGCGTGGGGATGGGGAAGCGGTTTCGGATGTATGGAGCGTTGGGGCTCCTCGCGAGCGTGCTGGTGACGGGGTGTGACGAAGCCCCGAGCGCCAATCGCCACGAGGACTCGTGCGATGAGCCGCTGTCGCTGCGCGTGCAGGTGGTGTCGTCGGAGGGCGCGCGCATCCAGGGCGCCACCGTGACGGCCACCAACCTGGAGAGCAATGTCAGCATCACCGGCGTGACGGATGAGCGCGGCTTCACCACGGCCATCAATGAACACCTCGCGCCCAGCCCCATCCGGGTGGTCGCCACCGCGGGCTCGCACGTGACGCCCGCTCAGCGCGTGGAGTGGACGTGCGATGCGTGTCACTGCACGCCTGTTCCCGCCGAGCTGACCCTCGAACTCAGGGACTGACGTCGAAGACCCGCCAGTGGGGCCCGGGACGCGCGGAAATCCACCGCCCCGGGCCGTCCGGCGGTTGTGTTGACCTGCCCGCCTGCGGTACGGCTTACGCCATGCGTCAAACCCGCATGCGCGCCTTCGCGTCGGACAGGCTCCCCTTGCTCCAGGCTGCCCGCTCGGTGTGCCTGAAGGCGGCGGCCTGGACGTGTTGTCGCGGCACTGGTGTTCCCCCGCTCCAGTAAGCCGTGCAACCGCGCTACCCGCCGGGTAGGCATATCCGTGGCATCCCCTGAAGGTCCCCCATGCCCGCAGACAGTGTGGAAGTGCTGCTCCAGTGCTCGGTCACCGAGCTGACGGGGCGGTTCATCACCCAGGCGCAGCCCGTCCCCCAGGGCCTGCTGGAAGCGCTGGAGGCAGACCCCCGACAGAGCGCGCAGGGGCTGGCGCGCCGGCTGCGCTCGCGCCAGGAGAAGAACCGCGCGGAAGGCCAGCGGCTGCGGCACCTGTTGAAGTTCGAGACGGAGCTGTGGGAGCAGGGCCTGCTGAAGGTGGCGGGGGTGGACGAGGCGGGCATGGCACCGCTCGCGGGCCCCGTCGTCGCCGCCGCGGCCATCCTGCCGCGGGGCTACCGGCTGCGGGGGTTGGACGACTCGAAGAAGATCCTGGACCCGGACAAGCGCGAGGCATTGGCGGAGGCCCTCAAGCGCGACGTGGTGGCGTGGGCGGTGGGCCAGGCGGAGGTGGAGGAGATCGACCGGCTCAACATCTACCACGCGGGCCTGCTGGCCATGCGGCGCGCGGTGGAGGGATTGGGGATGACGCCGGACTACGTGCTGGTGGACGCGCGCACGATCCCCCAGTGCCCCTCTCCGCAGCGGGGGATCATCAAGGGGGACTCGCTGTCGTTGAGCATCGCGGCGGCGTCGGTGCTGGCGAAGACGACGCGCGACCGGCACATGGCCGAGCTGGATGCCCGCTACCCGGGCTACGGGTTGGCGGCGCACAAGGGCTACCCCACCGCGCAGCATGTGGCGGCGATCCAGGCCAAGGGGGTGCTGCCCATCCACCGGAGGAGCTTCGGGCCGGTGCGCGAGGCGCTCGGCCTGGAGCAGCCCTCTGGGCCCGTCCCGATGCAGTCGGAGCTGTTCGCCGCTACTCCTGATCAGGTGGCGAAGCGATGAGCGCGGACCGGGACATTGACGGCTGGTTGGCGGAGCGGGGCGTCACGCTGATGGACGCGCGTGTCAGGGCGCGGGGCGTGCTGGAGGAGGTGGGGCTCACGCGGCCGGGCAAGGCGCGCATGAGCGAGCCCAAGCTGATGAAGGCGGCCGAGGTGCTGGCCGAGCGCTTCTTCCTGGTGTGCGCGGATCCCGCCTGCCTCCAGGTGGCGACGGCGAGCGGCCGGGATCCCCTGCGGGTGGAGCCCCGGAGTCACTGCGCCAGGTGCGGAGGTTCCGCCAACCGGCGAGCGGAGGTGGCGTTCCTGGAGGTGTGCCGCGACCGCAACGTGAACCGCGTGGTGGTGGTGGGCGGTTCGCCCGCGGTGCGAGAGGAATTGGAAGCGAAGCTGGGCGGCCACATCGACCTGCGCATGGTGGACGGCACGGAGCGGAGAACGTCGGACCGGGCGCGCAGTGACTTGGAATGGGCGGACCTGGTGCTGGTGTGGGGCGCCACGGAGTTGCACCACAAGGTGTCTGGCCATTACACGCACGGGCCGCCCGCGCATCACCACAAGGTGGTGCACGTGGTGAAGCGGGGCGTGGCGGCGCTGCTGGATGAGGCGATGATCCACCTGCAACGCGCCGCGCGCTGACACTCCGGTTTCCCCCGGGACAGTACGGCGGCAGGAAGTGCCGCGGACCTCGCGTGGTGACTGGAGACATCAGGGGCTGACGGCGGTCATCAGGCCGCGCCGCGCGGAGCCGCGTTGGCGCGAATCCAAGCCGAGGAAGATCAACGGATTGCGCGCACCCCCGGGCCCTCAGGGCCTTGGCACGCCCGCTGCTATGGGTGGACTCAACGCTGAACGCGGCAACCACCCTCTTCTTCCGAAACGAGTTCCCCCATGAAGATCTCCTCCGCTCGCGGCTCCTCCACCAACGCCATCCGCCGTCCCCCCGCGCAGGATCTCCCGTCTTCCAAGCCGAACTCCAAGCCCTCCTCGCCCAGCGCGCCTAACGCCAAGCCCTCCTCGCCCAACGCGCCGAACGCCACCCAGAAGCCGGACTCCAAGCCCTCCTCTCTCAACGCGCCCAACGCCCCCCAGAAGCCGGACGCCAAGCCCTCCTCGCCCAACGCGCCGAACGGCCCCCAGAAGCCGGACTCCAGGTTCTCGAAGTCCTCGCTCCTCGACACCGCCACCCAGTTGCCTGACGCCATGCTCTCCGCGTCCTCGCTGATCAATGGCGTCCCGCAGCCTGGCGCCATGCTCTCCGCGCCCTCGCTGCCCGGCGGCGCCCAGCATCTCCTCCGTGATCAGCAGCATCACGGAGCTGGTGCAGGCAGCCACCCAGGGCGTGCAGGCGGTCTCCCAGGGCGTGCAGGGCGTGGCCCAGGGCGTGACGGGCGTCGTCGGCGCCGTTGGCACCGTCGGCAGCTCGCTGCTCGGTGGCGCGCTCGGTCAGGCCCACTCGGATCCGACGGCCGGCATGAGCCAGGCCCCCACCATCGAGTAATCCAACGGAGCCCCGCTTCAGATGAAACAAGAAGCCCCTTTCCAGCCCGTGCTGGAAAGGGGCTTCGTCATCACAAGGACCCGCCGCAGGCGACTTCCTCGGCTCCTCCACCGTCGTGGCAAAGGCGGGGCTCTCCTCCTCCAGCCCCGGCTCCGCGCCCCGGCTTGAGAGCGTGAAACGATCCGGCCCCTTTCTGGACATCCAGCTGACGCACCCAGCGAGGGGGGAACACCTCCGCAAGGACATGTCGTGGCGGACGACCACGTATGACTCGGGCCCGGGTCTGCCCGCCGAACTTCGAGCCCCTCGCGCCCGACACACCGCAGCCACGGAGAGAACGCAGACACCAAAGACAGTGAGAACAGGAACAAGGAAGGCGGCGCGCAAGACCCAGGCGAAGAAGGCGGCAAGAGCGAAGCAACGCCGTCGATGACAAGCCAGCCCGCCTGTGAACAATGTTCTCCCCAGGTATGTGTCGCGAGATGTCAAAAGCGCTGTTTCGGGGAGCACGCATCGCGTCATCCTCGAATGCGCGGATTCCATGAAGTCCCCTTCCATAACATTCACGCTGAGAGGTAACCTTCACACCGCGCCGGGGGGGACGATTTCCCCTCGACGCAGACCGAAAGGGAGACACCATGAAGATCCTCAAGGCGTTGAGTGACCGCTTCTTGAAGTTGTTCCTGTCCGAGGCCCCCGCGGGTGCCTGTGTTCCGAGCCACGGCGAGTGCTGTACCGCCAGGCGGATGTCCCACAGCTGCACGGGGCCCTGCGTCAAGTCCACCGTTTGCTGATTCCTGCTTCATGACCTCGGCTGGATGTGAACCATTCACATCCAGTCGTGGTTTTCGCGAGGGCTTCCGTTGAACGCGGTCAATCTAGGCTGTCGACTGATGCTGGCCATGGTGTTCGCGCTCGCCGCCGTGGGAAAGGCGCGCGGACGTAGACCTTTTGAGGATTTCATCCAGACGCTCGCGAACTTCGGTCTTCCGCGCACCCTGGCCGGGGCGCCGCTGGCCGCCGCGTTGATCCTGACGGAAGCCGCCTCCGCGCTGCTACTCCTGGTGGGAGTGTGGGCGGGCTATGTGTTGGCGCTGCTGCTCCTGGTGGGCTTCACGTTGGGGATCGCGTGGGTGCTTCGCCGGGAAGAGAAGGTCGCGTGCCGGTGCTTCGGCGCCAGCAACGCCCCCGTCAGCGCGGCGCACCTGGTTCGCAATGGGCTGTTGCTGATCATCACCCTCGTCGGAGCGGTGAGCCACCCCGCCGCGTCGGGTGGGCTGGCGGTGGGAATGGGCGTCATCGCTGGGACGGTCGGAGCCATGGCGGGGCTCTTCGTCACGCGCTGGGATGATCTGGTTTTCTTGTTTCGTGGACCGCAGTCGCTGGCTGCGTTGTCGCGAACCCGACGGGACTGAGGCTGCCTGTGATTGAAACACTTGTCGTGGGGGGTGTCGTCCTCGCCGTGCTGGTGGTGGCCAACCTCTTGCTGACCCTCGCGCTCGTCGGTCGGCTGCGCACGCTTCAGGAGATGATGGCCAACCAGCTCGTCCTGCGCGACCCGGCCCTGCCGCAGAAGGGGGATGAAGTCGGCCGCTTCGAGGCCACCACCGTGGAGGGCGAGGCCTTCACGGATGCCGTCCTGCGGGACGGAAGGACCCTGGTCGGCTTCTTCGCCGCGGGCTGCCGGCCTTGCGCCTCGGTGCGCAAGCAGCTCCTCGAGTCGCCGCCCGGGATACCACTCATGGCGTTCATCGAAGGTGACCCTGGCGACCCGGACACGGTGGCGCTGGGGGCCTCGCTGAAACACGTGGCCCGGGTGGCGCTGCTGTCCGAGGGCGACTCCGTCACACGGGCCATCAAACAGGCGGGCTATCCCACGCTCGTCCTCGTCGACCGGGGCGTGGTCGCGGCCTCGGGCCACTACGTGCACGAAGTCCTGACATGAGCGAGCCGCGCAGGGGGCGGGGGCTCCTGCATGAGGTGTCGCGAACAGTGGGCGCGGCGGTGGCGCTCCAGTGGCGCGCGGCGCCGCTGGCTTCGGGGTTCGCCTTCCTGCTCACGCTGTGCACCGGCTCCGTGGCCGCCGTGGGTGGCTGGCTCACGAAGGCGTTGCTGGATGAGCTGGGCCGCGGTGCCCTCGCCGACTCGCAGCGGGCGCTCACGCTGGCGGTGGGCGCCGCCGCGGTGGTCGGCGGCGCCATGGCCATCCTCAATGTCTCCGAGTTCCTGTCCGGAGTGATTCGCTGGGGCGTCACCCTGGAGGTCGAGCGCTCCCTCTTCGCGAAGGTGGCGGCGCTGGAGGGCCTGCACCACTTCGAGGATCCCGCCTTCCACGGCCGATTGAGGCTCGCGGAGGAGGCCGCCCGGGACGCGCCCCAGCAGCTCATCGAGTTCGTCAGGGCCCTGCTTCGCATGCTGGTCTCGGTGGGGACGCTGAGCGCCGTGGTCCTGATGGTGTCGCCCCCCATGGCGTTGCTGCTGGTGCTGGCGGGGGGCGTGGCCCTGATGGCCCAGCTCGTGCGCAGTCGGTGGCTGGTGGAGCTGTCAGCGGCCCTGGTGCCAACGTATCGCTGGCGCGACTTCTACCATTCGCTGCTGGTGGACGTGCGGGCGGCCAAGGAGATCCGGCTGTTCGGATTGGGAGAGCTGCTGCTGGAGCGGATGGTGGCTTCGTTGCGAAAGGCGGCGGAGCGCGAGATGGCCGTCACACGCAAGGGATTGGCCGTGCAGGCGGCGCTGTCGCTGCTCACGGCCGCGGTGGCGGCGGTCGGGGCCTTCATCGTCGCCCGGGGCGCGCTCCAGGGTCGCCTTCAGATTGGTGACGTCTCCCTCTTTCTCGCGGCCGTGGCGGGCATCCAGGGCGCCTTCAACGGGCTTCTCTCGCAGGTCGAGTTCGCGAGCCGCAGCATCCAGACCTTCAAGAGCTACCTCGACATCATCGACCTGCCGGTCCACTCGCCAGAGGCTTCGCATCCGGTGGCGCCACTGCGGCACGGCGTAGAGTTGCGTGACGTCTGGTTCCGCTACGACGCTCAGGGGCCGTGGGTGCTGCGAGGGGTGAGCCTCTTCATTCCAGCCGGGGGCTCGGTGGGGCTCGTCGGCGTCAACGGCGCCGGAAAGAGCACGCTGGTGAAGCTGCTGTGCCGCCTCTATGACGCGGAGCGCGGCCAGGTCCTCTGGGACGGCGTGGACGTCCGCGAGCTGGATGCCCGAGCGCTGCGGCGGCGGATGACGGCGACCTTCCAGGACTTCATGACGTATGACTTCACCGCGTCGGAGAACATCGGCCTGGGGGACCTGGAGCGGCTGAAGGACGCTGCGCGAATCCGCGACGTGGCGCGGCTGGCGGAGATCGACGAAAAGCTCGCCTCGCTCCCCGCGGGTTACGACACGCTGCTGAGCCGCGTGCTCGAAGGGGAGGACGAGGACATGCCGACGGGCGTCTCGCTTTCCGGCGGGCAATGGCAGCGATTGGCGCTGGCCCGGGCCCTGATGAGACAGGACGTCGACCTGCTGGTGCTGGACGAGCCGAGTTCCGGCCTGGACGCGGCCGCCGAGTTCCACATCCACCGGACGCTCGCGAGCCACGGCGCGGGGCGGGCGCGGCTGCTCATCTCCCACCGGATGAGCGCGCTGCGGAGCGCGGACACCCTCTTCGTCCTCTCGGAGGGCCAGATCATCGAGCAGGGCTCGCATGACACGTTGATGGCGGCGGGCGGCGAGTACGCGCGCCTGTTCACGCTCCAGGCGAGCGGCTATCAGGATGAGCGCGTCGCATCCCGGACGGGCCCGAAGGAGGTCGCTTGATGCTCACGGCGATGAGCGTGGGAGCCGCGCTCCTCGTGGTGGGGGCCCTGTTCGCGTCCTGGGCGCGCAGCCGCTGGATTGTCGTCGCGGTGCAAGGCAACAGCATGTCGCCCACGCTGCGGGATGGGCAGCGAATCGTCGTGAGGCGGCTGGACCGTCCGGACGGCTATGCGCGCTCGGACGTCGTCGTCTTCCTGATGCCCGCGGCGCAGCGCGCGACGCTGGGCGAAGAAGCGCTGCCCTACCTCGTCAAACGGGTGGCCGCCGTGGCGGGAGATCCGGTGCCGGACTGGGCCTGGGAGGCGCTCGGTGCCGACGGCCAGACGCGCGTTCCCCTCGGCAAGGTGGTGGTGTCCGGAGACAATGTCATCAGCCAGGATTCACGGCAGCTGGGCTACATCGACGAGCGGAGCATCATCGCCATCGTGCGCCCCCAAGGTGCCTGAATCCACCGCGTACTCCGGCGGCGAAGGGCCGCGTGGAAGTAGAGTGGTGGGATGACCCTACGCCTGCTCGTCTGTCTTGCCGCGCTGGTTCCCCTCGTCGCCTCGGCGAAGGAGCCGAAGCCCCGCTCCTACGAAATCATCATCGTCGGGGGTGGGAAGACCGAGGCCGAGGCACAGGCCGCGCTGGAGCGCCTGAAGGAGAAGGTCCTCTGGGTGCGCCTGGCCGCGACGAGCAATGACCTTCCCGGCGTGAAGAAGTCCGATGACTACCCCGGTCTCAACAAGGGGTTGCACATCGCCGTGCTCGGGCTCTGCGTCAAGGGCGGTGACACGAACGTCAAGGACCTCCTGAAGGCCGTGAAGCCGCACGCGCCGGGGGTGTACTCCAAGAGCATCAAGGGCCAGTACGGCGACCCCTGCCCGCCCGTCCATACGTTCACCCCGCCGAGCGACGAGGAGAAGCCCTTCCTGGAGCGCATCGCGAAGGAGCCGAAGTCGCCGGAGGCGTACGTCGCCTATGGCCGGTTTCTCCAGGGCCAGGGAAGCCTGCACGAGGCCGGCCTCATGGCCGACGAGGCGCTGAGGCTCGACCCCAACCACGAGGACGCGAAGAACCTGGGCCACACCATCAATGTGCTGCTGATGGACTGAGCGCCCCGAGCCGCGGGTCTCCGGACACGACAGCGTCTCCGGTCGAAAGCCCCGGAGGCGTGGGTGCCACGGGCTCCACCGCGCGGTGGAATCGCGCGAACCTCGAGGAGGCGCTCGAAACATGGGAGGACCGGCTCGACAAACGGCTGCCCGAGCGCTGAGCCGGCTCGGCCTTGGAGCGGCTCCCGCGACGTGGGGTGGTTTGCCGCAGGTCGATCGCCCCTTGTATAAGCCGTGGGCCGCGCGCGGCGTCCCCTGAAACATGGAACACCCTCCTCACCTTCGGCGTGATCCGCCCGAGGGACGGTGTGCGGCGCCATCCCCATCCACGGAAGGAATGATCCGATGAAGAAGAACCTGCGAATGCTCGTGTGCCTCGTTGGCGGTGTCACGCTGTTCGGCACCGGCTGTGGTGTCGAAGCCCAGGGGACCCACATCGACGAACAGCAGCCTGGCTCCGAGATGTCCACGTCGGAGCCTCCCCGGGTCCAGCAGCAGACGATTCGCTCGGTCTGCTGGTCCGAGCTCGGCATCTACACCTCCCCGTCCACCGCCAGCCTCAAGATCTGGACCCTGAACTACGGCAACCACTTCAACACGGACAGCACGCCGTTCGTATCGAACGGGGAGTACTGGGTCCGGGGCGCCCTCTACTGCTACCCGCCCTACAACTGCACCGGTGGCTACGGCTACGTCCGCTGGGACGGGCTCTGCTAAACGACGGAGCGCGATTCTCGATCGGCCTGGAGAGCAGGCGGGCGCGAGCGGCACGGGGAAGGGACAGGGACTCGCTCCGTTCGGCCTTGTGTGCGCAAGAACCGGAGGAAGAAGCGAGCCCTGCCTCAAGAAGGGCAACAGCTGCGCCTGAGCTGTCGTGACCGCAGGCGCCTGATGCGGTGGGCACGGAAGACTGGCTGCCCGCTCACCCTGCGGCGGTGCCTGGCGGTGATCAAGGTGGCGGCGGGCCAGTCGCGAGCCCAGGCGGCGCGGGAGCTGCTGTGCGTCACCTCCACGGTGGTGACCGCCGTGCTGCGCTACCAGGAGCGCGGACGTGAGGGACTGCGAGATGGCCGAGCCTTCAACGGCCAGCGCAAGGTGGACGCGCGGTTCCGCGCAACCCTGTGCCGGGTGCTGGAGGGGACACCGCAGCAGTCCGGTTGGCGGCGCACGACGTGGACCCGCGAGTTGCTGGTGCGCGAGTTGGAGCGTCGTGGCCGGGTGCGGGTGTCGCCCGCGACGATGGGACGTGCGCTGGCCTCGGTGGGCGCACGTCGCAAGCGGCCTCGGCCCGTGGGGAGCTGCCCCTGGCCCGCGCGCCGCTACTTCCGGCGATAGACGTCCGGGTCATGGCGCTCCATGAAGAACTCGGGGCTCTTGAGTGGAGTGAAGCCATGCAGCGCATACAGGCTGTGTGCATCGCGCGTCGCCAGGATGAAGCGCCGCAGCTCCTGGAGATCGGGATGCGCCATGACGGCCTGCATCAGCCACCTGCCCAGGCCCCGGCCCTGGTGTGACTCCAGGATGAACACGTCGCAGAGGTAGGCGAACGTCGCGCGATCCGTGACGACACGCGCGAAGCCCACCTGGGCTCCCCCTGCGCCATACAGGCCGAAGTTCAGCGAGTGGCTCAAGGCCCGCTCCACCGTCATCCGGGAGACTCCCGTGCTCCAGTAGGAGCGCGTCAGGTAGCCATGGACCACGTCCAGGTCGATCCGGGCCGCGTCGTCAGAGACGAAGAAGCCGTCCTCACCGTGGACCTCGAAGGCGTGGGGAAGGGGGGCTGTATCACCGCGGGTGCTCATCCGGATCAGGTCTCCCCGCGGAGGCAAGCCCAGGAAGTGGATGTCCCTCCGCGCCGCGACACGATACCCATGTCGGCGTCGTCAGGGGCGTCGAACCTCCTCCCTTGAATCCGTGGGGAACGGGTAGGCTCTCCACTTCCGGCCCGTCTACACGCTCCTGGAGGTGCTTCCCGACGGCGAGCCTCTCACGCGGGCCCCGCCCGGTGCGTGGAGCGTGGAGGACCTGCCGGAGCTGTCCCGAGGCCAACCATGAACAGCCCCTGGTCCAACGTCCCCTTCGTGTACTGCCGCTTCTCCCTGTGCCACGCGCACACGGTGACCGAAAAGAGCAGCTCACCCACCGGGATGCGCATCCACAGCGTGAACTGCACCATCAGCGCGGTGTTCCGGCTCCAGAACGAGTCCGGCGTTTCCCCCTCCTTCTCCAACCCGTGCGTGTCCTTCCGGGTCGTGGGCCGGACCCAGGGACTCGAAACGGACACGGATCTGGAGATCGGGCTACGGATGACCTTCGACGGACATGCCACCCCTGGCAAGGTCACCCTGTCCTTCGAGAACGGCGACCCGGACAAGGCCACCCTCCAGACCGTCTTCTCGAACGAGCACCTGTTCCCCGTGGACGTCCACCGCTGGATGAGCACGCCCGGGTTCCACCGGGAGGGGGACGAGCAGATGCCAGGATGTTTCATCCTGCGCCTGCAGCAGCCCTTTCCGCCGGAGCCAGGCCCGGTGGCCTTCCAGCCGAAGCCCACGGCCCTCAGCCAGAACATCTCCCCGTTCTGCATGAGGTTCAGCTGCGACGCGCCCATCGTCCTGGGCAACCTCCGGCTCACGCCCGACCTGCCCACCTTCCGCATCGTGGACGACACGGTCGAGCAGCGCCCCTTCCCCCACTGCCGCGTGCGCGTGCGCTGCCCGGATGGCGCCGAGCGCGAGTTCGTCACCGACGAGGCGGGGGAGCTCTTCCTCTCTCGCGCCGACGACGACGTCTACACCCTGCTGGAGATCCTGGACGACGGTGCGCCCCTGTCGCTGGCGCGGCCCGGAGCCTGGAGCGTCGAGCCCCTGCAGGACGTGTCCTGAACCTCTTTCCCCACCGACACCCCGACAACCCATGCCCAACCTCGACACGCTGCTGAAGGACACGCTGCTGCTCACCGCGGCCCTTGGAGCGCCCTACCAGTCCTTCGGAGGCAAGGGCGCCCACGCCCAGGGGGCCGGGGGCACGACCCGGGGCGCGAACTGGGCGTGGAGCCACGACGTCGCCAGCCCCCACCGGGTGACCCAGCTCACCTACGACCTGGCCGAGACGCCCTTCTACTCCGCGCAGACCTGCACCGTGCTGGAGGAGCTGATCTGGCACCCCATCGAGGTCACCTGCCGCGGCCGGGCGCTGACGCTGGAGCTCACCCAGGAGTTCCTCCTGCGCAAGTACGAGGCGTCCAGCGGCGCCATCACGAACTGGGCGAAGAACCGGCACTGGATCCCCGCGGTGCTCGACCGGGGCATGATGCTGGTGTTCGGCTTCCAGGTGAACCTGCGTGCGCCCTCCGGGACCGTCACCCTGGAGCCCATTCCGGCGGACGTCCTGGAGAAGGACGACTTCATGCCCGCCCGGAACGGCCGTCCGCCCAAGCCGGTGGAGAGGAAGGTGAAGCGCACGGAGACGGGCACGCTGCAACTGGCGCCCCTGCGCGTGCTCGTCTGCGCGGAGTTCGTCTGCTGCAAGGAGAGCACCGACTACGTGCCGAACTCGCTGGCGCGCGTCTCCCGGTTCCGGCCGCACCTGATGCTCATGAGCAACCGCGACCTGGAGCGGATGGAGGCGAAGGTGAGCCTCCGCCGCCCGGCCCAGAGCACCATGCAGCACGCCGGCAGCCTGCCGCCGCCGCCGCAGGATCCGCACGGTGGACACCCGCACGGCGGGCATTCGCATGGGCAGCAGGAGCAGTTGCACGCCCAGGGGCTGCTCGACCCGAACGACCGGGACGAGATGGTCCACGACATGGCCACCGGCCTGTGGGCCGACTCGAATACGTCGAGTTTCTCCTGGGACAAGATCCTCAACGGGGTGTTCCCGCCGTTCTGGTCCTCCATCTTCTCCCGCGTGAAGACGGACGTGGCGCCGGGTGCCTCCTACCTCATGGTCTCCCCCACGCTCGCGGGGGGGACCGGGCACGTGGCGTACACCTGGAACCCGGAGACGGCGCGCTACCTCCCCGTGCCGCAGAAGGTGATGGCGCGCCAGGGCGAATTCGACAACATCCACATCGCGCCGCCCATGCTCCCGCCCCGCAGCATCCGCGAGGCCTGCAAGGATCAGCCGATGCTCAAGCTGGACGCCATCACCATGGCGCCCTTCTGCATCCACGACTGCCTGCACATGCACTGGCGCTGGTGCCCCACGGGCGAGGAGTGGCTGCACGGCTGGGACGAGAACGGGCCCTACAACACGTCGGGGGCGCCGCAGATCCCCGCCAACCAGTCCCTGTTCGTGACGGTGGAGTCGCGCCACGGGTTCTCCTACCGCGTCCACGCGGACACGGGGCTGGAGGCGGGCCGCTGGCAGTATGTCCTGCACGAGGGCCTGTCCTACGGCACCAACACGGCCGCCGAGTGGATCGGCCATGTGCAGGTCGCGATGATGGGCTACTTCTCGCCCTGGCCGCTGGTGGCCACGCGCTCCTGGGCGATGTTCTACTGGGCGCTGCGCTACTGGCGCATGGGCGACGTGGCCGCCGACCGGCTCCTGGAGGACGGAGCGCCCGTGCCCTGAACGCGCCCATGCCCCGTCCCTGGTTCAACGTCCCCTCCCTGGATTGCCGCCTGCGCTTCACGCCAACCCAGCAGGAGCTGGAGCGACCTTCCGCCCGTGGGCCAAGGTGTGGCCCACGTTGCACGTGACGACGGCCAACGAGGCTGCGGCGCCCCGCACTCAGGCTGCTTCGACGCGGTCGCAGTAGGCCTCGAACGCCTTCTTCCAAGCCGGGCGCGCAATGCAGCGCCTCTGAAAGGCAAGCACGTTGGGATGGTCCTTGACGACACTCTCGTCGGTGCCTGCGCCCAGCACATGCGTCATCAAGAGGTCCGCGACGGTGAACTCGTCGGTCGCGATGAACTCCCTGCCAGCGAGCCAGCCGTCGAGCTGCTTCAGGCGCATGTCCCCCCACTGGTGAAGCGCATCACTCCCCTGGGTGCCCTTGCCGCCGTTCAGGTCGACGAACCACGCGGTCAGGATCGGGACTTCGATCGTGTTCAGCGCCGCGACGCACCAGCGCAGCACCTGCGCTTCGCCGGCAAGGTCGCGCGGCATCAGCTTGCCGCTCTTGCGGGCAAGATAGAGCAGGATCGCGCCCGACTCGGTGACGACCACGCCGTCGTCGTCGATCACCGGAATCTGTCCGAACGGGTTGAGCGCGCGATACGCGGGCGTATCGAGGTCGTGCTGCGGATGATCCATCCCTACGACCTCGTAGGGTAGACCCATCTCCTCCAGCGCCCACAGCACGCGCAGATCACGGGTCTTGCCACGGGCCATCTTGTTCACTCGGGAGAAGCCGTAGACCTTGAGCATGCGCACATCCTACTCAATGGGCACGGGGTGGCCCACGGGTCAAGGCGAACCGCCCCCGTAATGGCAGACATGGGCCTTGCGCTTGTCAAGGCAAGGCACCGGGCCCCAGGATGCGAGCGCCCCGTCCGGCTGGCCAACCTGGCCACGGCGCGGCCTCCTCAAGGGTTCCCATCCATGAAAAGACTCGCAATCCTTCCTTCCCTCCTCCTGGCCCTGGCGTGCGCGGCCTGTGGCGCGGATGCGCCAGACGTGGCGTCCGGCGAGACGGGCACGAGGCGCTCGGCACTGGGAACGCCCCAGTGGCACGCCACCGGCGGTCTGTCGACGGCCCGGTACAACGCCCGGGCCACCCGGCTGGCCTCGGGGCAGGTCCTCGTCACGGGCGGCACCGGCGCGAGCGCGCCCTTGAGCAGCGCGGAGCTGTACACGCCCGCCACCGGCACCTGGAGCGCCACCGGGGCGATGACGTCCCTGCGCTCGAACCACACCGCCACCCTGCTCTCCAACGGCAAGGTCCTGGTGGCCAACGGCTACGCGGGCGGCGGCGCGGGCGTGTACCTGGCCAGCGCGGAGCTGTACACGCCCGCCACCGGCACCTGGACCGCCACCCCCACCAGCCCCCGCGCACGCAGCGAGGGACGGGACGTGGTGCTTGCCTCGGGCAAGGTGATGATCGCCGGCGGTGCCGGCGGCGCCGGGCCCCTGGGACTGGTCGACCTGTACGATCCCGCCACCAACGCGTGGACCGCGGGCCCCGCCATGGGCACCAACCGCTCCCGGCACACGGTGACGCTGCTGCCTTCCGGCAAGGTCCTGGTGGCGGGCGGCACCGGGCGGCTGGGCTCGCTGGCGACCACGGAGCTCTACAACCCGGCCACCAACGCCTGGACCACCGGCGCGACCATGGGCCAGACGCGAAGCGGCCACACGGCGACGCTGCTGCCTTCCGGCAAGGTCCTGGTGGCGGGCGGCAACGGCAACCTCACCGCGCAACTGTACGACGCCGTCACGAACACCTGGGCCTCCACCGGCGCCATGACGCAGGCGCACGGGAGCCCCAGCGCCGTCCTGCTGCGTTCGGGCAAGGTGCTCCTGTTCGACAGCGACGGCACGGCGGAGCTGTATGACCCGGCCACGAACACCTGGAGCGCCACGGCCAGCATGCTCACCGCCCGGAGCCTGGCCCCCGTCGCGCTGCTCGCGTCCGGGCAGGTGCTGGTCGCGGGCGGCTACGCAGGCACGGCCCCCACGGCGGACGCGGAGCTGTTCGACGCGGCCCACCTCACCTGGAGCGCCACCGCGCCGCTGGCCACGAACCGCTGCGGCCACACCGCCACCGAGCTGACCTCCGGCGAGGTGCTGGTCGCGGGCGGCACCGACACCGTGGGCTACGACACCCTGTCCAGCGTGGAGCGGTACGACCCGGTCGCGCGGACCTGGACGCCGGGCGGGAGCATGACGGAGCCCCGCTCGGGCCATGTCGCGGTGCGGCTGGCTTCCGGCCAGGTGCTGGTCGTGGGCGGCAATGAGGACAGCACCGTCACCACCGCGGAGCTCTACGACCCCGCCACCGGCACCTGGACGGCCACGGGCAGCCTGCTCACCGCGCGGACGTCCTTCACGCTGACCCTCCTCGCCACGGGACAGGTGCTCGCCGTCGGAGGCCGCAGCGATGGCGGCATCTACCCTGCCAGCACCGAGCTGTACGACCCCACCACCGGGACGTGGTCCGCCACGGGGAGCCTCTCCACGGGCCGCATCCACCACTCCGCCGTCCTGTTGAGCGACGGACGGGTGCTCATCGCGGGCGGCTATTACACGCTCAACCTGTCGCTCTACCGGCTCACGAGCACGGAGATCTACACGCCCGCCACCGGCACCTGGCTGACGACCGGAAGCCTCGCCGCGGCCCGCAGCAGCTTCACGATGCACCTGCTGGGGACGGGCGTACCGCTGGCCGTGGGCGGGCTGGCCGGCGCCAACTCGCTTCCCGGGCAGTTTTCACTGGCGACGGCGGAGAAGTTCAACCCGGTGGGCGCCTGGGCCTCCGCGGGGACGATGACGGCGCCCCGGTATGCCCATGCGAGCGCGGTGTTGCCGTCCGGCGCGGTGCTGGCGGCGGGGGGAACGAACAAGATTGGCGGCTCCACCACGTCCCTCTTCCAATCCAGCGCGGAGGTCTATGAACCGGCCACCAACACCTGGAGCGCCACCGCGAGCATGCTCGCCACGCGCGTGGGCTTCACGCTGACCCCGCTGTCCACCGGCGAGGTGCTGGCCGTGGGCTGCACGGACTCGGTGAGCCCCATGGGACCGTCCGCGGAGCTGTACTCGCCGTGAGTTGAACCGAAGTGACGCGGGTCCGGCTGCGAGGCCGGACCTGCGGCGGGGCGTCCCTTCCGAAAGGTCGCCCCCCAGGGACCAGGGTGGCCCGCCGCCTCCCCTCCAGCGAGCAGCGTCGCGAGGAGCGCTCGGCCGCGAGGAGGTCGAGCGCGCGGTCGGCTTCCGTGATGCGGGGGACAGCGAATTCCCTGCTCTGGCGGATGGCCGTGGAGGGTATGAAGAACACCCATGAGCGACGAGCGCACGCCTGCCGAACCCGAAGTGATGGAGCCCACGTTCTGGCGGAAGAACGGCTGGACGGCCAAGGTCATCAAGAACGAGGAGGACGACGGCTGGGCCGTGGAGATCCGCAAGCAGGGGATCCCCGAGCCCGTCCTCATCAGCCCGTGGGTGATGGGCCGCGACAAGAAGAACCCCAAGCCCTTTGATGCGCCGGCGTTCGCGACCTTCGTGAAGACGGCCTCGGAGGTCCTCGACCGCTCCGCGCGACAGCGCGACCAGGCGATGACCAAGAAGCTCTCCATCGCCTGGGAGGGCCGCTGGTACGAGGTCCGGCTCGAAATGGTGGCCGATGAGTATGAGCCCCACGCGCTGCTCTCGGCCATCGACGACGCGGGCGCGACCGTCGCGAAGCATCGCGTGTCCGCGAACTTCAAGTTCACCCGGGACGTCGCCAACACGTGGGCGCGCAACGGCTTCCCCGAGCCCTGAGCCCACCACATCGTGGATTGAGAGTGGTGTCCCCGCACAAGCACAGAAAGGAAGCCCGCGGATGGCCTACGCACGCTTCAGCCGCGATTCGGACGTCTATGTGTACGAAGACATACGTGGGGGATTCGTCTGCGAGCGATGCCCAGGTGTCGGTCAGGAGTTTCGCTGCGCAACCGCGGCGGAGATGGCCACGCACCTGCGTCAGCATCAGGCCAAGGGTGACCTGGTGCCGGACGACGCCATCGTGGAGTTGGAAAGCGAGCCGTCGAGCTGACGGGAAGCCTCCCCGTGTCATGCGGGGAGGCCGTTCAGGACACGCGCCAGGCGCGGAGGCCGGGCGGACTTCCTAGCACTCCTGGATGTACTCCATGAAGGTCGTCGACTTGCCCCAGACGTAGAGCCCGCCGCAGTAACAACCCCACTGACCGACGAGCTCCGTGTGGGCGGCGTTGCTGTAGTAGTTGCGCAGGTCACTGTTCGGGATGCTGGAGCAGTCGGGGAGCGGAGCCTTCTGCGAAGTCAGGTCGATCTCCGCCTCCGGCTCCGTGATGCCGCCACAGCCCACCGCCATCGCCATCAGACCACCGAAAATCATCGTTCGCATGCGCTCTCCGTGAGGGGGTACTGCTCAAAGCATACCCAACGCATGCCGGGACGCGCTGACCGCTTGCGCGAAAGGCGCATCCCAGAAGCGCAAACCGCTAGACGGGCGGCGCCGGGAAGGGCTGTCCCTGCGCGCCGTCCTCCAGGAGCCGCTCCCGCACGTCCCCCGTCTTGGGCGAGTGCCAGTAGCGCAGGGCCCAGTAGAACATCGCCCAGGACTTGTAGGCCGGCGCGGGCCAGCCCTCCAGCAGGCTCATGCCGGTGTGCATGAACTTCGCGAGCCACTCGTTCACCGCGCTGTTGCCGTAGGCCAGCCCCTCGTGCAGGACGTACTGCCAGCGCCCCGCCTCCAGGCACGAGTCCGCCTCGACGGCATAGGTGAACGCGTGGGGGGCCTCCACCTCCACGCGCAGGTGCTGGTGCGCCGGGATGTGCGGCACGCCCGGGACGGCGTAGGGCCTCTCGTCATCCCAGCCCCACAGGTGCTTCTCGTCGTCGCCCGTGGGCAGCCAACGCCAGTGCATGTGCAGGCAGTCGTGGATGCAGAAGGGCGCCATGGCGATGTTGTCCAGCCGCAGGGATTGCTCCTTGCCTTTGACGAACTCGCGGATGCTCCGGGGCGCCCGCATGGGCGGCGCCACGTGGATGTTGTCGAAGTAGCCCTGGCGCGGCTCCAGGGTCTGTTGCCATTTCTTGTACTCGATGCCGGTGAAGATCTCCGCGTTGAACCCCGGCCCGCCGGCGAGCTGGGGCGAGGCCATGAGGTAGCCCGCGCCCGCCCGCAGGTTTGTCTTCACCCGGCAGAACATGTTGCTCCACAGCGGGGGGAAGGTGAGGTTGACGAGGTTCTTCCAGGCCAGCAGCCCCTCGTTGGCGTCCGACCACATCCCCGTGGCCATCTCATGCAGCATCTCGTCCTGGTCCTCCGCGGGGTCGCTCGACCACCCCTGGGCGTGGACCCCATGGTCATGGCCGTGCCCGTGGCCGGGGTCATGGGACGGAGGCGTCGTGGGAGGCGGCGTGGGGGGCAG
>SECN01000606.1 GCA_004173515.1 Myxococcaceae bacterium | reverse complement strand
GGCTGGAGACGGGGTTGGTGAGCGGGGTGCTCGCGGGCGCGGGGCTGGCGCTGCTGCTGGTCCCCGGTGCGCTGCGTGGGCGCATGGGGTGGGGTGACGTCAAGCTGATGGCGGGCGTGGGCTGTGTGCTGGGGTTTCCGGCGGTGCTCGCGGCGGCGGCCTTCATCTCGTTGGTGGGAGCGCTCCAGGCGGTCGTCACGCTGCTGTGGCAGGGGGCCGTCTGGGACACGCTGGCGGCGGTGGCCCGTCGCTGGGCGGTGCGTGCGAAATGGATGCGCGAGGAAACCTCTCCCGCGCCCGTGCGACACATCCCCTACGGCGTCTCCATCGCGCTCGGGACTTTCTGGGCCATGTGGTGGCAGCAACAACATCTGGGATAGCGCGCCGCCGTCAGCGCGCACGCACGCAAGAAGGGGATTCACACGATGTCCACTCGCTTCACGCACGCCGTAGCGCTTGGCGCCCTTGTCACCCTGGTGGCCAGTGCCCCCGCCCTGGCCCAGGAGGGCAGCACCGTCAGCCTCGGGGTGGGCACGCAGAAGGTCCTCACCATCCCCGGCCTGAGCCGCGTCGCCCTGGGTGATCCGTCCATCGCCGAGGTCAAGACGCTGGGCACCGGGCAGCTGCTCGTCACCGGCCAGACGGAAGGCAAGACGACGCTGCTCGTCTGGAAGTCCTCGGGTCAGCGCATCAGCTACCTGGTGACGGTCCGCAAGCAGGACCCCAACGAGGTCATCTCCGAGATCAAGCGCCTGCTGGGCGAAATCGAAGGTGTCTCCGTCCGCATGGTGGGTGACCGCATCTACCTGGACGGTCAGGCCTACACCACGCAGGACGCGGACCGCATCGAGCAGGTGGTGAGCCTCTATCCGAACGTGAAGTCGTTCGTGAAGATCGCCCCCAACGCCAAGAAGCTGGTCGCCCAGAACCTGAACGCGGCCTTCCAGAAGGCGGGCCTGAAGAACGTGCAGGCCAACGTGGTGGGCGCGACCATCTTCCTGGAGGGCTCCGTGGAGAGCCAGCAGGACCTGCAGAAGGCGGAGCTCATCACCAAGGCCATTGGCGAGAAGGTGGAGAACCTGCTCGTCGTCGGCATCAAGCGGATGATCCTCTCCGAGGTGCAGTTCGTCGAAATCCGCCGCAACAGCCGCGACCGCTACGGCATCAAGTACCCCACCGACATCACCGGCACGCTCACCGCGACGACGAACCTCAACAAGGCGCTGCTGCCGTCGGGTGACGCGGTCTCCAACCTCATCCTGGGCGCGACGGGCGGCTCGGACCTGACCATCGGCTTCCAGGCCAACGACGGCTACGGCCGCCTGCTGGCGCAGCCCAAGCTGGTGTGCGCGAGCGGTGAGAAGGCGGAGTTCCTGGCCGGCGGCGAGGTGCCCATCCCGCTCATCACCAACACGCAGTTCTCGGTGGAGTACAAGCCCTACGGCGTCATCCTGAACATCCGCCCCACCGCGGACCGCAACGGCAACATCCAGACGGAAGTGGAGGCCGAGGCCTCTGAAATCGACACGTCCGTGTCGGTGTCCTTCGGTGGCTCGTCCGCCATCCCCGGCTTCCGCACCCGCAAGGTGAAGACGAACGTCACCGTGCGCCACGGTGAGACCATCGTGCTGTCGGGCGTGTTCAGCCACGACGAGCAGAAGGCCGTCGCGAAGCTGCCGGGCCTGGGCAACATCCCCATCGTGGGCGAGCTGTTCAAGAACCGCGCGTTCGACTCCACCAAGCGCGAGCTGGTGATCTTCGTCACCCCGCGCATCGTGAACCCGGACTCGGACAAGGTCCGCAGCATCATCGAGGACGTGAAGACCCGCTACAAGCAGGCCCGCTCCGAGGTGAACTTCAACATCTTCGACTGAGCCAGGGCGCCCTTCAGGGGCGCTTGAGCCACGTGTTCCGACCTCCGGGCCGGCCTCGCTCCCCTCCAAAAGGGGAGAGGGTGCCGGCCCGAGAGCTTGCGGGCAGGCGAGCGCGTGCGCAGGAGCCTTTGAGGTCGCAGGAGGGCTTGGTAGCATCCCGACCCATGTTTCTCATCACCCTGGCGGAGAAGGGCGGCGGGACGGAGCAGCGGGAATACCCCAAGAACGAGATCACCATTGGCCGGCTCGCCGGCAATGACATCGTTCTGGCGAAGGGGAATGTCTCCAAGTACCACTCCCGCATCGTCGAGAAGGACGGACGCTTCATCATCGTGGACATGAAGTCCACGAACGGCACCTTCGTGAACGGCAAGAAGATTGCCGGGCCCATGGTGCTCAAGCCCACGGACCAGGTCTCCATCGGGGACTACATCCTCAACGTCGAAGCGCTGGAGGACGCGCCGCAGGACGACGCGCAGGGCGAAGAGGCCTACGACGAGGAGCAGGGCGAGGAGGCCTACGAGGAGGAAGAGGCCTACGAGGAGGAGGAGCCCTACGAGGAGGAGGAGGCTCCGGCGGCCGCCGCGCCCAGCCGCATGCCCGCGTCCATGGCCGCGGCCATGGCGAAGAACAAGAAGAAGGTGGACCCGAAGCTGGAGCGCTACTCGCGCCTCCAGAAGGAGATCCACGACCGGCTCATCGAGTACCTGGACCTGCGTCGCATGGACATGGACCGGCTCGGGGACGAGGAGCTGTGGCGCCGCACCGAGAAGGCCATCCGCGACATCATCGACCAGATGGAAGCCGACGGAGAGCTTCCCACGGACGTGGACCGCGAGGAGCTGCTCACCGACGTCATCAACGAGGCGCTGGGCCTGGGGCCCCTGGAAGCGTTCCTCGCGTCGGAAGAGATCAGCGAGATCATGGTGAACCACGCCAACCAGATCTACATCGAGCGGCGCGGCAAGCTGACGCTGTCGGAGAAGACCTTCTCCTCCAACCAGGCGGTGCTCGGCGTCATCGAGCGCATCGTGGCGCCCATCGGCCGGCGCATCGACGAATCCAGCCCGCTGGTGGACGCGCGCTTGAAGGACGGCAGCCGCGTCAACGCCATCATCCCGCCGCTGGCGTTGAAGGGTCCCTGCATCACGATCCGCAAGTTCAAGAAGGACGCGCTGAAGATCCAGGATCTCATCAAGTACAAGACCGTCACCGCGCAGATGGCCGAGTTCCTGGAGATGTGCGTGACGGCGCGTCGCAACATCGTCATCTCCGGCGGCACGGGCTCCGGCAAGACGACGACGCTGAACATCATCAGCTCGTTCATCCCGGAAGGTGAGCGCATCATCACGGTGGAGGACGCCGCGGAGCTGCAGCTTCCGCAGGACCACTGGGTGCAACTGGAGAGCCGGCCTCCCAACCTGGAAGGCAAGGGCGCCATCACCATCCGCGAGCTGGTGAAGAATTGCCTGCGCATGCGGCCCGACCGCATCGTCGTGGGCGAGTGCCGCTCCGGCGAGACGCTGGACATGCTCCAGGCCATGAACACCGGCCACGACGGTTCGCTCACCACGCTGCACGCGAACACGCCGCGTGACGCCATCGCGCGGCTGGAGACGATGGTGCTCATGTCCGGCATGGA
>SECN01000134.1 GCA_004173515.1 Myxococcaceae bacterium | reverse complement strand
GGCGGACCGGGGGTGGGGCGGGCCACCGGATCCGCCTGGGGGTTGGCCGTACCGTCCATGGCCAGCCGTCCCAGCACGTCGAGTTGGAGCAGTTCGTGGAAGCGGACCCCGCAGGACTCGCACCCGGCCAGGTGCGAGAGGAAGGCTTCATGCGCTTCGGGCGGCAGGTGGCCATCCACGAAGGCAGCGAGGTTCACGCAGTCCGCGTTCATCCTCGCCCCCGCTCACGGCGGGCTTCGGCCGCCCCCCGCAGCCTCTCCCGCAGGCGGTGGCGCGCGTGGAACAGCCAGGTCCCCACCGTGCCCACCGGGGCGCCCAACTGCTGGCCGATCTCCGCGTGACGCAGCCCCTGTGCGTGCAGTTCGAAGGTGCGGCGCAGGTTGGGGGGAAGGCAAGAGACGGCCTCCCGCAGCTCCGCCTCCGTGACGCACTCCCACAGCTCCGGGTCCGGCGCCTCCGGGTCCTCGAAGAGCTTGTGCACGTTGCTCAGGTCCACCACCTGCGCGGCCGTCTCCGTCCCCCGCCGCCGACACCGGTCCAGGAAGCGGTTGTGCAGCACCCGCACCAGCCAGGCGCGCTTCGCGGGCTCCGACCAGTCCTGGAGCTTGTCCCACTTCAGCAGGGCCCGCAGCAGCACGTCCTGGACCAAGTCGTCACATTCGGTGGAACCCCTGCCACAGATGTTCCGGGCGACCGCCAGCAGGATGGGCTGATGCCGGATGGCGAAGGCCGTGTACTCCCGGTCTGGAATCTCAGAAGCTTCTTGCACCATGGGGCCTCTCTTCGGTTGGAAATAATACGCCCCAGGTGTGATTCCTTTGAATGACGACCCAACCCCGTGGAGCGGGGCCAGGCCGGATGTGGCTGCGCGTTTGTGTGTGTGAACAAAGGAAGACGCGGGTGTCTGCTTTAGAAGACGCAGGCGCGGTTCACGCAGGTGCCCGGCGAACCCTTGCAGGAGCAGTCCGAGTCGTCGATGCAGCGCGTGGACGGGCAGGTGGGCCCGCCGCCGCCCCCGCCGCCGGGGTACGTGTAACTGCAAGCGTTACGGCTACATGTCACGGATGTCGCGCCGGGACACGCATTCCAGCACTCCTGCTCGGTGGAGCACCGGACCGTCATGCACACCAGGCCCGCGAGCTCCGCCTCGCTGGACGGGGTCTCGCTGACCTGGGCCTCGGAGGATTCGACGCTGGCACACACCGCGGAGGCTGTCTCGGTGGACGGCTCCGCGAACGCGGTGGCCGTCGCGAAGGTGAGGAGGAGGGCGATGCCCCAGGGCAGCTTCCGACGCGATGTCATGTCTGTGTTCCTCTCGATTCCCAGGAGGGCCGCACGACAGCGTGTGGGAGCTTCTGGGAGATCGAGTTTATCACGGCTGCCCTGGAGGCGTGTGTCAGGGGCTCATGGGCAGCTCAACGAGTAGGCCCATTGGGTGGTGGGCAGCGCGGTGACGGGGTTGCAGTTCGGCGTCACGTTCACCTTCAGCCGGGTCGTGCCCGAGTAGCTGAACGTCAGCGTCCGCTGCACGGACGGGTCTCCGGTGGCGGCGCAGCCGCTGTCGGCGATCACCGTCGTGCCGGCGAGGACCTGGATGCGGTCATGCACGGAGTAGGTGTCGTAGCGCAGCTTCACCGTTCCGGACACCTTGCCCATCTCGAAGAAGCGCTCATCCACCTGGGCGCCGCCCGCGACGGCCGTGGTGTTGCAGGGACGCGCCAGGGTGAGGGTCTGGTACGGCGTCTTGGTGACGTTGGAGTTCTGGTCCATGCAGGTGCTGGACAGCAGGTGCGTGCCCGACGGCAGGTTGACGGTGGCGTTCAGGGTTCGCTCCACGCCGCCCACGACCTTCGTCTTGTCATTGGCCAGCAGCGAGGACTTGGACGTGTTGACCGCGAGCAGTTGGAGGCCGGAGCGGTCATCGCGTCCGGTGACCTTCAGGGTGACATTCCCGTTGTTCGTCGGGTCCACGGTGATGGCCAGCTCGCAGCGCTCGGGAGCCACCTTGTCGACGATGATGTCGCGGTTCCAGTTCTTGCGGATGTTCCCGAAGCGGTCGCCCGTCTCGAGCCACAAGGGGTACGTGCCCTCCGGACGGGAGGAGGCGTCGATGGTCAGCGAATCGATGGTGACCTCGGACGGGTAGGTGCTCCATGACTTCTCGAACACCACGTCGTCCGCCACGTACACCTTCATGAAGGCGACGCCCGAACCGGTGAAGTCCTTGAGGGTGCACTTCCAGTCCTGCCGCGGCTCGACGATGGGCCAGCCCCAGGTCTCCGGCTTGTTCGACGTGAAGGTGGCGATGAGGGGAGGCGAGGCGTCGAGCTGGAACTGGACGCTCTTCGTGACCTCGTTCTCGCGCACGTCCTTCGCGGTGACCTTCACGGAGTGCTGGGCGCTCGACTTGAACTCCGTCGGGTTGATGGTGAAGACGCAGTGGCTGGTGCAGGTGTGGAGCTGAAGCGGCCCGTCGATGATGCCGGAGCTGATGGTGACGTCTCCGCTTTCAATCCCGGTGTCGTCCGTCACGTCCACCGTGACGGTGGCCTCGGTGGAACTCGTCTGCGCGGTGGTGATGGTGATGGTGGGCGGCTTGCGGTCCGCGGGCGCCCCGACGTTCACCGCCGCCCAGGCATCCTCCACGGCCTTGTACTCGGGCGTGTGGGGCTTGAGCTGATACAGCTCCTGGGTCATCTGGAGCATCGCCGCGCGCGCACCTTGATAGGTGTTGACCTGCGCGAAATAGGAACTCTGGAGGGTGTTGTACCAGATCCAATTCGTGGCGTTGATGCCGATGCCGGTGAGCCCCGCGGGGAGGAAGGAGCTCGACCGCTGGGGCGTCAGCAATCCGGTATCGGCGGGGGACTGTCCCGAGGGGAGCACGCCGACACTGAGGAAGTAGAACATCCGCTCCAGCGGACCCGTGGCGTAGTGGCTGTCCGCGTTGACGATGGACGGCGCCCAGGCCGGGTACTGGAACGGGTCGATGAACGAGCGGCCATACTGGGTCTGGTTGTAGAGGCCGGCGATCCAGTCCTGCCGCACGGTGATGACCTTGCGGGTGGGAGCGCACGTCCTGCCCTGACAGCCGGGGACCGCGGTATCCATGGCATCGGGCAGGTAGAAGCCGCCGACCAGACCGAAGATGTCCGCCGTCCCTTCATCCATGCCGCCAAGCTCTCCGACGACCGGGGCGGTGATGCCGGTCATGGCTTCGAAGGTCATGTGACCGACCTCGTGGGCCACGGTTTCAATGTCGGTCAGGGGGGTGTTCGTCAGCGTTGTCCCGGAGGGCAGATACCCGAGCGCGACCATGCCTCCGCCCATCGCATGGGCATTGCCTATCGGGGCGTGCACGTAGGCCCAGATGGGCGAGCCCAGACCGTCCCAGCCCGCTCGCTTGTAGATGTCCGCGAACATCCGGTTCGTGGCGTAGATGGAGATGAAGGCGTCGGCCGCGGCGGTCTGCCCGGTGATTGTCGCGGGGCCCTGGCCGCCGTAGAGCTTGCTGTCGCCCCAGGTGTTCGTGGCGCTCCGATACGGAAACGTCGTCGTCCCATCGCGCTGGGTGGCGGCGTGGACCTGGTCGCCCTTCGCGCTCTTGAGCAGGTACATCCCGGCGCTGTCCTGGTACGTGAGCAGCGTGGTGACCGGGGCCTTGAACATGCGGCTCTTCAGCGTGGCGGCCTGCATGCCGGCGGCGGGCGGGAAGGCCCGTTCGAGCACGGCGCCGTCGCGCTCCCGCACGAACAGCTCCCGGGGCGCTGTCGGAGACGTGGAGGGCGCAAGCATCACCGGCGTGCCCCGCTCGAAGCCCACCACCACCGTCTCGTAGTCCGCCGCGTTCGCGCCGCTCGCCCCCGGACGCAGGCGGTTCTCCAGCACGGGCTCCAGCACGGCTTCGCCCACCTCGCGGACGTCGAGCCCCTTCGCCTCGACATGGGCCCGGACCTTCTTCAGCGTGGAGGCGGCGGACATCCGGGCCGGGGCGACACTCTCGAAGCGGTCCGGCTCACCGTGCACCAGGAGCGAGCCGTCCGCGAAGACGACGGCGCCCAGGTCCCGCCCCTTGACGGGGGTGCCCTGGAACACCTGTTCAATCCACACGTGGGTGTCACCCTGGAGCAGGGTCGCGACCCGGCGGATCCGGAACGACAGCCCCGGCGCCCGCGAGGCGAAGCGCCGCTCCACCTCCGCGAGCGCACGGAGGGAGCGCGGTCCTTCCTGCGCCCGGACCTCCTCGAGCGCCTCGACGCTGAGTTCGGGCCGGAGCGGGGTGGGCGCGAACGCGGGCGCGCCCCCGGCTTCGGATGGCGTGGTGACGGAGTCCTCGGCGGTGTCCCCACACGCGACGAGGCTCAACAAGAGCCCTGCGGAAATAAAACGAGACTTCATTGAATAACCCCCTCAGTTTGAGACAAGGGGCTTGTACCAACAATCTCGCGCGCGTGACAAATCGGGGGGATTCCCGCCGGACCCGGGCCCGCGAAAGACAATCATTGTCATCCGCTTCAGGGGGTAGGTACTCCCAGGGCCTCCAGTCGCGGGGCATGGCGGCGGTAGAGCCGTTCCAGGTCCTCGTGATGGGTCCGGGCGTCCACGCCCCGGCTGATGTTGCCTTCGTGGACGCGGTGCAGGTGGCTCAGGTGGGTGCCCCTCCAGGGCAGGTGGCCCGCGAGGAGGAAGCGCACGTACAGGTCCAGGTCCTCCGCCATCTCCAGGGTTTCGTCGTAGCCGCCGACCTCCTGGATGAGGCCCTGGTGGAAACAGACGTTGCCCTGGAGGAAGTGCCGGGCCTGGAAGATGGAGGTGAGCATCGCCGTGGGCGTCTGGAACGTCCAGGCGGCGTAGTCCTGTCCTGGCAGGTAGCGTCTGGCTGCGTCCATGCGCGCGAAGTCCGCGACGAACCAGCGACGCTCGGGGTGGTGGAGGATGAGGTCGGCGTAGTGGTGCAGGGTGCGCTGGAGCAGCAGGTCGTCGTCGTCGAGCGGGACGATCCAACTGTCAGGAGCGCACTCCTGGAGGAGCCGGTTGCGCGCGGCGCCGGGGCCCAGGTGTTCCCTCTGGCGCCAGACGCGCAACCCGATGCCGTCGGAGAGAGGCACGTCCCGGCGTCCCCTCCCGGGGCGACCGGGGGAGGCCTCCTCGCGGACGAGATGCTCCACGTCGAAGTCGAGCGGGGCGCGCAACGAGGCCCGCACGCTGGCGATGGCCTCCGCCAGGAAGGCCGAGCGCCCGCTCAAGCCAGGGGTGATGACCGTGAAGCGCAGCCTCGGGACGCGCTCACGGGTGGAGACAGGGGCTGTGATTTGAAGCTGGGGTGTCCGCATGAGCGCCGAAGCTGGAGCGCCCCCGGACCGACGGCCATCACCCCGGAGTGCCCGCTTCGCGGGTTGCCTGGAGCGCGGCGCCCTTGCGGAAGCCGTGGATCCACGCGCCCGTGGCCACGAGTGACGGAATCACCACCGACAGGGTGAGCGCGACGAACACGGTGTCGTTGGCGGCCTGCCCGATGAGGTCCACGCCGGCCACCCGCAGCCAGGCCTTCACGCAGGTGATGGACCAGTTGGCGTAGTTCGCGACGATGACGGCCCAGGCCAGCCGCTGCTGGCCGACGGGGCCATAGCCCAGCATGGGGAGCGTCCAGGCCACGCCCAGCAGGAGGAACGTGCCCATCAGCGCGTTCAGGTGCGCGGCGAGCGCCATCTGCGGATCCGCGGGCACCTTGCCCGTCATCGCGGCGGACACGTAGCCCCCGGTGAGCAGGCCCAGCAGCATGAGCCAGGCGGCGGCGTAGGCCATCCGTCGCGCGACAGGCTGTATCACCGGAAGCGGGGCGGAGGCGGAGGTGCTCTGGGAAGAGACACCTGGGGGGACGGTTGGGGCGGAAGCAGTGCGCATGGTGGGCAGGGCGCCATCCTCGCACCCGGCCCCTCATGAACGCCAATCACGCCCCGGGTGTTTCAGGTGTCATGGGGCGTGGGGGGGGGCTCAGAACCGGGCCTGGAGCAGCAGGTTGAAACCCAGCGCATCCGGATCCGCGAACACAGGGCCCGCCACGCCGGTGACGTCGTCCTCGAAGGTGGTCCGGTTGGGGTCCCTCACGTAGGAGACCTCCGCCAGCACCCCGGCCACGGAGCCCAGGTCCCAGCGGGCCGTGGCCTTCAGCGTCAACACCGCGCGCCGGTCCTCGCCGTCCGGGAGGATGGAGAGCCTGTTGGGCCCCTGGAGCACGACGGTTCTCTCATTCGAGACGGGGCCGACCGCCCCCTGGCTCTGGAACGCCGCCGGCAGGGCGACGCGCACGAGCAGCCCCGGCGTCAGTCCCCAATCCGGGAGGTGGTAGTCGCCGCTCAGCGTGCCGGAGAGCTCCGCGCGCGGATCCGCGCCCTGCACGAAGGCCTGGTAGGGCGGAAACCCGGGGACGTCCACCTGGAGGAAGGAGGCCGTCCGGAGGAAGGCCAGGGCGTGGAGCCGGAAGAAGCCCTGCCGCCACCGGGCGTCCAGGGCCGCCGCCTGCCCCGGCTCCGAGCGCGTCTGCCCGAACACCTCCGGATCCTGGAGGTGCTGCGACACGAGGCTGCCCTCCAGCGACACGGACGCGGCGAAGCCGCCCGCGTAGGTGTCGGGCTGGAAGAAGCGCTCGAAGAAGGTGGGGTCGCCGCTGTAGAGCGACAGGTCCACGCCGTTCCCGATGGGCGCGCCCCGATGCCACGACGCGCCCAGGGAGACGCCGTACACCGGGACGGACTTCTCGATGCCCTGGTTCGCGAGGCCCGGCACCACGCCCCGGTTCAGGTGGGTGGCCTTCAATGCCAGACCCAGCTCCGGGGTGAGCTCCAGGGCGCCGCCCGCGAGCAGGGCGTAGCGGGTCTGCTCTTCCAACTCCAGGTCGTTGAGGACGGCGGCGGCCTTGGTGGCCGCGAAGACGCTCCACCGTCGCCGCGACAGCCGCAGCTCCAGCGCGGGTTCATTCCGGGCGCGGCGGGGGAAGGACTGCCGCTCCCAGGTGACGGGGTATGAGAAGCCCATGTACACGCGCGTGCCGCTCAGCGGGAAGACGCTGAGGGCCAGGCCTTCGCGCGACTCCCAGGTGGACGGTCGGTAGCGCAGACGCAGGGCGCTCCCGTTGTCGCTGAAGCCCAGGCCTCCGGCTCCCGTGGAGAGGAACATCGACAGGGCCGCTTCCGCGCTCAGGCCCGAGGCCAGCTCGGGCGTGCGGACCTCCAGCGCCGCGTGGAAGAGGGTGCGCAGCGAGCTGTCCTCGAGGGCCTCCTCGCTCGCGAGGAAGGACAGCCGGGCCTGGACGGGCGCTTCGACCTGGGAGGGTTCGGAGGCCTGTCCCAGGCAGAGCAGCAGGGGGAGTGTCAGGAAGGAAGGCGCCATGAGCGCCGCCGCATCTAGCACGTCTGGCTCCGAGGTCGGCGGCCAACGGCTCGCGGGCCGGAGCAGACTCGGGCGCTTGGGTGCTCACCTGTTTCTACACCAAGTCCATGCTAGCCTGTTTCACTGCGAAAACCGCCTAATCTGATGTGCGGACATCCAGCCGGAGGTCACCATGTTCCACACCTTCCTTGACCCGGAATACTACGAGAGCCTGGAGCGTCATCAGCCGTCGGCCGAGTACCTGGAGGTCGTCAAGCCCCAGCTGGACTCCAGCTGGAAGATCATTTCCGGAGGGTACTGGACCCGCTGCCTGCCCACGGAATCCCACCGTGAGCATGGCTGGAAGATCCATCTTTCCGCAGCGGCAGGGACGGCGGTGGAGTTGCTTCAGAGAGCAGTTCCAGTGCTCGTCGCAGGTCGGCTCACCTTCAAGTTCTGTTCAGACCCGTCGATGCTGCGTCTGTCCTTGAACAAGAACGCACCACGGACCGGGGCTGGGAAGTTCGTCACCGTCTATCCGGACACAGAGGAAGAATTCAAGACGCTGGCCGAGCAGTTGTATGAGGCGACCGCGGGATTGTGGGGCCCATTCCTCTTGACCGACCGACCCTACAAGGACAGCAAGGTGGTCTTCTACCGCTACGGCACGCACTGGGCCGACGAGAGGATCAACCTCTCAGGGCAACGGGTTCCAGGAATGACCGGTCCGGATGGCGTCTGGGGACCGGACGAGCGCCGCCCGTACTTCTCCCTTCCG
This sequence comes from Myxococcaceae bacterium, assembly GCA_004173515.1. GTDB lineage: Bacteria > Myxococcota > Myxococcia > Myxococcales > Myxococcaceae > Corallococcus. Next base: position 7,054 of record SECN01000134.1, on the reverse strand, counting down.
AAGTGGGTCAAGGACCCCTTCGCGGGATGGAAGCCCCGTCAAGCGGCTCCGGCCAGTGGCGACGTGCGTCTGAACCAACGCTACCGTGTCGAAAGCGCCCTCAAGTTCAACGCGACAGGAGGCATCTATCAGGCGCTGGATACACAGACCGGAGAGCATGTGGTCCTCCGCGAGGCACGTCCCCTCACGGCCCGCGATCCAGGCCAGGAGGAGACCTTCCTGCTGCTTGAAAAAGAGGCACGCATCCTCAAGAAGCTGGAGCCAACCGGTTACACCCCTCGCTTCGTCGACCTCTTCCGGCATTGGGAGCACCTCTTCCTGGTCCAGGAGAAACTCAGCGCGGAGTCACTCTGGGGCTATGCCATCGGATTCAGCCGGGGCTCTGCGGACCAACGGGTGGGGGAGTTCTTCACGCGCATTCGCGAGTCGGTGACCAAGCTGGTCCTCGCACTGAAAGCCATTCATACCAGCGGCATCGTGATTCGTGACCTCACGCGGAACAACATCCTGTTTACCGCGGACCATCAGATCAAGATCATCGATCTGGAGTTCGCATATGAGATGGACCGGGATGAGCCCCACGTTCGGAGCTGGACGAATGGGCACAGCTCGCCGCAGCAGCGGCGCTGGGAGCGTCCGACCCCGGCGGATGACTGCTACTCGCTGGGCGCCATCATTCTCGACCAGATCGTGTTCACGGCGCCGGGTCTGGACTTGAATCGTGAAGGCATCCTCCGCTCGTTCCGCCAGTCGCTCGAGGACTATCACCTGCCGCTCGAACTCCTGGAGATCGTGAGTGGCCTGCTGGAGCCAGAGTTGGCCCGCCGCTGGGATCTGGAACGAGTCCTCTCCACCCTGGCCGACATCGCCGTTCCAAACCATGATGCTCCGCTCATGTCCTCCGGGCAGGCGACACCGCCTGGGCCTCCTCCTCCGGCGGTCCTGCACGCCGAAATCACCCAGGCCCTCGAGGGCATGAGCCGGTTTATTCTCGCCAAGGCGGATTACGCGCGAAACGATCGTCTGTGGCCGGATCGTGGCGGGGTCTTCAATACCAACCCCCTCAACCTGGATTCCGGCGCGGCCGGGATTGCCGCCTTCCTGTTCCGTCAGAATGGCGTGGTCCCCACGGAGGTCACGGATTGGATGGCGAAACAACTGCGGCGCCACGCCTCTCCCCCAGGGCTCTTCATGGGGTTGTCCGGAACAGCCCTGGTGCTCCACGAACTGGGACAACACGAGCTCGCGCGCAAGGCGATGGAGGACGCCGCCAGCTCCAGCCTGCTCGGCCAGGAGTTCGACCTCTTCTGGGGCGGGGCCGGTTGGGGGCTGGCCAACTTGCACTTCTGGCGCAACACCGGCGATGCGAAGTACCTGAGGCAGGCACTGGACGTGGCGGACCACCTGCTAAGCACGAAGAAGGAGACGGCCCGCGGCGTGTGCTGGGAAACGAACCAACAGCAGCGCCTGGGCTTGTTTCATGGCCAGTCAGGTCCGGCGCTCTTCTTCGCCTACCTATCCAAGGCCCAGACTGACGCGAGGTTCCTGGAGACCGCCGTCAAGGCCATCGACTTCGAGATTTCCCACCGGCAGGAGGTCGGTGATGTGCTGCTGTGGTTCCCCCACGCGGACGCCAAGCCCGGTGAGCCGAAGTCGCCCCACATGCGACATGGTACGACAGGCGTTGGCACGGCCGTGCTCCGACTCTACCTGGCGACAGGCGAGAGCCGACTGCGCAGGTTCGCGGACCAGTGCGCCAATACCGTCCGTGACCGCCATACGAACAAGCTCTGGTACAACTATGGGCTGTCCGGCTACGGCGAGTTCCTCCTGGACATGTATCGGCTGTTGGAGGACGAGCGGTATCTGCACTGGGCCTGCTACCTGGCCGAGGCCCTCCTGCCGCACCGCATCCCCAAACAAGAGGGGCTTGCCTTCCCCGCCGAGGAACTCATCCGCGTCAGTTGCGACCTAGGCGGCGGCATGGCGGGGATGGGGATGTTCCTCCATCGGCTCCTGCACCCACATCAACCGCACTTCCTGCTGAATGATGAGCTGCTTGGCCTTGCGCCCACACGCCAGGCGCCCTCGACACCGGGATTCTAAAAATCCGACGAATGCTGTTTTCACCGGAAGTGATGATATAAGGTGTTCTTGACGGAGTTCTTATCCGTCAGACCCCACCACCCATCCTCGAGGTAGCCCATGAACGACAAGCCCACCAATTTCGATGATGTGCAGCTCAATGACGCGGAACTCGACCAGGTCGTCGGAGGTCAGGAAGTCCTCTCGCTCCAGATGATGGATTCGAACTCGGGCCTCAAGGCGGATGGTTGTGGTAATTCCAGCGTCAGCTGCGTTTCCAACGTCAGCTGCGTGTCGACGGCCAGCGGCGGTGCCGCCGAGACCAAGCTGTAATCCCAGCAGCCTCGGGACTGGGATGGGGCCCGCCAGGAGCGAGCCCCTCCCTGGATGCAGTTCCAGGCGGGGGCGTGCCGTCATGGGCGCGCCTCCGTCGGGTGTCATTCGACGCACGGTCCTTCTTCAGCCGGCCTTGGCCACCTGCGCCTGGCCTTCCATCTGCGCCTTGATGAGCGTGGCGTACGGACCGTCCTTCGCGAGCAGTTCATCGTGGCGCCCCATTTCCGCCACCCGCCCCCCCTCCATCACGACGATGAGGTCCGCGCTGCGGATCGTGCTTAGCCGGTGCGCGATGACGATGCGTGTGCATCGCAGGCTCGCCAGAGCGCTCTGAACCTGGCTTTCGGTGATGGCATCCAGCGCGCTTGTGGCCTCGTCCAGGAGGAGCAGCGCGGGGCGATGCACCAGGGCCCGCGCCAGGGCCAGCCGCTGCCGCTGGCCGCCGGAAAGAGAGAGTCCCCGGTCCACCAGCAGCGTGTCGTATTGCATGGGCATGGAGAGGATGTCGTCATGGATGTGCGCCAGCTTGGCGGCCTCCACGACACGCTCCAGCGGCAGTCCCGGACTGCTCAGGGTGATGTTGTCCCGCAGCGAGTATCCGAAGAATGAGGGGTCCTGCAGGACGATGCCCATCTGGGCGCGCACGGCTCGGAGGTTCAGGTGGTTGAGATCCGCTCCATCATAGAGGACCTGCCCGGAGGTGGGCAGGTACAGCCCCAGCAGCAGGTTGGCCACGGTCGTCTTGCCCGCTCCAGAGCGACCGACGAGTGCCACCATCTGACCTGCCTCGATGCGCAGCGACACGTCCTGCACCACCAGGGGCGACGTCGCGGAGTAGCGGAAGGAAACCTTGTCCAGCTCAATGTTCCCCTCGAGTTCCAGCGTCGCGCCGGGCCCGCCCTCGGGCTGCTCCGGGGGCGCATCCAACACATCGTTGATGCGTTCCAGATAGCTGCCCAGCAGTTGGAACTGGCCCGCCGAACCTATGAGGTTGGACAGGGGCACCAGCATGGTGCCTGCCAGCGCGTTGAGGCTCAGCATCTCTCCCAGGCTCAGCGTGCCCTGGAGGACCTGATAGGTGCCCACGCTCAGCAGGATGAGCGGTGAGGCTAGACGCAGCGCACCCATCAATGAATCCACCCAGAGCCCCATCCGTCCCCGTTGGAGTGTCACGTTCTGGACGTCCACGAAGAGGTGCGAATAGGTCTCCACCGCGCGGCGCTCCGCGCCGAATGACTTGAGCGTCTGCATCCCTGACAGCATGCCCATCTGGTAGCTCTGGTTCTTCGCATCCAGTTCGAGGCTCTGGGACATCAGGCTCCGTCGACGCTGGCGAGTGAGCAGGAAGATGAGCAGTTGCAGCAATCCCAGGCCCAGCACCACGCACCCCATCCAGGTGCTCGTCAGGAACAGGATGCCGAAGAAGAGCAGCACCAGGGTTCCGTCCAGGAGGGTGGAAATGGCGGTCGACGAAAGGATTTCCCGCACGATCGACTGCGTGCTCATCCGCATCATCAGGTCGCCAGCCGGCCGGAGTTGGAAGAAGGCGAAGGTCAGGTCCACCAGGTGATCCAGGAAGCCGAGCGTCATGCTGCTGTCGATGCGAGTTCGCAACTCGAGCAGCAGGTGTCCACGCAGGAGGGAGGCCACCAGGTTGAAGACCACGAGCATGGTCAACGACAGCACCAGGACCGACAACAACTGGTAGTCCCCCCGGGGAACCACGCGGTCCACGACCATGCCGGTGAGCATGGGCACCGCGAGCGCGAAGAGCTGGATCACGGCCGAAAGGGCAATGATGCGCCAGAGTGTGTCTGACTGGCGCAGCAACGGGAGGAGGTAGCGGAAGACTCCTGCGGGCTTCGCCCCCTGCCACTGGAAGTCCTCGCTCGGTTCGAAGAGGAGCAGCACCCCGGTAAAGTGCCGGCTGAAGCTTTCCATGGATACAAGTCGTCGGCCCTGGGCGGGGTCGACGATTTGCACCTGGCCACGAACCAGTCGCTCGAAGACGACGTAGTGGTTGAAGTCCCAGTGGAGGATGCTGCCCTTGGGCACGAAGGGTAGCCGGTTCACTTCGACGGAGATCGCGCGGCCTCGCAGCCCCAGGCGACGGCCTGCATCCAGCAACATCCGAGCGGAGATCCCGTCGCGCCCCTGACCGGTGACCTCCCGCACCTGATCCAGGGTCATCTCACGGCCGTGGTAGCCCAGCAGCATCACCAGACACGCGGCCCCGCAATCCGTGGCGGACAACTGCCGCACCTCCGGGATTCCCCGAACGCGTTGCTGGAGCCGCTGGAGCGCTGGAAACCGTTGGACCCACCCTGTCCGATAGCCGGAGGGCCGCTGCTCACTCGTCATGGGGCAAGAGCACCTTGAGCCCTGGAATCAGGGTCACGAATATGGGTTCCGCACGCACCGACACCTGGGCGTGCGCGGGCATGCCGTCGAAGTAGCCCAGGGTCCGCCCTCCCACGGAGAAGGTTCGCGAGGGGATGGGGGCGCGTACCAGGACGATGGGGCCCGAAGTGTCCACCGTGTCCGCCAGTTCCGAGCCCAGGTATCGCTTGAGCTCCGCAGGGCCAATGAGCTGCTCGCTCACGGTTTCGATGTGCAACTCACGATAGTCGTAGCGGAAGCCATCCAGCTCCACGCGCAGTGGCATGCCCGCGCGCAGAAAGGGCCGGTAGTAACCGGGCAAGAAGGCCAGCAGGTACGCGGATGCGTTGTCTTCCACCAGGGAGGCCACGGGGACGCCCGCTGCAAGGTACTGGCCGGGCTGGACCCGTAGATCTCCCACCACGCCCGTCACCGGGGCTTTCAGGGCGCGCGCCGCGAGGCGGGCCTGGGCCAGTTCGCGCTCGGCGCGCAACGTCGTCAGGGCCTGGCGCGCGGACTGGTCCGTCAGGTCCCGCATGTAGCGCACCAGGAGGAGTTCCATCTCGTGCTCGATGCGGGCCAGGCTGGAGCCCTCCTCGTCGGACTGGAACGTCACGAGGACCTGCCCCGCGAGCACGTGCTGGCCGGGTTGTACGTCCACCGTGGCGACCACGCCCGCACCCTGCGTGGTCACGTCCCTGCGCCGGTCCACCCGCACCACTGCGGGGCCACTGGCGTATTCGGCGACCGTTCCCACCATGCAGACGACGAGTGCCACGCCCAACATGGCAAGCAGCACCCAATACGTCCAGCGCGTCCATCCGGGGGCAAGCAGCAGGACGTCTCCTTCCTGCCTCCGGTGGTGCTGGTAGTATTCCAGCGCCTCTTTCCGGAATATCGAAGGTTTGCCTTCCACGCGTGCAACTCCTGCTCCCATCGCGATTCGCGGAGGGCATGCCATGGGCCCTGGCCCAGGGGCTTGAGACGTCTAGTGGCTCTCAGCTCGAGACTTCTCGTCCATGGGCTTCACGCGCACCGCCGTCCCAGCGAGAGCGGGAATTGCGTCCGTGCGTTCGAGATCAGCGAGCGCGAAGACCATGCGGGTGGAGACATCCACTTCCGGGGCGACCTGTGTCACCCGTCCCTCGAAGATGAGGCCCTGCTCCGCCAGTTCCACGCGCACCGACTGCCCTGCCGTCAGGACCCCTGGCTCCTGGGCGGGTTTGGCGAAGCGCACTTGCAGCTTTCCTCGGCGCATCAAGTGGACGAGCGGTTCGCCGGCTCGAACCATGGCGGTGGGATGCACGAAGCGGCCGGACACCACTCCGTCGAAGGGGGCTCTCACCGAGGCCTCCGTCACCTTCTGCCGCAGTTGCGCCACGCGCACCTCGTGTTCCCTGACGCGTGCTCGGGCCACTTCCAGCTTCGCCAATCCCATGCGTTGCTCGTAGCGAGCCGTGGAGAGTTCCTCCTCGGAAATCGCCATCAGACGCAACTGCTCAGGGGTCTCGCGCCGTCGCAGCCGCTCCTCCGCCTGGGTCTGGGCCAGCCGCGCGGCATCCAGCTCCGCTTTCATGGACAGCAATCCCGATTCGGAGATGGCCAGATCCTCTTGCAGGCTCCGGGCATCCATCTTCACCAGCACATCGCCTTGCTGCACCACGCTGCCTACCTGCACCTTCACGCTCTCCACCCTGCCATCCATTCTAGAGGCCAGGTCCATTGACTCCTCGGCGATGAGCACGCCCAGCCAGTCTGGCGTGCCTGACGGGGTCCTCGGGCTGGGCTCGCGCGTCTGGACAGGTGCCCCCGCCTCTCGCGCACGGGAGTCGGCTGGGCGCTGACGGAGCAACGCCACTCCGCCGACGAGGGCCGTGACGACAAGCACCAGCCCTCCAATGAGTGTCCGTGACGGCATTGCCGGAATCATATCCGAAGAGGGGTTTCCAACGAGGGACCTATCGGATTTCCCTGGATAGGGTGTTTCTGGTTTTCGCCTTGAGCGTGAGCCCAAGAACCTGCTCGCGCAAGCTTGCGCTCATGGTGCTCGGCCTCCTCAGGGAGTGTATGTCGTACGAGGGAGGATTCTCCGGTCGTGGCTCCCTACAGACTCAGGAAGACCGTTTGAGGGGCGTGGTCTCCTGGAGCGGGGGGAGGACCTCCGTCGTCGCGTCGGCGGGCGTGGGCGTCGTGGTCTTCTCCACGGGCCTGGGGGGCGGTGGGCCCTGGAGAAGCGCCTCGACCTGGGCGGGGG
>SECN01000133.1 GCA_004173515.1 Myxococcaceae bacterium | reverse complement strand
CCACGCCCAGCGTCCTGCGTGCCGCGAAGCCAGCGGCCCGCCCCAGCCCGCCCCCCTGCCCCCTCATGCCTGCTGGTTCAGCTTCGCCGTGACGAAACGCACCGCGGCACGCGGACTGAAGCGGAGCGAGAAGGCCGCCATCCAGTTGAGGAGGCCGTGCACGGAGAGCACCCGGCCCTTCATCATCGCCGCGTAGGCATGCGCGACCACGTCCTGGGAGGTCGCCACCCCCGGGCGCTTGAACAACCGCGACTCCGCGTTGCCCGCGCGTGAGGCGAACTCCGTCGCCGTGGCGCCCGGACAGTGACAGGTCACCGTCACGCCCGTGCCCTGCAACTCGAACGCGAGCGCTTCCGAGAACGACATCACGAAGGCCTTCGTCGCGTAGTACGTCGCCATGTACGGCCCCGGCTGGAAGCCCGCCGTGGAAGCGATGTTGAGGATGCGCCCCTGTCCCCGTTCCTTCATGGGCCGCGCGAACAGGTGCGTCAGCTTCAGGAGCGCGGAGCAGTTGACCTCCACCATCTCCGCCTCGCGGGCCAGCGCCTGTTCGAGGAACGCCCCGGAGGATCCGAAGCCCGCGTTGTTGACGAGGAAGTCCACCGCGAGCCCCAGCGCCTGCACCTGCGCGAAGAGCTGTTCGGGCGCCGCCGGCTGGCCCAGGTCCGCCGGCAGCACGTGGGCCTTCACCTTGTGCGCCTGCTCCAGTCGGGAAGCCAATGCCTCCAGCTTCGCCACGCCGCGCGCCACCAGGATGACGTCATGTCCCTCCCGTGCGAAGCGCTCCGCGAACTGCTCTCCGAGTCCCGCCGATGCACCGGTGATGAGCGCCACTTTCCGCGACATGGTGAAGCCTCCAGGAGGCCCGATATAGCAGGTCGCTCCGCCACCGTTTCAGGGGCGGTCCATGCCCCCCGCTCCCTCGAGGGAAGGAAGCGCGCTCCGGCCCTGGGTGTCAGGACACGTCCCAAGGAAGGCTTCGGAGCGCGCCTGTCCGCCCCGGTCCGCCTCACGGGAAATCCCCTGCCGGAAAACAGGAGCAGCCCACCACGAAGCGGTTGCACCCCGCCGACACAGGTCCTATCCGGAACAGGGAGGCGCACGGCCATGGAGCGATTGAACACCCTGGGAGCACTGCTCGCGCGCGGACGCACCGAGGACGTGGCGCTCAGCGCCCCCGGACGTCCGGGGCTGACCTACGGGGCCCTGCGGGAGCTCATCGCCCAGGTCCGCGCCCGCCTGCATGCGTGGGGGCTGGGGCCGGGGGACCGCATCGCGCTGGTGCTGCCCAACGGGCCGGAGATGGCCGCCGCGTTCCTCGCCGTCGCCAGCGCCGCCACCACCGCGCCCCTCAATCCCGCCTACCGCGCCGACGAGTTCACGTTCTACCTGGACGACCTCCAGGCCCGGGCCCTCGTCATCCTCGAAGGGATGGACAGCCCGGCCCGCGCCGTGGCGAGACAGCGCGACCTCCCCCTCATCGAGTTGAGCCCCACCCCGGACGGACCCGCCGGACACTTCACGTTGAAGTGCGAGGCCCCCTTCCCGCCCGGCGCACCTCGCTCCGAGGAGGCCCCCGAAGAAGACGTCGCGCTGGTGCTGCACACGTCAGGGACGACGGCGCGGCCGAAGCTCGTCCCGCTGACGCACAAGAACCTCACCGCCTCCGCGCGACACATCGGCGCGATGCTGGGCCTGGGCCCCGGGGACACGTGCCTCAACATCATGCCGCTGTTCCACATCCACGGACTCGTGGCCGCGGTGTTGTCCAGCCTGGGCGCGGGCGGCCACGTGGTGTGCACGCCGGGCTTCAACGCCCTGCGCTTCTTCTCCTGGTTCGAGGAGGCCCGCCCCACCTGGTACACCGCCGTCCCCACCATGCATCAGGCGCTGGTGGAGCGTGCCCGCCGCAACGTGGAGAGCCTGAAGTCCCACCGCCTGCGCTTCATCCGCTCCTCGTCCGCGTCGCTGCCGCCGCAGGTCATGGAGGAACTGGAGCGCGTCTTCGGCGTGCCCGTCATCGAAAGCTACGGCATGACCGAGGCCGCGCATCAGATGGCCTCCAACCCCCTGCCTCCCCGTCCCCGTTACGCAGGCTCGGTGGGACTCGCCGCGGGGCCCGAGGTCGCCATCATGGACGACGCGGGCGCGCTGCTGGCCCCGGGCTCGCTCGGTGAAGTCGTCATCCGAGGACCCAACGTCATGGCGGGTTACGTGAACAACCCCGAAGCCAACGCGCGCGCCTTCACGCACGGATGGTTTCGCACGGGGGATCAGGGCACGCTCGACGCGGCCGGCTACCTTCGGCTCACCGGCCGGCTCAAGGAACTGATCAATCGCGGCGGGGAGAAGATAAGCCCGCTGGAGGTGGATACCGTGCTCCTGGATCATCCCGCCGTGCAGCAGGCCGTGACGTTCGCCCTGCCCCATCCGAAGCTCGGGGAGGACGTGGCCGCCGCCGTCGTGCTGCGCGAGGGCCAGCTCGCCACCGAACGCGAGCTGCGCGACTTCGTCGCCTCGCGCATGGCCGACTTCAAGGTGCCCCGCCGCATCGTGCTCCTCACGGAGCTGCCCAAGGGCCCCACCGGCAAGGTGCAGCGCATCGGGCTCGCGGAGCGACTGGGGCTCACGTCATGAGGATCGCCATCTTCGGCGCGGGTGCCATCGGCGGCTTCCTCGGCGTCAAACTGCTCCAGGCCGGCGCGGACGTGACCTTCATCGCGCGTGGCGCCCACCTGGACGCGATGCGCGCGAACGGCGTCACGCTCACCAGCGGCGGCGAGACCGTCACCGTGCGTCCGCACTGCACCGACTCCCCCGACGACGCGGGGCCGCAGGACTACGTGTTCCTCACGTTGAAGGCCCACGCGCTGCCCGCCGCCGCGCCCCAGATTGCCCGCCTGCTGGGGCCGGAGACGGCGCTCGTCACCGGCATCAACGGCGTGCCCTACTGGTACTTCCACGGGCTCGAAGGCCCCTACTCGGGCCGCCATGTGGAGAGCGTGGATCCGGGCGGCGAACTCTTGCGCATCCTGCCCCCGGAGCGCGTCATCGCCACGGTGGTGTACCCCGCCGCGGAGGTTGTCTCGCCCGGCGTCATCGTCCACACGTACAACGACCGCGTCACGCTGGGCGAACCGGACGGCAGCAAGAGCCCGCGCATCCAGGCGCTCTCGCAGCTGATGATGAAAGCGGGATTGAAGTCCCCGGTGCGCCCCCGCATCCGCGATGAAATCTGGGTGAAGCTCTGGGGCAACCTCGCCTTCAACCCGCTGTCCGTGCTGACCGGCGCCACCCTCGACGTGCTCTCCCGCCAGCCGGACCTGCGCGCCGTGGCCCGCGCGATGATGGTGGAAGCCCAGGCCGTGGCCGAGTCCCTGGGAACGCGCTTCCTCATCGACGTGGACCAGCGCATCCAGGGCGCCTCCCAGGTCGGCGCGCACAAGACCTCCATGCTCCAGGACCTGGAGCGCGGCCGCCCGATGGAGATCGACGCCCTGCTGGGCGCCGTCGTGGAGCTGGGCCAGCTCGTCGGCAAGCCCATGCCCACGTGCGAGAACACCCTGGCGCTGGTGCGGGAGCGGGCTCGCCAGTCCGGGGGCTACCCGGCCCGCGCGACACCGGAGGCGCCTTAGAGCCCTGAAGCCCTTCAGGCCGGAGGCATCACGCCCAGGTACTCGAGCGGATCCACCGGCTTGCCGTCCACGCGCACCTCGAAGTGCACGTGCGGGCCGGACGTGCGGCCGGACTCACCCACCGTGGCGATGACCTGCTCTCGGCGCACCTTCTGTCCCGTGCGCACGCGCAGGTCGCGGTTGTGCGCGTACAGGGTGATCAACGTGGACGAGTGCTCCACGATGACGATGAGGCCGTAGCCCTTCTGCTCGCCCGCGTAGAGGACCGTGCCCTCCTGCGCCGTCTTGATGGGCGTCCCCGCGGGCGCCGCCAGGTCGATGCCGTCGTGCGGCTCGCGGCCCTTCTTGCCGAAGCGGCCATACAGCACGCCGCGCAACGGCCAGTCGAGCAGCCCCTGCGTGGCCAGCTTCGGCCGCGACGGCGCGCCCGGACGCCCCGACACCACGCGCGCGCGGGGCGGCTCCTCCTTGCGCGTCACCGCCGGCACGGAGCGGCGCGGCGTGGACACCGGCGCCTGCCCCGGCTTCGTCAACACCAGCTCCGGCTCCTCGTCGGACAGCGGCCCCGGGTCCCCGTACTGCGGCCGCTCGCTGCCGGGAATCAGCAGCTCCCGGCCCACCGACAGCTCCTTCGGGTCCTTGATGCCGTTGGCCAGCGACAGCTCTTCCACCGTGATGCCGTACGTCTTGGCGATGCGGTACATCGTCTCGCCCGCGGCCACGCGGTGGCGCACGGACACCAGCTCCGGCTCCTCGTGCGTGGGCCGCAGCTCGAACGCCAGCGGCTTGCCACTGCCGGCGGACGCGGGCAGGGCCCCCGCGGTCTCCAGGCCGGAGGAGGACGCCGCCTGGGTGCCCACGCAGCCGCTCGACAGCACGGCCGCGAGCAACACCCAGAGCGCCCTACCCGCTCGGCTGGAGCCGCGCGTCTCCAACCTCAGGCACCGCCCGACTCGTGCCGGGTGAAGCCCTTGAGGCTCCAACCCGACAGCTCGGGGATGCGACCGTGGTCGGTCATCTCGAAGTGCAGCGGCGTCACCGACACGCGCTTCTCATCCAGCACGGCGTTGCAGTCACTGCCCGGAATGTCCTGGTGGGCGTACTCCGTCCCACCAATCCAGTAGTACTTGCGGCCGCGCGGGTCTTCCTTCTCCACGACGTTGTTGCCGTAGGAGTGCCGCCCCTGCGTCGTGATGACGTAGCCGTCCGGCTCCACACCCCCGGGGATGTTCACGTTGAGCAGCATCCGGGGCGGCAGGGGCTTCGACAGCGCCTCCGTCACCAGCGCGCGCGCGAAGCGGCCCGCCGGCTTGAAGTCGAACGGACCGCGCGACACCAGGCTGAACGCGATGGCCGGCACGCCCAGGAACGCCGCCTCCATGGCCGCCGCCACCGTACCGGAGTACATGACGTCGTCCGCGAGGTTCGCGCCGTGATTGATGCCGGAGACCATGAGCTGGGGACGATTGTCCTTCAGCAAGTGGTTCATCGCCAGATACGAGCAATCCGTGGGGGTGCCGTCGACGGAGAACCACCGCTCGCGCACCTCCTTGATGCGCAGCGGCCGGTGCAGGCTGATGGAGTGGGAGGCGGCGCTCTGCTCCCGGTCGGGCGCCACCACCCACACCTCGCCCAGGGGGCTCACCGCCTCCACGAGCGTCTGGAGCCCTTCGGAGTAGTAGCCGTCGTCGTTGGAGACGAGGATGCGGGGGCGGGAGGAGCTCACGGTCACTTCTTCTTCGCGAAGGAGCGGAAGGCGGACATGCCCGCGTAACGCGCGCCGGCCCCCAGCTCTTCCTCGATGCGCAGGAGCTGGTTGTACTTGGCCACGCGGTCCGAGCGCGACGCCGAGCCCGTCTTGATCTGCCCGCAGTCCAGGCCCACCGCGAGGTCCGCGATGGTGGTGTCCTCGGACTCGCCGGAGCGGTGGCTCATGATGGACGTCATGCCCGCCTTGTGCGCCATGCGCACGGCGTCGAACGTCTCCGTCAGCGTGCCAATCTGGTTCACCTTCACCAGGATGGAGTTCGCCGTGCCCGTCTGGATGCCGCGCCCCAGCCGCTCCACGTTGGTGACGAAGAGGTCGTCGCCCACGAGCTGCACCTGGTTGCCCAGCGCGTCGGTGAGCTTCTTCCAGCCCTCCCAGTCATCCTCCGCCATCCCGTCCTCGATGGAGATGATGGGATACTTCTGCGAAAGGCCCCGGTAGTACTCCAGCAGGCCCTGCGAGTCGTACTCCTTGCCCTCGCCCTTGAGCTTGTACTTCTTGGAGCCCTTGTCGAAGAACTCGCTGGCCGCCACGTCCAGCGCCAGGAACAACTGCTCGCCCGCCTTGAAGCCCGCCGCGTCGATGGCCTCCATGATGAGCTTGAGCGCCTCCTCGTTGGCCGGCAGGTCCGGGGCGTAGCCGCCCTCGTCGCCCACGCCCGTGGCCAGCTTGCGGCCCTTGAGGATCTTCTTGAGCGCGTGGAACACCTCCGCGCCCCAGCGCAGGCCCTCCGCGAAGGACTTCGCGCCGGCGGGCACCACCATGAACTCCTGCACGTCCACGCGGGTGTCCGCGTGCGCGCCACCGTTGAGGATGTTCATCAGCGGCACGGGCAGCGTGCGCGCCTGGAGTCCGCCCACGTAGCGGTACAGGGGCAGGCCGTGCGCGTCCGCGGCGGCGCGCGCGGCGGCCATGGAGACGGCGAGGATGGCGTTGGCGCCGAGCTTCGCCTTGGTGGGCGTGCCGTCCAGCTCAATCATCCGCGCGTCCAGGGCCACCTGGTCCACGGCGTCCATGCCCACGAGCGCGGGGCCAATCGTGTCGCGCACGTGGTCCACGGCCTTGAGCACGCCCTTGCCCAGGTAGCGGTGCTTGTCCCCGTCCCGCAGCTCGTGCGCTTCGTGCTCGCCGGTGGAGGCGCCGGAGGGCACCGTCGCACGGCCTCGGGAGCCGCCCACGAGGAGGACTTCGGCCTCCACGGTCGGGTTGCCACGGGAATCGAGCACTTCACGCGCCAGGATTTGAGCGATCTCGGTCATAGGGCGCCGGTTCTATGAGGCACGGCGGGAACGGGCAAGCGCGCTCGCACTCCGGGCTGCTACAGTGTCCAGCCGCCGAATGCCTCCTCCTCCCAAGCGCCGCCCCACGGGCCCGGACCCGCTTCCCGGCCAGCGCGCCCGGGGCGCCCTCATGGGCCTGGCCGTGGGCAACGCCCTGGCCATCCCCACGGCGGGTCGCCCCTTCTACGCGCCGGCCTTCCCGGAGCTCGCCGTGGGCCCCTACCAGGACATCCACGGCGGCGGCCCGCATGAGCTGAAGAAGGGCCAGGTGAGCGAGCCCACCCAGCTCGCCGTGGCGCTGGCGCTCAGCCTGCGCGACATGAAGCGCTACGACGCGGCGGACGCGCTCCGCCGCTACCGGGCCTGGCAGTTCCATGCCTTCGCCATCACCGACCCCATGAAGGAGGTCCTGGAGGAGTGCGAGGCGGGCCTCGCGAACGCCGTCCGGGGCGCCGGCAAGCGCGTCTGGCAGAAGAACTTCCGTCGCGTGGCGAACGCCGGGGCCCTCGCCCGGGTGGTGCCCCTGGGCGTCCTGCTGGCCAAGGACCCCTTCGCCCTGGCGCAGGCCGCCATGGAGGACACCGCCCTCACCCACTTCGACCCGCGCAGCCAGCTCGCCAGCGCCGGGCTGTGCGCCGCCATCGCGAAGGCGGTGACGGGCGGCCCCAACCTCAAGGTCGAGGAGCTGCTGCCCGCCGCCGAAACAGGCATCTCCCTGGCCGGCGCCGCCCTGGCGCGGCAGGAGTCGGACTTCGTCCAGGAGGTGGCCCGCGCCTCCATGCTCCTGCGCGAGGACCTGGCCCTGGCCGCCCAGAAGGACCCCCAGCTCTACGGTCCGGAGCTGCACATGCACCGCCCCGGCAACAACGCGGTCCGGGCCGCCTTCCGGCTGGCCTTCTGGGAGCTGCTGCACGTGCCCACGCCGCAGGCGGCGCTCCTGGACGTCATCCACCGGGGCGGCGACTCGGAGCTGCACGCCGCCGTCACCGGAGCGCTGGTGGGCGCCTTCCATGGCGAGGCCGCGCTGCCCGAGGAGTGGCGCCAGAAGGTCCTCCTGGCATGCCAGCCCTACAACCCGTACCAGAAGGGAACGGTGATGTGGGAAGTCTACCACCCCCGGCACCTGCTGCTGCTGGCGCCGGGTTAGGGGCGTTGCGGCGTCACGCCGGGCCCGCAAGCAGGAAGCCCGCGGAAGGCCGTCTGGAGGACGGCCGGACCGTGGGCTTCGGGACACGCCGTGGCTGGAAGGCCACGGGAACGGGTGTGCGTCTCAGAGGTCGATGACGACGACGCCTCGTGACGGCTTGTCTTCCTCGGTGTCCGTCCGCCGGTGGGGACGGTCATCGGGAACAGGCAGTGGAAGCTCCACCACCGGGCGCTCGTAGTCCTCGCGACGAAGCCGCTCGCGGCGCTTGATCTCTTCGATAATGAAAGCGTCGAGCATGGGTTCGGTCTCTCCCTCAGCCTACGTACCCCGATGTACGCCCGCCGTCCCGCCCCCTTACCACTTCCACTTCCCTATGATGCAAATTAAGAACCCCCGTTCCGATCTGGGTGCGCCGCCGTGATTCTGCATGGCTGCTCGTCCACCGCCAGACATCCAGGCCAGGGCAACCGTGGCGCGGATGTCATGGGAAACCCAGCGGACGTTCAAAATTTGCCTGATCCTAATACGGCCGCGCCGCGCCGCAACCCAACCCGTCTCAGGTGACCCTCGAAGGCATTCGCGGCACGGTTCCAGCCGAAAAGGGCCCGCCTGCCTCCCTGCCCCTTGCACGACGAAGGCCGCGCGACGGAACAGACAAGCAGGCGGATTTTGACGCGGCCCGTCAGATGCACGCGGACTTCAGGGGGCTTCGGCGCGGCGCTTGAACGCCTCCAGCATCTTGGGGAGCTGGTTGTCGACGAGCCCGTTGACGATGGCCTTGGGCACCAGCATGCCCAGCGCCATCTCCACGTTGTAGGTCGCGCGCGTCTTGCCCTCGCCTTCGGGCTCCAGGGTCCAGCTGCCCTTGTTGTCCTTCATGACCTCGCCGTTCACGAAGGTCCAGGACATGCGCTTGGGGCGCTCCTCGGTGACCTTGATGGTGTAGCGGATGGTCTTCACCACATCGACCTCGTAGTGGACCTGGACGGTGTTGCCCTGGCGCTGCGAGGTGGAGACCTTCTTCACCTCCGACAGGAACTCCGCGTAGCGATCGTAGTCGGTGATGATGTCGAAGACTTTCTCGACGGGGGCATTGATGGTGATGGTGCGCGTGGCGCCGGCCATGACGGTGTCTCCGGGTGAGGGGGCAGGCTACAGCGCGTAGCCCGGCTTCTTGTCGAACTTGTGCACGGACTGGATGAAGCGGACGGTGCCCGTCTTGCTGCGCATGACGACGGAGTGCGTCTCACAGCCACCGCCGAAGAAGCGCACGCCTTTGAGGAAGTCACCGGTGGTGACGCCCGTGGCGGCGAACATCACCTCGCCCTTGGCCAGCTCCTCGGCGGAGTAGATCTTGTGGATGTCGGTGATGCCCATCTTCTTCGCGCGCTCGATTTCGCCCTGGTTGCGCGGCACCAGCCGGCCCTGCATGTCGCCGCCGGTGGCGCGGATGGCCGCCGCGGCGATGACGCCCTCGGGCGCGCCGCCAATGCCCATCAGCACGTCCACGCCGGTGCCCTCGAAGCAGGTGGCGATGGCACCCGCCACGTCGCCGTCCTCGATGAGCCGGACGCGGGCGCCCGCGGCGCGGACCTCCTTGATGAGGTCGGCGTGGCGCTCACGGTCGAGCGTCATTACGGTCAAATCCTCCACGTAGACCTTCATGCGCTCGGCGATGGCGCGCAGGTTCTCCGTGGGGGACTTGGTCAGGTCGATGGCGCCCTTGGCGCGCGGCCCCACGGCCAGCTTCTCCATGTACGTGTCGGGCGCGTTGAGCAGGCCGCCATGGCTGGACATGGCCACGACGGAGATGGAGCCCGGGCGGCCGTAGGCACACAGGTTCGTGCCCTCCAGCGGATCCAACGCGATGTCGACCTCCGGAGCGCCCGCCTCACGGCGACCCACGCGCTCGCCGATGTAGAGCATGGGCGCCTCGTCGCGCTCGCCCTCGCCGATGACGACGGTGCCGTCGATGTTCAGCGCGTCGAAGGCGCGCCGCATCGCGTCCACGGCCACCTGATCCGACTCGTTCTTGTTGCCGCGGCCCATGAGGCGGGCGGAGGCGATGGCCGCCATCTCGGTGACGCGCACGACCTCCATTGCCAGGTTGCGATCCATTGTGGTGCTCCTCGTTCGGGAAATTCGGGATGGAAAAGAGAGGGGCCCGGGGTCAGCCGGCGTCCAGGGCCTTCAGGCGGGAGATGGCTTCGGGCATGCGCCGGGGCTTGCCGTCACGCCCCACGCAGGCGTGCATCGTGCGGCCGGTGCACAGGAGCGTGGGCGATTCGCCGTCGCGCAGCAACTCGTAGGTGAACACGAGGGAGGCATGACGCAGCTCGCTGAGCGTGGCGCGGATGACGAGCAGGTCGTCGTAGCGCGCGGAGGCCTTGTAGTGGGCGCTCGCCTCCACCACGGGCAGCAGCAGGCCGGTGCTCTCCAGTTCGCGGTAGCTGCCACCGTGGGCCCGGAAGAACTCGCTGCGCGCGAACTCGAAGTAGCGGAAGTAGTTGGCGTAGTACACGACCCCCATCTGATCCGTGTCGCCGTAGATGACGCGCAGCCGTGCCTCGACCATTGGGCCGCCCATATCAGGGCGGGGTGACGTGTCCAAGCGGCGGGGACGCATGTTGGTTGCTTCTGACCATCCGGCCGGGGAGGCTGTCCGCCATGTCGCGTCTTCTCACCACTCTGGCCGTCCTGTCGGCCCTGTCCGCCCTCCCCGCCCAGGCCCGGGCCCCGAAGCTCGTGCTGTTCATCAGCGTGGATGCGCTGGGCAGCGACGTGCTGCTGCGCAACCGTCCGCGCCTGACGGGCGGGCTGGGCCGGTTGCTCGACACGGGCGCCTACTACCCCTACGCCCGGTATGCCTACGCGGAGGCGCGTACCGCACCGGGTCACGCCACGCTGGCCACCGGCGCCAACCCCTGGCGCCACGGCATCGTGGACAACGACGTGTACGAGCGCTCCAGCGGACAGGCCGTGCAGGTCTACCAGGACCCGACGCAGCAGGTGCTGGAGGGGGTCACCGTCCCCACGGCGGACAGCAGCCCGGCGAACCTGCTGGCGGAGACGCTGGCGGACCGGCTGCGCGTGTCCACGCAAGGAAGGGGCAAGGTGGTGGCGCTGTCGTTCAAGGCGCGCGCGGCCATTCCGCTCGCCGGGCGGACGGGGCAGGCGTGGTGGTTCGACGAAGGCACCGGGAGGATGGTGACCAGCACCTGGTACGCGAAGCAGGTGCCCGCGTGGATGCAGGCCTTCAACGCGCGCAAGCTGGCGGACGCGGGCTTCAGCAAGACGTGGGAGCTCTTGCGCCCCCGCACCGAGTACGTGGGCGAGGACGACCGCGCCACGGAGCCGCCGGATCCCTACCGCATGGGGCGCACGTTCCCCCACGCCCTGAATGGCGGGCTCAAGGAGCCGGGGCCGGACTCGTACCGCGTCTTCGGCGTGTCGCCCCGCTCGCATGATCTGCTGGTGCAGGCGGCGAAGGCGGCGTTGGAGGGCGAGGGTCTGGGCAAGGACGACGTGCCGGACATCCTCGCGGTGAGCTTCAGCGGCACGGACGCGGTCTTCCACGCGTTCGGTCCGTACTCGTGGGAGATGCAGGACACGCTGTTGCGGTTGGATCAGGCGATGGGCGAGCTCATCACCGCCGCCGAGCGCGCGGCGGGAGGCAAGGCGAACCTGACCCTCGCGCTGTCGGCGGACCACGGTGGTGCGGAGATCGCGGAGGCCTGGGCCCAGGCGGGCGTGCCCGCGATGCGCCTCAACCCGGTGGAAGCGGCGAAGGGCCTCGCGCAGGAACTCCAGGTGAAGTTCAAGGCGGAGGTGACGGTGAAGCTGCTGGAGCTGGACGTGTACCTGGGCGGCAAGGCGCTGGAGTCGGGACAGCTCGACGGCGCAGCGGTTCGCAGGGCGGCGGCGGCGTGGCTCGCGAAGCAGCCCTTCGCGGTGCTGGCGGTGGCGAAGGACGACCTGGACACGGCGCCAGACGTTGGAGGCCTGGTGGCGCCGCTGCGGCGCGGCTACTACCCGCAGCGCAGCGGGGACGTGCTCTTCGTGTCGAAGCCGTTCTACGTGGTGAGCGACTACCCGCGCGGGACGAACCACGGCACGCCGTATTCGTACGACACGCAGGTGCCGGTGGTGTTCGCCGGCAAAGGCGTGAAGCCGGGCCTGTACCTCCAGGAGATCGATCCGGTGGACGTGACGCCCACGCTGTCCGCGTTGCTGGAGATGGGGATGCCCGCGTCGGCGGAGGGCAAGCCGCGCGCGGAGGCGCTCACCGGGAAGTAGGGAGTACAGGGCCCGCCACGCCTCTCCTGAGCAAGTGCGGCAGCGTTCCCGCATCCCTGCTCACGGCATCCATCTGGGCCTTCTGGCGGCTGGGGACGGCCGCCCGGAGGACCGGAAACGCTCCGGGCTGAAGCGGACGCGACAAGGGCAGGTCGAGTCGGTGGTCACCGCCCCGCCCTGCCCTTTTCACCGCGTCGGATGAGGAACCGCGTCAGCCCTGCGACGCCGCGCGGGGCTTGCGCGTGGCCTTCTTCGTTGTCTGGATCTCCAGCGACAGGTCCATGGCCCGCGCCGAGTGCGTCAGCGCGCCCATCGACACGAAGTCCACGCCCAGCTTCGCCAGCCGGGGCAACCGGTCCAGCGTGACGCCGCCGGAGACCTCGAGGGGGACCCGGCCAGCCGTCAGCTTCGCGGCCTCGCGGATCTGCGCGTCGTCCATGTTGTCCAACATGATGACGTCCGCGCCCGCGGCGATGGCCTCCGCCAGCTGCTTGAAGTTGGTGACCTCCACTTCAATCTTCACCAGGCGGGGGCCATTCAGCTTCGCGCGGCGGATGGCTTCGGTGATGTCACCGCCCACGGACGCGATGTGGTTGTCCTTGATGAGGATGCCGTCGAAGAGGCCGAAGCGGTGGTTGGACGCTCCGCCCATGCGCACCGCGTGCTTCGCGAGGCCCCGCATGCCCGGCGGCGTCTTGCGCGTGTCGAGCACCCGCAGCTTCGAGCCCCGCACCGCCGTCACCGCCTGCTGGGCCAGCGTCGCGATGCCCGCCGCGCGCTGCACCAGGTTGAGCGCGGTGCGCTCGGCGGCGAGCAGCGAACGCAGCTTGCCGTGGACGCGCGCGGCGACCACCTTCGGTTTGATTTCGTTGCCGTCCTGCTTGAGGACCTCCACCTCCACTTCCGCGTCCACCATGTGGAAGACGCGGACGAAGGCGTCCAGGCCGGCGATGATCATCTGCTCCTTCGCGACCAGCTCCCCACTTCCCTCCGCATCCGCGGGGACCACCGCCAGCGAGGTGACGTCCCCCGCCGCGCCAAGGTCCTCGTCGAGGGACAGCGCGATGAGCCGATCGAGATAGTCCTGCTGCACTTCCGCCTCCTACCGACGGGCCTTGCGGGCCGCCGGCTTGCCCCGGGTGGTCTTCTTCGCCGGGGCCTTCTTCGCCCCGGCCTTCTTGCCCGCCGCCTTCGCGGAGGTCTTCCGGGCCGGCGCCTTGCGAGCACCGCCCTTCTTCACAGCGGCCTTCTTGCCCGCCGCCTTCTTCGCGGGAGCCTTCTTCGCCGCGCTCTTCTTGCCCGCCGCCTTCTTCGCGGGGGCCTTCTTCGCCGCGCTCTTCTTGCCCGCCGCCTTCTTGGCGGGAGCCTTCTTGGCCGGGGCCTTCTTCGCCGCAGCCTTCTTCGCGGGAGCCTTCTTCGCCGCAGCGGCCTTCTTGCCCGCCGGCTTCTTCACGCTGCCTTCCGAGTTCTCCGGAGCCTCGCGGGTGTCGCCGCCCTCCTTGGCCCGGTCGAACTCGCGCATCGCATCATCCACGAGGCCCATGCTCATGTACGCGACGCCCAGGTCGTGGTGATCCGCGGGGGACAGCCCTTCCCGGGTGCCTTCACGCAGCTTGTTGAGCGCGTCCTCCACCACGGGATCCGCTGGCTGCGCGGGTTCCCCGGCGGCCTCCGCTTCCATCTCGCCCTTCAGCTCCTGGCCCAGGTTCACGTCGTCCTTCGACGCCTTGGGCTCGGTGGCCACCTTCACGTGCGCGCTTTCGGACGCCGCGAGGGTGGAGGACTCGGACTCGGTGCTGACCGGTAACGGCGACGGCGTCTCGGGCTCGGACATGGGGGGCTCCGGGGCGATGCGCTGGAGGTGATCCTGCAGCTTGACCGTGCGCTCCTGGAGCTCCGCCACCCGGGCCTGGTCCTTCGCCACCACGTCCGGCGGGGCTCGGGCCACGAAGCTCGGGTTGTCCAGTTTGCGCTGCACACTGGTGAGTTCCTGCTCGGCGCGGGCGATCTCCTTCTTCAGGCGGTCGCGCTCCGCGTCCAGATCCACGAGACCCGCGAGCGGGACGTAGATTTCAAGATTGCCGCTGACGAACGCCGCTGCCTGCGGAGGCTTGGCGCCCGGCGGGCCCACCTGCACTTCCGACAGGCCGGCCAGCGGCATCAGGTACGCACGCCAGCGCTCCAACAGCTCGCGCGTCGTCGCATCCGGGCTCTGCACCACCGCCTTCACCTTCGCGGACGGCGGCAGGTTGCTCTCACCGCGCAGCGTGCGCACGCCCTCGATGGCCGCGATGACCGGCGCCATCTCCGCTTCCGCGGACGCATCCACGCGCGCCGTGTCCGGCTCCGGGTACGCCGCGATGCAGATGCTCTCCGTGGGCCGGGACATCGGCAGCTTCTGCCAGATCTCCTCGGTGATGAACGGCATGAACGGGTGCATCAGCCGCAGGATGCGATCCAGGCAGTACACCAGCACCGCGCGCGTGGTGTCCTTGGCCTCCGGGTCCTCGCCGTACAACGAGCCCTTCGCCAGTTCGATGTACCAGTCGCAGAACTCCGCCCACAGGAACTGGTACAGCGTGGAGGCCGCCTCCGCGAAGCCGTACACCTCCAGCGACGCGCGCGTCTCCACCGTGGCCTTCTGCAACCGGGAGAGGATCCACCGGTCCGCCAGCGTCAGCGTGCGGCCCTCCAGCGGCGTCTTGTCCAGGCTGAAGTCGCCCATGTTCATCAGGGCGAAGCGGCTGGCGTTCCACAGCTTGTTGCAGAACGCCTTGTAGCCACCCAGGCGGTCCATCGACAGCTTGATGTCGCGGCCCTGCTGCGTGAGCGACGCGAGCGTGAAGCGCAGCGCGTCCGCGCCGAACGCGGGCATGCCCTGCGGGAAGCGGTTGCGCAGCGACGGCTGGAGCGCGTCCACCTTGGCGCCGAGGATGACGTCCAGGGGATCGATGACGTTCCCCTTCGTCTTGGACATCTTCTCGCCCTTCTCGTCGCGCACCATCGCGTGCAGGTACACGGTGCGGAAGGGCACATCGCCCATGAAGTGCAGGCCCATCATCATCATCCGGGCGACCCAGAAGAAGATGATGTCGTG